>CP102060.1:3113674-3425042 GCA_024579835.1 Clostridiaceae bacterium HFYG-1003
AAGATGTACGTCAACAATTCCACCACCAGTAAAGCGAATATGTCATCCAGTGATATCGCGGCAGCTCAGTCTCTTGTTGATACATACATCACGATTATCCAGAGCGACACGGTGCTGACCGACGTAATCGGACGAAGCAACTCGCTTTATACTACTGGACAGCTAAATAAAATGATTTCGGCCAGATCCCTGAATAATACAGAAGTTTTTCAGGTAAACGTCACTTCGGAGGATCCGAATGAGGCTCAGGCATTGGCCAATTCAATTGCTGATACGGCTCCTGAATATCTGTCGGATATCGTCACCGGTACATCAGTAAAGATCATTGACCGGGCCAAGTTTTCCGATGTTCCTACATCACCTAACATCCTCTCCAACACAATGATTGGACTTGTGGCCGGTTTCATGCTGGCATCCGGTCTGATTTTACTGGTCTCTCTGATGGACACTCGGATCAAAACGGAACAGGACCTGCAGCGGATCACGGATCTGCCGATTCTGGGGGCGATCTCTGATTTTGAGAATGCAAGCAGCAACAACTATGGCTATGCCATGAGCAGCGAGGTGATCTAAGATGTCTTTCAGATTATTCGGTGGCAAAGCAGACCACGCCGTTCAAAATATTAAGACAGAGCGTCAGCATATCCTGGGAAAGAAAACACCATTTTCTATTGTGGAAGAGCTGAAGACGCTTCGTACGAATATCCAGTTCTCCACCACATCAGAAGGATGCAAAATCATCGGAGTCACAAGTTCCGATGCTGGGGAAGGGAAAAGCATTACAGCGTTGAACCTGGCAATCACCTTTGCCGAAACGCAATCCAGGGTTCTTCTGATTGACTGTGATCTGCGCAAGCCTAAGGTTTCCCGGCTGCTTAAAGTAAAGGCAGTGCCGGGCTTAAGCAATGTGCTGGTCAACATGAATTCAGTACAGGAAGCGATCCAGACTGTCCAGCTGGAGACCACCAGCATCGATGTGCTGCTGTCGGGAGACATTCCTCCCAATCCCTCGGAACTGCTGGGTTCGAGAAAAATGAAGGAACTCATTGAATCCTTGTCCAATCGCTATGACTACATCCTGGTGGATACTCCGCCGGTTGGTGTCGTGACCGATGCGGTCATTGTTTCAAGCTTGTTTACGGGCATTATTTTCGTCATCCGGGCAAGCAGAACCCAGCAAGATGCAGTTCATTCTGCGCTGTCTCAGTTGAAGTTCGCCGGAGCGAATGTCCTGGGCTTTGTGCTGAACGGAGTCAATGCCAAGGGAAATCGCAGATATTCAAGTTACCGCTCATATAAGGAAACTGCAGCTCGATAGAATAACAGGCAAACTCCTGGGGGAAGGCGCATGATAGATTTTCATACTCATATCCTGCCACATATGGATGATGGCAGCAGCGATGTCGGCGAGTCCATTCAGCTGATGAAAATGCTGAAAGACCAGGGGGTCGGGACGGTCGTCGCTACTTCACATTATTACCATACAAAGGAATCCATTTCTGACTTCCTGACACGACGTCAGCGAGCCTATGACCTGCTGCGGGAAGCGGTGGAAGGAATGGATGTACCTGACATCCGGCTGGGTGCTGAAGTTTCATTCTTTTCCGGGATGAGCCGCCTATCCGACTTTGATCGTCTGAAGATCCAGGGAACGGAAGCGATATTGATTGAAATGCCGTTTTCAATCTGGACTGCAGGGATCATCAGTGAGGTTAATTCCATTATCAATAATCACGGACTGACTCCAATCCTGGCTCATGTGGAGCGCTATCCGGATTTCCCGGTGGCAATTGATAAACTCAATGATCTGATTGATATGGGCGCTTTGTTTCAAATCAACGGTGAGTATATCCTTTCCGGAAAATCCCGCCGACAGGCGCTGGATCAGTTGAAACGGGGAGATCATTTTCTGTTGGGATCCGACTCGCACAACGTAAGAACACGAGTGCCAAATTTGGGAGAGGCCGCTTCTGTGATCCGGAAGAAGCTGGGTTCGGACCGTTTCCTGACGGTAGATCGATTAGGCCGTGAAATCATGAATGGTTCTGATCAATAGAAAACGTGAAGGTTATAAAAGACAGGGTCATGAAGAGAAATACTTCATGACCCTGTCTTTTTTCGTAGCGGTGGATTTGTCCGTGGCAGTTTCATATCCATGTGTGTTTAAGTGGCAGCTGGATCAGCCTGGAATATCCGGCTGATTTATCGGGCAGTCAAATCTGGCTGATGGATGAGGGGGATGCAGCCTGATTCCCTGTTCGGGAAACTAAAACAGGAGTGAGAAGACCCGGAAGAAGCTTTCTTTCATCAAGGTCAGCTTGGGACGGTTTAAATATTTTTCCAGGGTCAGTTCTTCGGCATGGTCCATGTCTTCATGAAACATCCCTTCCATTTTGGCGGCGAAGTACTCATCATAAACGACGGCATTCACCTCGTAGTTGAAAAAGAAGGATCTGACATCAAAATTGGCGGTGCCCAAAGTGAAGCTTCGGCCATCGCAGACAACGGCTTTGTTATGGCTGAATGCCTTCTTGTCATACATAAATACCCGAGCTCCATTTTCGATCAAATCTCCCAGATACGTCATGGAGGCGTGCCCGACTATGGGGTGATCAAACTGCGCCGGGAACATGATTCGAACATCCACGCCGGATTGGATGGCTGCCTTCAGGGCTGACATCGTTCCTTCACTGGGGATGAAGTAGGGTGTGGAAATATAGATTCTTTCACGGGCAGTTGTTATCATCTTCAGGAATAGGAGTTCAATGGAATAAAGGGCGGATTCCGGACCGGAATAGATAATTTGCATGGGCGTTTCGTCCGATACGGAAGAGGGCTGGAAATAACTGGAAAGATCGGACTCTTCGGCGTAGATCTCACTGCGCTTCATGTATTCCCATTTCTTACTGACCTGATTCCGGTGAAGGACTGCGGAGAAATCATCAAAGAATAAACCCTGCATTCCCAGAACAAAATCTCCTTCTACTCTCATATGTGTGTCTCGCCAGTATCCCATGTCACTGTTTGAGACATACTCATCCCCGATGTTGTTGCCACCGATATAGCCGATGCTGCCGTCAATGATCGCCATTTTGCGGTGATTCCGATAGTTGATGGACATATCAATGAACCGGGAGACAAAGGCAAAGGCAGCAGTGTAAGTGACGATTTCAACGCCAGCGTCCATCAGTTCTTTTTTCAGATGCTTATCAAAGGGCCGGCCGCCGATTTTATCCATGATGACCCGGACTTTTACTCCAGCCAGCGCTCGTTCTTTTAATGCCAGGAAAACACGGCGTCCGATCTCATCGGATTTTACAATATAGTATTCCATGTGAATATGATGCTTCGCCTGGCTGATGTCGTGGATCAGATCCTCAAACTTCTCAATTCCATCCTTATAGAGCTTAATTTTGTTGTAATGGAACATGGGCGTTCCCGTCAGGTTGGAGACCATTCGCGCCACTCCCTCATTGGGACCCTCAAAATCACGGAGTGACTTGTTGATGAGTTCAGTGACAGCAGGCGAATACCGCTCATTCAGTACAGTATCCCGCCAATTTATGCCCATATATAAGTAGAGCAGGAGCCCCACAGGTGGGAGGAAAACCAGCACAAGGAGCCAGCCCAGAACTTTCTCCGGGCGTTCCCGTTTATAGAAAACCAGGGAGAACATAATCACAAAAGTGATCGCATAAAACAAAAAGTTTAAATAGGAGAATATTTTCAATTTCGTTCCTCCACATCGCTTGATGAAATCATTATATCATTGGAAACAATTCAGAAACCCCACAGCAAAAGCGAAAAGATTGTAAAGAAGCGGTCCCGAGTTTCAGATGAGTTCAGCTACAGGGTGATGGAATCAATCTTCCTTCAATTAAGCAGAGTTCCGACAAAAGAAATGACGGTGAAGTCAAAGGCTGACTTCACCGTTTTGAATTTATGACTTGAGAATGTGATCCAGCTCGGACAGATTATGGATTACGTGATCAGGAACTAAATCCGGTTCTGTTGGATTGGGGAGGTCAAATCGATTAAACCAGCAGGTGGTAATTCCTGCACGGTTGCCGCCCCGGATGTCAGAGCTTAGACTGTCTCCGATAATAATCGCCTGATCGGCACGGAAGTCTGGGATGGAGTCCGCCACATGCCGGAAGAACGCTGGATCCGGTTTATTGACACCTACTGTCTCTGAGATGAACAGGCCATGAAACAGATGGTCAATTTGAGCGAGTTTGAGTCGAAGCATCTGGGTTTGAAGTACGCCGTTTGATACGGCATATACTTTGTAGGTGGAATGCCATCCGGCCAGAAGCTGCCTGGAATCAGGAATTAACTGGGCATGTTGATTCAGATGGAAACGGAAAAGGGTTTCTTCTTCTTCGCCGTCTACCTGTATCCCGATCTCACGGAAAAAGTGCTCAAAACGTCCGTGCAGCACATCAGTCAGTTTGACTTCTTTTCGTTCCAGCTGCAGCCACAATGCCTGGTTGATGGCTGAATAACGATCAATTCTTTGCGGCGTTGCTTGAATTCCGTGATGTTCCAGCAGCGAAGAAAAGGCATGAGTTTCGGCTGACTTAAAATCGAGAATTGTATCGTCCAAATCGAATAACAGGAATTTATACATCACAGACCTCCTGGATAAAAAAGGGTATAAAAAAAGGAATTTCTAAAAATTCCTTTTCTGGATGGTGGGACGTATAGGACTCGAACCTATGACTTTCACCACGTCAAGGTGACACTCTCCCAGCTGAGTTAACGTCCCAAAGTTTCCATAAAAAGAGTATACACTATGCGGGTTTGAAATGCTATAGTTTTTCGTTCATTTTTTAAGAAAACAGCCGAAAAATGTGCGCCCAGGCCATTTTGAGCGCAATGTCCTCCAATGCAGTCGGAATTTACTTTTTATGAGGACAAACTCCTAAATCTAAGGAGGGAATCAACAGGACGTTTACAACTTTCAATAACAAAAATGCAAAATGGAACCCATTTGTGAAGATGAAATAAAGAAAGTACGGCATTTGATTCATGATTAGATAATAGCAATTCTTATAATAATTGCAAGTTGTTACTATCTAACCGTTAATAGAAATGGCTATAATGGTACAAGAATGTTATTATAAACCGTCTCAAATTAACAAATATCGATTATAAAGCTGATGTAAAGATTCATTTCCTTGCAATATTTGTCATCCTTTTGTAATATAGTGACTGTCATTGAAGGGTAGATAAAAAATACTATTAGGTAAGAGACAGGAGAACATATGAAGACAAGAAATTTAAAAGTAAAGATTATGGTTTCTGCAGCACTTGCGGTTTCCACTTTTCTGGCTCCGCTTACCGGAGTTATTGCTGAAGCTACTACAATCACCGCAAAGTCTGGGGTTAATCTAAGAGCATCCAGTAACAATTATTCCTCAAAGCTGGGATATATTGCTGCAGGAACCAATGTTCAGTACCTCGGCATTCAGAACGGATATTACAAGATTTCTTATAATGGAAAAATTGGATACACCTATAACTCATACTGGAAAGGGTCTACCATTACGGCTACAGGGAATGTAAATGTCAGATCCAGTGCCAGCAGCTCATCCACCAAAATTGGCTATGTGTACAAGGGTACTGATGTCAAAGTCCTGGGACGGAACGGAAACTATGTCTATATCGAGCATAATGGCAAGAAAGGCTTTTCGTATAAGTCCTACTGGTTCATTTCCAGCACGCTGTTCAACAGTCTGCCCTACGTTAGTTCCACCGCCAGCTCCACATCCAGCGTTATTCAGACCAGCACCACATCCAACACGATTGGGGATCGCGTGGTTGCTGAGGCCAGGAAACTGATCGGAGCACCCTATGTCTATGCAGGGGAATCCTGGTCAGAAGGCGGATTTGACTGTTCCGGCCTGACTCAGTATGTATATGGCCGGGTGGGATATAGAATCCCGAGAACTGCAACCCAGCAATGGTACGGAATCGACACCAAGATTTCATCTTCCAACCGGCGCCCTGGAGACATCATCGTGATGACCGATGGTTACAGCATTTCACATGTTGGAATCTATATCGGAGACAACAAGATGATTCACTCGCCCAGACCGGGAAAAACAGTGGAAATTAAATCTTTGGACTGGTACCAGAGTGTAGGACGGATTAAGGGTTACCTTAGACCCTATTGGGACTAACCATCAATAGACACCTTCATCATTGACATTCAAAAAATGCAGTTCACACTGCATTTTTTTTATTGCTCATAAAATTGTCGGATGTCATTGCGCCAGAGGAATGACTGGTAACTGAATTTATAGAAAAATAAAAACTCTGTTGATCTGCATAAACAGATGAACAGAGTTTTGTGGTGGAGACGATGAGATTCGAACTCACTACCTCTTGAATGCCATTCAAGCGCTCTCCCAATTGAGCTACGCCCCCGCGACATATCCTAGTTTCCCATATTGGTTATAATCTGTCAATAGGATTTTAGAAAATTGAATAGAAAAGTTATCCTGGATGGATTCTGCTTCAATAAGTGCCATCTCAGCAGGAACGAGGCATTGAATGATGAAGCTGACCGGAAAATATCTTTGTTGATTGCTCGCTGCCAGATTGGATTTTTTGTGTAGCTGGCAGTATAAGAGGGAGGGAGATAACATCGAACGGTAAAATGAATGTTATTTCATCTTTCGTACGACTTCTGACAGGTAGACTGAACTTGGTTCTTGGAAGTTGTGCATCTTATATATGGAGGTCTTATGCCGCATCTCACCACTTTATTCTTTAAACGTTGAAACTGATTGATTGAAACAGCAGCATCTGAGGAGAGCTTAATATTAGCCCAACTTTGCTGTTGAAAACCAAAGAAAAACAGGGTAAACTTGGTAGTACCCGCTGGGCAAGAAAACAGCTCAATATCATATCGAATGATGATGCGCCAAGCTCCGAGAAATCTTTTGAAAAAAGTCGTTGACAAGGCGATGTGCAGTTGGTAATATATAGAAGTCGCCTAAAGCGGCAACGAAACGAACTGTTCTTTGAAAATTAAACAGAATACAAGGTAAAACAAACCAGCAATTCATTTTGAGTAGTCAGACAAGACTAAAAAATCGACTAAAAGCTAGTTCAAACTTTTAACATGAGAGTTTGATCCTGGCTCAGGACGAACGCTGGCGGCGTGCCTAACACATGCAAGTCGAGCGAGGTGTATACACCTAGCGGCGGACGGGTGAGTAACACGTGGGTAACCTGCCTCAGAGAGGGGAATAGCCTTCCGAAAGGAAGATTAATACCGCATAATATACGCATTTAGCATTATGAGCGTATCAAAGGAGAAATCCGCTTTGAGATGGGCCCGCGGCGCATTAGCTAGTTGGAGAGGTAACGGCTCACCAAGGCGACGATGCGTAGCCGACCTGAGAGGGTGATCGGCCACATTGGAACTGAGACACGGTCCAGACTCCTACGGGAGGCAGCAGTGGGGAATATTGCACAATGGGGGAAACCCTGATGCAGCAACGCCGCGTGAATGATGAAGGCCTTCGGGTCGTAAAGTTCTTTGATTGGGGACGATAATGACGGTACCCAAAAAACAAGCCACGGCTAACTACGTGCCAGCAGCCGCGGTAATACGTAGGTGGCGAGCGTTGTCCGGATTTACTGGGCGTAAAGGATGCGTAGGTGGAAACTTAAGTGGGATGTGAAATCCCCGGGCTCAACCCGGGAACTGCATTCCAAACTGGGTTACTTGAGTGCAGGAGAGGAAAGCGGAATTCCTAGTGTAGCGGTGAAATGCGTAGATATTAGGAAGAACACCAGTGGCGAAGGCGGCTTTCTGGACTGTAACTGACACTGAGGCATGAAAGCGTGGGGAGCAAACAGGATTAGATACCCTGGTAGTCCACGCCGTAAACGATGGGTACTAGGTGTAGGGGGTATCAACTCCCCCTGTGCCGTCGTAAACACAGTAAGTACCCCGCCTGGGGAGTACGGTCGCAAGATTAAAACTCAAAGGAATTGACGGGGGCCCGCACAAGCAGCGGAGCATGTGGTTTAATTCGAGGCAACGCGAAGAACCTTACCTAGACTTGACATCTCCTGAATTACCCTTAATCGGGGAAGCCCTTCGGGGCAGGAAGACAGGTGGTGCATGGTTGTCGTCAGCTCGTGTCGTGAGATGTTGGGTTAAGTCCCGCAACGAGCGCAACCCCTATTGTCAGTTGCTACCATTCAGTTGAGCACTCTGGCAAGACTGCCCGGGTTAACCGGGAGGAAGGTGGGGATGATGTCAAATCATCATGCCCCTTACGTCTAGGGCTACACACGTGCTACAATGGCAGGTACAAAGAGACGCGATCCCGCGAGGAGGAGCAAATCTCATAAAACCTGCCCCAGTTCAGATTGCAGGCTGCAACTCGCCTGCATGAAGTCGGAGTTGCTAGTAATCGCGAATCAGCATGTCGCGGTGAATACGTTCCCGGGCCTTGTACACACCGCCCGTCACACCATGAGAGTTGGCAATACCCGAAGTCCGTGAGGTAACTATTTATAGAGCCAGCGGCCGAAGGTAGGGTCAGCGATTGGGGTGAAGTCGTAACAAGGTAGCCGTAGGAGAACCTGCGGCTGGATCACCTCCTTTCTAGGGAGTCACAGCCATGGCAACATGGATGAGATAAAAGGATATCCATTTCACGGATATCTCCCATAAAAGGATTACTGATTTGTACATCCAAGTATTCTGTTTAATCTTGAGAGAACAGCTGCAACACCAGCTAATGAGAATGACTTCTTGAAGGTGGGGCATTTTTTTCTTCTCAATTGTTCTTTGAAAACTGCATATATTCTTAAAACGTAAAGCAAAATTGTAGAAAAAACAATTTCGTTGAGAAGTTAGTCATTAACTGAAAAGTTATTGACAACAATTCAAAAACGTCAAGGGGAGCGAAAGCTCCAACCTTGAGCCAAAAATTAACTTGAAAAAAGATCAAGCTATAAAGGGCGCATGGTGAATGCCTTGGCATCAGGAGTCGAAGAAGGTCGCGATAAGCTGCGATAAGCTCAGGGTAGGCGCACATAGCCAGTGATCCTGAGATCACCGAATGGGGCAACCCGCCGAAAGGCATCCATAGAGGAATCCATACTCTATAGGAAGACACACCCGGAGAACTGAAACATCTAAGTACCCGGAGGAAGAGAAAGAAACATCGATTTTCTTAGTAGCGGCGAGCGAAAAGGAAAGAGCCCAAACCAGGGAGCTTGCTCTCTGGGGTTGCGGACACTCAAGAAAGGGAAGAGGCCCCTTAGCCGAAGCTGTTGGGAAACAGCGCCATAGAAGGTGACAGACCTGTAGGCGAAAAGGGAAGACGGACCGAGAGTGATCCAGAGTACCACCGGACACGTGAAACCCGGTGGGAAGCAGGGAGGACCACCTCCCAAGGCTAAATACTACCTGATGACCGATAGTGAAGCAGTACCGTGAGGGAAAGGTGAAAAGAACCCCGGAAGGGGAGTGAAATAGAATCTGAAACCGTGTGCCTACAACCGGTCAGAGCACCATAAGCGTGTGATGACGTGCTTTTTGTAGAACGAGCCAACGAGTTGTGATATGCAGCAAGGTTAAGCACTTCAGGTGCGCAGCCGAAGGGAAACCGAGTCTTAACAGGGCGTCTAGTTGCATGTTGCAGACCCGAAACCGGGTGACCTATCCATGGACAGGTTGAAGCGAGAGTAAAATCTCGTGGAGGACCGAACCACATTGGTGTTGAAAAACCATGGGATGAGCTGTGGATAGCGGAGAAATTCCAATCGAACTCGGAGATAGCTGGTTCTCCTCGAAATAGCTTTAGGGCTAGCGTTGGATGATGAGTCATGGAGGTAGAGCACTGAATGGGCTAGGGGGCATATCGCTTACCGAACCTTATCAAACTCCGAATGCCAAAGACTTTAATCCGGCAGTCAGACAGTGACAGATAAGTGCCATTGTCAAAAGGGAAAAAGCCCAGATCGTCAGCTAAGGTCCCCAAGTATAGGTTAAGTGGAAAAGGATGTGGGATTTCTAAGACAACTAGGATGTTGGCTTAGAAGCAGCCACTCATTAAAAGAGTGCGTAATAGCTCACTAGTCGAGAGATCCTGCGCCGAAGATGTCCGGGGCTAAAACCTATCACCGAAGCTACGGGTGTATATTTTAATATACGCGGTAGAGGAGCGTTCTTAACGGGGCGAAGCAGTACCGAAAGGAGCTGTGGACTGTTAAGAAGTGAGAATGTTGGCATAAGTAGCGAGATGCGGGTGAGAATCCCGCAGGTCGAAAATCTAAGGTTTCCTGAGGAAGGTTCGTCCGCTCAGGGTTAGTCGGGGCCTAAGCCGAGGCTGAGAAGCGTAGGTGATGGACAATCTGTTGATATTCAGATACCGGCATGAAGCGTTAACACGATGGGGTGACGCAGGAGGATAGGGTAACAGGCGGTTGGAAGAGCCTGTCGAAGTATTCGAGGGAGTCAGAGGAGGCAAATCCCTTCTGGCATATTCTGAGATACGAAAATACCCGAGTTCACGCTGCCAAGAAAAGCCTCTAAGGAGCGACATGCTGCCCGTACCGCAAACCGACACAGGTAGATGAGGAGAGAATCCTAAGACCATCGGAAGAATTGTTGTTAAGGAACTCGGCAAATTAACCCCGTAAGTTCGCGAGAAGGGGTGCCATGGCGACATGGCCGCAGTGAAATGGCCCAAGCAACTGTTTAACAAAAACACAGGTCTCTGCAAAAGCGCAAGCTGAAGTATAGGGGCTGACGCCTGCCCGGTGCTGGAAGGTTAAGGGGAATGCTTAGCGCAAGCGAAGGTATGAACTTAAGCCCCAGTAAACGGCGGCCGTAACTATAACGGTCCTAAGGTAGCGAAATTCCTTGTCAGGTAAGTTCTGACCCGCACGAATGGCGTAATGACTTGGGCACTGTCTCAACAACAAATCCGGCGAAATTGTAGTGCCAGTGAAGATGCTGGCTACCCGCGATTGGACGGAAAGACCCCGTAGAGCTTTACTGTAGCTTAGCATTGAGTTTCGATATTTACTGTACAGGATAGGTGGGAGACGAAGAACCATGGTCGTCAGGTCATGGGGAGTCACCGTTGGGATACCACCCTGTAGATATTGGGATTCTAACCGGAGACCAGGAAACGGGTCACGGGACATTGCTAGGTGGGCAGTTTGACTGGGGCGGTCGCCTCCTAAAAAGTAACGGAGGCGCCCAAAGGTTCCCTCAGGACGGTCGGAAATCGTCCATAGAGTGTAAAGGCAGAAGGGAGCCTGACTGCGACACCTACAAGTGGAGCAGGGACGAAAGTCGGGCTTAGTGATCCGGTGGTACCTCGTGGGAGGGCCATCGCTCAACGGATAAAAGCTACCTCGGGGATAACAGGCTGATCTCCCCCAAGAGTTCACATCGACGGGGAGGTTTGGCACCTCGATGTCGGCTCGTCACATCCTGGGGCTGAAGTAGGTCCCAAGGGTTGGGCTGTTCGCCCATTAAAGTGGCACGCGAGCTGGGTTCAGAACGTCGTGAGACAGTTCGGTCCCTATCCGTCGCGGGCGTAGGAAATTTGAAGGGAGCTGACCTTAGTACGAGAGGACCGGGTTGGACCAATCACTGGTGTACCAGTTGTCGCGCCAGCGGCATGGCTGGGTAGCTATATTGGGACGGGATAAACGCTGAAAGCATCTAAGCGTGAAGCCCACCCTGAGACAAGATTTCCCATGGAGTAATCCAGTAAGATCCCTTGAAGAACACAAGGTAGATAGGTGAGGGGTGTAAGTGCAGCAATGCATGCAGCTGACTCATACTAATCGATCGAGGGCTTGATCTTAAACAAGTTAAAAATGATGAATTACGTTTGAAGAACTATATGCAGTCTTGAGGGAACAATTTTATTTTTCATTGCAAAGGTAGAAAGTTTCCACAATATCCAGAAGATGGCTTCATAGCTCAGTTGGTAGAGCAGAGGATTGAAAATCCTCGTGTCCTTGGTTCGATTCCGAGTGAAGCCACCATCTTCTGATGGCGCCATAGCCAAGTGGTAAGGCAGAAGTCTGCAAAACTTCTACGCACCAGTTCAAATCTGGTTGGCGCCTCCATTTAAATATTTTTCAGTCAGATGACTGTTTAAGCATGACTGCCGAACTGGCAGTCATGCTTATTTTAATGCCATCGGATGAGCCTGGGGGTATTAGGTAGGAGTCAGAGCTATCCGGATCAACTGCCGGTCCGGTGAAGGAAATCCTCAAGTAAAGGTCGGATCAGCCCAATAAGCGGTCCTTGCAATGAGACATTTTGCATAAGCCAGCGCTGGCATAATGATAGTGGACTTTCTTTTCAATGATGAGACGACCATTAACGGCCTCGAGCCCCCCGGTCAAAGTTCAGCCCCCCCATTCTCCAGGGCAAGAGCAGTTCATTCAGGCCACTGTTCGAAGCGCAGTGAAAATGGTTTTTTATTTAGAGAAGATTCAATGACCCTTTAGCCGGATGATTTCATCCGGTTTTTATTACCTTCCTTTGCCAATGATGGTGTGATCAGATCAATACATTACAATACTTGAATTTCTTTTTAATATGGCCTATTTGAACCAGAGGATCAAAGTGACGGGGCATAGAATGGTTTGAACAATCGGCCTCTAAAACGATTATTAAAAACAATCCAAGTACGATCTTGTCGATCTGAAGATTGAAATCGGAGTTTCGTTACTGAACCATATACGACCAGACCCTCTCGGAAACGGGAGGACTCTATTATGAAAAAAACAAAATCTGAACTGGCTCTGCAGTAAACAATCACCTCCAAGGCGGCTCTTCATGGTATACTGATGAAGTATGAACAAGATTGAATGATTCAATTGATGGGCATCAAACTATCCAGTAAACAATTTCATTGGACTCAACCTAACTTCATGGGCATACCAATTATTATTTCATATCGACTTAATAGTTCGGGATTTGTTGGTGTGACAATGATCGAACATTTTACACAGCGAAATGAATCTGGTTGTTGGTTTAGGCATTGGATTTTAATTTCGATGAAAAATATGAATTTGTTGATGACGTTTCTAATGCCTTAAAACCATAAATTGGTCTCGGCAGAACTTCAGCAACATCCTGTGTTTCCTGAGGGACTTTAATCGGTTTATTGCGGAAATCTGACAATGGCTCAGGTTGCGGCAATAATCAAATGGAACGTCCTTTTGGTATAGCTGTTTGTTTCTTTTCCCGTCGCACCGCGTATCACAGCGCAAGTTCGTGGGAGCCGCCGTCGCATTCCGGATGCGGTCATAGCTTTGGCCGCCCAGACCGTCGCCTTAACTTATGGCAAGCTGCAACAAAACGAATAGGGGTAGTTTTTCGTAGGCCTGTGCGGAATACGATTGTTGCTTGCTTTCTGCCGTCGTTTCATACAACTCACTACAGAAAACAAGGAGTCATGATGAAGAAAAATCTATTCAAACGAATCTTGTCGACCGTCCTTGCACTCAGTATCGTGGTACCGGGGGGTGCCATCACTGCACGTGCAGAATCCACCAATCCAACTCCGAAAAGCCCTGAAAAAGTTCAGGCAGCGGATCGTATCAGCAAACTGGCTGAGAAGTATCGCAGGGATGAGCTTGATCGGGAGAAGCCAGAAAAAGTTGATCCCAATGAAGAACTGCGTGTCATCGTAGAATTCGCTACTCAGCCGAACAAGGTCTCATTATTCAAATCAGGCACCAGTTCACTGAGCAAAATCGCTGCGGAACAGTCCACCTTCTTCAAGGCAGTTTCCAGCAAGGGAATTGAGTTCAAGAAATTAGATACGTTCCGTCAGGTGTTCAACGGAGCCAGTGCCAAAGTATTGCGTAAAGACATGGAAACCCTCAAGTCCCTTCCGGGCGTTGTGGATGTCTATGTATCCCATGAATACTCCAGACCGGAGCCATTCATGACCAAGTCTGTCGGCGCGGTGAACGCACCGTATGCCTGGGACCTGGATTATACAGGTGAGGGTCTTGTTGTCGGAGTCATCGACTCCGGATTTGACACCTCCCATCCGGATTTTGTTCTCTCGAATCCTGACAAGGCTAAAATCAAGGAGAACAGCGCCGTATTAATGAATCTGAAAGGCAGATACGTTAGTGATAAGTTCCCTTATGCCTACAACTACTATGACCAGAACAATACAATCTACGAGTATGGCGAAAGCCACGGTCAGCATGTAGCAGGAACCATCGGTGCCAACGGCGAGATCAAGGGCGTTGCCCCTGAAGCTCAGCTGCTAGCCCTGAGAGTTTTCTCCAATGACCCGCTCCTCTCCACCACCTTTGATGATATCTACATCAAGGCTATGGAAGACGGCGTCATGCTTGGAGCAGATGCCTTCAACCTGTCCCTGGGAGCAGCCAACGGCTTCACCACCTGGACTGAAAGCGCTCTGGACAAGGCTGTAGTCAATGCCAGAAATTCAGGCGTTGTAGTAGCCATCGCTGCGGGAAATGACCGCAACATGACGGAGGGCACCGGCCGCACCGCGGCTTCCTGGATTCCTGACCAGGGTCTGATGTCAACTCCTGCTGTTACCCGGGAAAGCTTTGTAGTAGCCGCAACCGACAAAACACCCCAGAAGTGGGAAGAAACCTTTGCTGAGTACACCAGCACTGCCGGTGCTCAGAAGAAGACGATACTGCCCGCTGAACTTAGCCCACATCCAGTGGATGTGTTCGGTGATACGGAAATGGACTTTGCCATTGCCGGCTACGGTTCGCCCGCAGAGTACGCATCAGCTAATGTGGCAGGCAAGGTTGCCGTAGTCTCCAGAGGCGGCGGTACACCGAACTTCATTGACAAGCTGGCGAACGCTCAGGCGGCCGGTGCGGTCGCTCTGATCATCTATAACCATTCCGATGGAGACTTGATCAGCATGGCCGGCGGCGAAAATGCCACCATCCCCTACCTGTTTGCCGATAAGGCAACGGGTGCCGACTTAGTCGCTCTGGCAGCGAAAAAGATCAAGTTCTCCGCTACTCCGGTAGAGACGCCCACCATTCAGATGGCTTCCTTCTCCACCTGGGGTCCCACCAATGATCTGCGCCTGAAGCCGGAAATTTCCGCCCCGGGTCAGTCCATTAATTCCACACAGAATGATGGCACCTATGGTCTGATGTCCGGTACCTCCATGGCTACGCCGCACGTTGCCGGCGGATCTGCCGTGGTCAAAGGCTACATCAACAGCAGCGAAGCGTTCAAGGATCTTTCCAAGCTGGATAAATCCTCACTCACCAAGAACCTGATGATGAACTCCGCAAAAGTTCTGTTCTTTGGCGGTGCTGCCCGCAGCCCGAGAGTACAGGGAGCCGGTCTGATGGACCTGGAAAATGCGGTGGAAACCAGAACACTGGCATACCACCCGACCACCAAAGAAGCAAAAATCGAACTCAAGGAAGTTCCGAACAAAGCGTTTGACCTGAACCTGACGGTTGAGAACTTTGGCCAGGACGAACTGTCCTACACATCGAAAGTATATGTCATCACCGATGATATCGAGGATGGTTCCTACACCGAACTGTCCAGAGAAGTCAAAGCAACCGTGACTGGAACCAAGGAATTCTCCCTGGCCGGCGGCGCGAAGAAAGCAGTCAATCTGCATGTTGATTTCTCCGAGGATGCCATCGAAACCGAGCAGTTTATCGAAGGGTTTGTTGTCATGACCGACAACAACGGCAGAACCACCACCGTTCCCTTCATGGGCTTCTACGGAGACTGGAACAAGCCGCAGATCCTGGATAACTTCTATCCCTATCCGGCCGAAGATCCGGATGGACCATCCTTCTTCGAATCCTCCGCACTGTTTGGATATTCCGAAGTTCAGGATGACTACTTCCTGCATAAGAATAACCGCATCGAACTCAATCCCGGCACTTTCGCCTCCACTTTGCTGGGAACCGGCGATGTCAGCCCGCAGCTGAGCTTCCTGCGCAACGCAGAGAAATTCAGCTTCTCGATCCTTGATGAGAACAAGGCTCCGATCTTCAAGATCGGTTCAACCACCTTCGTCAACAAGGTTGCCCTGCTGTATCGTCCAGGATTTGTCCCCTACACAAACCTGGCTGAAGGCGAGTGGAACGGCAAACTCCAGGATGGCTACATCCCGGAAGGAAAATACTTCTACGAGATGAGAGGTACCATCAACTACGAAAAGGCTGTTGACCAGGTGAAGCTGGTTCCGATTCTGGTTGATTACAGCGCACCGGTTGTCAAGAATGTCAAACTGGAAGGCGACACACTGACCTTTGAAGCCACCGATGGTCCAGAAGATCGCGGTGTCGGAGTAGCTCAGTTCATCGTTTCCAATTCCCAGACTGACAACAGCAAGGATATTGAAGTCGAAAAAACCGATGACAACAAATATTCCGTAGATGTTGCCGCACTGCGTGGCGATGAAGTGTTCGAACTCTACATTTATGCCTATGACAATCTGCTGAATGAAGGAGTCACAACCGTTAAGACTCAGGATTATCCCCAGGAAGAATATTCTCCGTTCATGCTCTGGCTTGAACCTGCTGAAATTTCTGAAACAACAGATGTCCATGTTACCGCATACGTACTGGATGTTCAGTACATGGATACGATCCAGCTGATCACTGAGTCCAAGACTTACGATCAGGTCGGTGAATTCGTAGAAAACGGTCCGGTTCCGAATCCCAATGATCCGGAAGCACCTCCAATTTACGTTGGACCGCACTGGAAAATTGATACCACCATCCAGATGGATCCCGGTTTCCGCTCCCTGAAGCTCCTTGTCAGAGCTAAGGATGGCACCGAAGACTCCTTAATCCGCTGGATCTATGTTGATAACGGAGCGCCTGAACTGGATGTCCAGGTACAGGATCGCGACGCTGCTTCCGACAAGGCAGTTCTTGATGTCACCATGAGTGACGAACTCCCCTTCCTGCGTTTGAAGCTCAACAATGAAGAAATCTTCACCTATGACGGATTTAACCAGAAGATTGAAAAAGTTACCAAGACCATGTCCCATGAAGTTGCTCTGAAAGTGGGCGTCAATACGTTCAATTTCGTAGTGGAAGATGCTCTCGGACACAAGACCGAGAAAACGGTCGAGGTCGTCCGTGAGGAAAAAGTTGAAAACGCGGTTCGCATCGAAGGCGATACCCGTTATCTGACCTCCATCGAAGTCAGCAAGAAAGCTTTTGACCGCGCAGACTGGGTTATCCTGGTCAGCGGTGAATCCGCAACCGACTCTCTGCTGGCCGGACCTCTGTCCATTCGCCTGCAGGCTCCGGTTCTGCTGACTGGAAAAGCTGGTCTGACCAATGCCCTGACAGCTGAAATCAAGCGCCTTGGTGCAACCAATGCCATGATCATCGGCGGAGACCTCGTGGTTTCTCAGGCAACGGAAGAAGCAGTTAAGGCTCTCGGTCTGGATGTGGAACGCCTCGGCGGAGCCACCCGTTATGAAACTTCTGTGAAGGTTGACCGGAAAGTCCGCGATATCTCCAGAGTGACAGACAAGGCCGTCATCGCCAATGGATCCACCGTTTTCGACGCACTCACCATGGGTGCAGCCGCCGGCAAGATGGGCGTTGGTATCCTTCTGAATGACGGAAAATCCAATGCCATGATCGAAGCTTCCCTGGAAGGCGTCAAATCCGCCATCCTTCTGGGAGGAACGAAAGTCGAGACAACTGCGGCTGAAGATGATCTGAAGGCAAAGGGCATCACGGTTGAACGTGTAGCAGGAGCTACCCGCTACGCAACGGCTGTTGCCATTGCCAATAAGTTCTATGCTGACCCGACCAGCGTCATCGTGACCAATGGCCTCAAGCCCTACGATGCCCTGTCAGCAGCCGGCCTCAGCAACAAGTACAACGCTCCGCTCCTGATCACTCCTGCAGATGAACTGAACGCTGAAACCAAGGCATACATTGAATCGGTCAATCCGAACAAAGCGTATGTTCTGGGCGGCAATCTGGCCATCACAGAAGCAGTCAGAGCAGAAATCGAACTGCTACTGAACTAACTAAACATCTTAAAGGACCCGGAAGCATCGCTTCCGGGCCTTTTTCATGAAGGGGAGCAACTGAACTAACTGGTCAATTTTTGAACCGTTTCGGAAGCTTCACAGCAACAGATAGTGATTTTCGATCCGCTTGACAAATCAGAGTAACATGGTATACTTTCTTGGTGAGGCAAATTATGGCGCCATAGCCAAGTAGTAAGGCAGAAGCCCGCAAGGCTTCCATACTCCGTGTGCAATTCCGGATGGCGCCTCCATAAACCCTGATACCGACCAGTTAAAATAGCCTGGGAAGACAAATCGAAGCGATTTATCTTCCCAGGCTATTTCTATGAAACTTCCAGCTCAGAATGTTCATGATATTAAGGATAGTGTGGTTCGGATAACCCTAGTTAACCGATTGGACTTAAATGTGAAGGTGAATGATATTTGATTATTCAACAATCACTTTATCAATAATGTTGATCACAATTAGACTAAGCAATAAACCACCAATTAAATCGATGAAATAATGCCAACCAGATCCTACTGCTACAATTACAATGTATCCCAAAAAAAGAAAATAAATCTTATTCAGGATGGGGAAATTTTTCTTGGCCATTGATAGAAAAAAGAAACTATTAGCTATATGTAGACTTGGCATTGCTGCCGGTGCATTCGAAAAGTAACCTACTGGAGGTATACCTGTTGATTTTAGCGAAAGATAAAGCGAATACATGTGTCCTTGGTATACTGAGAATGAAGATAATGTAGGCTTCTTAAGGATAAAGGGTCCAATAGCAGGTGCAATCCAATATGAGAATGAGCCTAATAGTAAAATAAGACAAGTACCTACTACAACCTTTCTGAAGTTTATAAATGAATCGAAAGATAAATGGATTATAAAAGATAAGAAAAACATTAACACAAATAATCCGTGATATAAGGCTGGACCAGTTGTATTTAGGTGAAGCAGTACACTTAATGATTCAAGAGTGCTAGCTATAGGTACTAAACTATCTATCTTTGCATACAAATTGTCAAACAAGACTGGATTTACTAGTGGCATCCAAGCCTTGAAATTAAAATGAAGTATTACTGTAACGAATATTAGAGGGATGTAACCTAAAATAATTAAGAGATCCCCCCTTTTATATTTAGTTGGTTTTTTCAGGAGATGTCTTAATACTATAATAAGGATTTGTATCATTAATGCATATATGAGCGGTAATAGATAATGATAAAATAATAAACCTATGCTTTGTTTATCAGGTAGTATTATCGGGAGTTGCCAAATCTTGATTCCAATGATCCAGCTAAATATTGCTCCAGTTATGAATGTAATTTCGAAATTTTTTTGTAATTTTTTTTTAATATTGCCTAAATGGACAAATTTGCAAATAATCTCTTCCAACAATAATCACCCCTTCTATTAGTACAACATCGCTCATCAGAAATAAAAAAAGATGAAATGCTTACGTTTATGTTATTTCCCGTTAATTGTTCAATGTATAAGATAATTGAGAATACTTCAGAAACCGATTATTTATTTTGTGCGCAATTAAATTGTTTCATGAATTTGCTTTGCCTAAATGATAGGCTTTGACGTCATTCAGATTCAAGTCAGCACTTTAGTTTCGAACAAACCATAAATTCTGAGTTTTACAGAGTTTTATACTAGAAACTATTCCTTAACGACCAATTGATTTTTACGTGGACGTCCGCGCTTACCCTTGTTCGTCTTTTTCACCACGTAGTCCGGGGCGCATCCCTCAGGGATCTCAAAGCCAAGAGCCTCGCATATGTCCACCTGCTTCCCCACAAATGGGGTAATGTACGCCTTCGTGTTGGGGTGCTCGATATAGCGAATCGGCCTCATCTCGTTTAACACATCCGCTACCGAATGAAACTGTTCGCCCAGCTTTGTTTTGCGGACATGGCTTAGGTAACAGCCCATGATCTGGGCAACAAAGAGAATAAAGGAACGACCAATTTTTCCAGTTTCCGTTGATGTACGCTGGCGGTCGGCTCCCAGGACCCCTTTCATCAGGGCAAAATACTTCTCCTGTTCATCCCGCAGCCTGTAATGCCGGTTAGCACTCAACGCATCCATGTCCAAACCATGGGTCGTGTTGGCAAAGAAACCTGCTTCTCGCCGACACCGGATGACCTTGGTCTCATCCAGGCTGAAGTCCTCCAGGATTCGAGTTTTCGCATTATACTTCAACCGATAAAACCGGTAGACCTGTTTCAGCGTTTCATCATCATCCAAGGGGATTTGGTTAACAAGGGACGCTTCCAAGGCTTCTTTTTGAGCTGCCAGAGCAATGTCCAGATCCGTCAGTTCATTGCCTCGGCGGATGGGATCAAAGTACAGGTTCAGTTTCAGATTATCTGCTTTCTTAAGGTTGTCACGCTGCCCTTCGATCTGGTAATCCATATCTTTCTGCAGATAGTAGATCCGTTCCTCCGGATCCACTTGCATACCCTCCGGGTGGTGGCCGAAGTTTCCGAATTCATCGATCAACTGACGAACGTGTTTCTGGCCGGTTTTGGTTCCCATGATCATGCGTTGCTGCTGGTCGATGTATAGTTCCAGATTGCGGATCGATTCATACCCCCGGTCAGTGATCAGGATAATTCGTTTCATGCCAGCCTGTTTCAAATCCTTCAGGATCACGGCCAGGCTTCGGGAGTCAGGGGTGTTTCCGGCAAAGCTTCGATAATAGACTGGCATGTGGCCATCCAGGGTGTAGACTACTACTTCCAGGGTCTGTGGAAGGGGCAGTTGTTCTTTGTTCCGCCCGTAATGGATATCCGCCAGCGAGTGTCCGTAGCTGGAACAGCTTGTGGAATCGACGGCACACAGCTCATTGTCGTGGAGTCGGCGTGCCCGCAGACGCAAGAACGCCATGCGATCCTGCTCTGTAATGGACTGGGTAAACCTGGTAATATACGGAGAAGAGAGTGGCTTTGCCCAGGGGGTCTTGGCTATGCGCTGCCAGGAAGCCAGCTGGTTATAGGTCTCTCGTCCACAAAGAAGATAGAGGGCCAATGTCATGAGGGTATCAACTTTTTCCTTGTCCCCATCAAATGTGCTCATTAGGTCGAATCTCAGGCCGGTCT
The DNA here is from genome assembly GCA_024579835.1 of Clostridiaceae bacterium HFYG-1003. Classification (NCBI taxonomy): domain Bacteria; kingdom Bacillati; phylum Bacillota; class Clostridia; order Eubacteriales; family Clostridiaceae; species Clostridiaceae bacterium HFYG-1003. Next base: position 3,134,830 of record CP102060.1, read on the forward strand.
GTTCCGCAATCTTCTCCAACAGCCATATGTCGCCATAGAGCCGGTTCTCATCCTGACTTTCAATAACCGGCCTTCCCGCCTTCCGTCGTCCTGACAGTTTGTCAATTTCACTTAGATCCCATCCTTCCGGGAAGATGAGTTTACCTCGTTCCTCAATAGACTCCAGAAGATAATTCTTTCCCGGAATAAACTTAAGATCATCTGTTACCGTCCCCCAATAAACGTGACGGTATTCCCGTTTTCCGGTCTTTGGGTTCACTCTGGCCGGCTGTGTACTGGCATAGTGGTATCCATTATTGTGATGAATCGATACCCGGTAAGGGCTGTTAGAATCCGTGGGACGAGCCATTGTTATCCCCTCCTATTTTTAGTATAATTATACTAAAAATAGGAGGGGATAACAAGATGGAAAGGACTGATTTTCTCAGACATTACAATGGTTTCAGGAGTTTGCAGATCGTTACTAGTATAATTGTTTGCAAAACTTAGAATAAATGCAGTTCTTATAGGGAATCTTCCTGATGGTTATTTCTTACCAGTCCTGAAATGTACTCTCATTTGTTCTTGAGATATTGGTTATATTAGTCATGAGAAAAGGACCAGATAAGTAATTAAGAATGATTTGATCTTTCTCCTCAGAACTCCATTTGATTAGAACAAAAGCTCTCTTTGCGATCAACAGTGATTTTCTCTAAAATGTAGATCTCGTAGAGAGCATACCAGGAGAGGTTCACTCAAAGGATTTTTTGATTTTCATATGAAATTGTCTGAAGTAGGGGAGTGGTGTACTAGAACATATCCCGCTTGCTCAGGAACAATCCGGTAAAGACGGTGGCTGCCAGCATGATCACGGTGATGATCAGAGTCCCGTTGGGACTTTCTGAGAAGGGCAGACCTCCGGTGTTCATGCCGAAGTAGCCGGAGATGATCTGAGGCACGGTCATCATGATGGTGATGGCCGCCAGGAACTTCATGACGATATTCAGGTTGTTGGAGATGACTGAAGCGAAGGCATCCATGGTGCCGGCCAGAACGTCGCCGTAGATGGTAGCCATTTCGATAGCCTGGCGATTCTCGATGATGACGTCTTCCAGCAGTTCGTGGTCTTCTTCGTATCGCTTCATCAGCTCCAGTTTCAGCATCTTGTCAAGCGTCACCTCGTTGGACTTGAGGGAGGTGGTGAAATAGACCAGGGATTTTTGCAGGGACAGCATATGGATGAGTTCCCGGTTCTTCAGGGACTTGTAGAGCCGTTTTTCCACCATGACGCTCTTTTTGTCGATCTGGCGCAAAAAGATCAGATAGTAGGCTGAAATCCGCTGCAGAATCTGCAGGATGAAGCGGGATTTCTTAAAGGTATAGAAAGTGCGGATCTTCTCATTGGAGAAATCCTGCAGAATCTTGGAATCTTTCAGGCATACGGTGATTAGATAATCCGCCGTATGAATAATCGCCAGAGGGTAGGTATCATAGGTCAGAGAGTTTTCCTCCGTTTCAGTGAATGGAATATCCACCAGGAACATCAGGGTCTGATCCTCGGAGTCGATGCGGGATGTCTCATTGTCATCCATGGCGGCCCGCATAAATTCCAGGGGAACTCCGGTGCGCTTGGATACCAGCATCAGTTCCTGTTCTTTTGGGGCGGTAATATTAATCCAGCAGCCTGGTTCAATGGCAGTCAACTCGATCAGTTTATTGTCTTCAATGGATGTGCTTTTATAAATTCTGATCAATGATCTTCACCTCGTTTCTCATTCATTTTCCGATCCGACCGTTTCGAAGAATCAGTCAACGCTGATAATCAATCAAAACGGGCGGAGATAGAAGCCTTGAGTCTCTATTCCCTATTATAAGCCTAACAGCAAGCTATTTACAGGGAATCGACCGGATTTTGCCGTCAGATCTCGTTGGAAACTTGTTGGATAAGAAGTATAATTGGTTGTCTGAACATCAATACACGACTTATTGGGTAGACAGAAGGAGCAATGACATGTCACTTTATTATCAGGAAAAAATTCAACGGCGCAAGCTGCCGTTTATCGCGGGTCTGTTGGCCCTGGCGCTTATGCTGATCATGGTATCCTCCTGGACCCGGCAGAATGCCGTAGGCCGGCTGGTAACGCTGGTAGATGGAATGCTTTTTGTGCTGTTTCTGGCATTGACGGTTCGAATCATCCACAGTTCGAAAAAACAGATGAAATACTCCCTGGTTCAGGACGAACTGATCATTCAGGAAGTGAGGGCCGGACGAAAGAAAGTGCAGGATCGGATTCATCTGAATCAGATCATCTCGTTCCAACCCGTATCCTTCGTTCGGAAACTGAACTGCATCGGCAAGGATACAACTTGCCTGATCCATCATTCCTATGAACTCAACTACAAAGCGAATGAAAAGAACCGCTCCGTAATTATCCGGCCCAGTGATCGACTGGCCAAGGCCATTCAGAAAGAATTGAAGCAGCTTAGCCTTTCGCAGCATTAAAAAGCCGGCACAAGCAGTTCAAATTTCAGGTTAAGTCTGATCCGATGCAGTCGTAACACAGGGAAACAGCCTCTATGCAGCGAGGCGAAATTCGAAGCATCAATGAAATAGAATCAAAAATGACAAAGCACAAGTTCCCGGTTGGCGAACTGTGCTTTGTCATTTCACGGTATAATGGACATGGTGATGATATGGGAAGTATAAAACAGGCTCTGAACGAGCTCAACGCAAGGGTCAAGGTTCGAGGCACCATGCCCGGCCATAAAGGCAGGCTGGCGGTTGACGGAGCACATGATGTGACGGAGCTGCCAGGCGCGGATAATCTGCAGCAGCCCAAGGGAATCCTGCGGGAAGCTGAACGGGAAGCCGCCCGGATTTACGGAGTAGCTGACGCCAGGTATCTGGTCAACGGATCGACTTCAGGCAATCTGACCCTGGTCTTCAGTTTTTTTGAAGAGGGGGATGAAATCCTGGTGGAGCGCAACTGCCATAAGAGTGTGTACAATGCCCTGGTCCTCCGAAAACTACGGCCGGTGTACCTGTGGCCCAAACAGGACGCCCGGGGCAGCAGCCTGCCGCAGGATTCAAAAGCGATTAGGGAAGCTCTGGAAGAGCACCCCCAGGCGAAAGGCGTCCTTTTAACCATGCCTTCCTATAAGGGACTGGTCAGTGACATCGAAGCGATTTACCGGGTCGTCCATGAGGCCGACGCGGTTCTGATCCTCGATGCGGCTCACGGAGCCGCCCTGGCCGGAATGGATCAGTTTCACGATTTTTACCGGTCCTGTGACGCCATGGTGATCAGTACCCACAAATCTTTGGCCTGCCTGAATCAGGGGGCGCTGATCCTTTCCAACCGCCCTGACTTGCGGCCGGCGATTCAAAAATACAGCAATATGTTTCAGACAACCAGCCCCTCCTACCTCATCATGGAATCTGTTGAAAGTTCAGTGGAGGAGGTGGAGGCCGGACGATATCTCGATCCCCCCGTATTTTCGGCCCGGGACTATCAAACCCTGACTGTCAATCCGGAACTGACCGGTTATCGAATGGATCCATGGAAGCTGCTTTTGGTGCATGCGGAGCAGGGGAACTTCATGGAACAGTTTTTGGAAGGGCAGGGGATTTTTCCGGAGATGCACGATCAGCATTCCGTTCTGCTGATGCTCAGTCCATCCAACAGTCCGGAGGAAATTCAGTGGATCAGGGAATGTCTGATTAAGCTGGATGAACTGCTGAGCAAAATCAGCGCCCAGCCAGAACGGGAGTCCCAGGTCTGGTCAAAAGCAGCCATCGACCACATTCCCCGGCCCAGGCAGCATTGCCTGCCCTGGCAGGCGGGGGACAGGGGACAGGACGTCCTGCTGGATGAAGCCTGCGGACGAATCGCGCAGGAACAGGTGATTCCTTACCCGCCGGGGGTTCCGGTTCTGCTTCCGGGGGAAGTGATTGACGAAGCCATGATCCGGTACCTGAAGCAGCTAAAGGCAAACGACATCGAAATCCTGGGACTGATTGAGAATCAATTGAAATGTGTGGAGGAGTAGTTCATGGGAATACTGATTGCCATAGAAGGGGTTGACGGTTCTGGGAAACAGACACAGTCCGATCTTCTGAATAAAAATCTGAAACAGGCCGGCTATGATGTCATGGAGATCCGGTTTCCGGATTATGAGTCCAGATCATCGGTTTTAGTGAAGATGTATTTGATGGGTGAATTCAGCCAGGATCCGAAAGACATCACAGCCTATCAGGCGTCCACTTTTTTCGCGGCTGACCGCTATGCCTCCTGGATGACCGGTGCCTGGCGGGCTCATTACCAAAAAGGCGGCATTGTGCTGGCTGACCGATACACAACAGCCAATATGGTTCATCAGGCCGGGAAGATACAGGATCTGACGGAACGGGACCGTTTCCTGGAATGGCTGTATGATTTTGAGTTCCGCCTCTATGGCATTCCGGTGCCTGATCTGGTGTTCTTTCTCGATGTTCCTCCTGAATTTCAGCAGCAGATCGTCCAGTCCCGCAAGAACAAAATCACCGGCGGCGAAGTGCAGGACATCCATGAAGCCAGCCGGGAACACCTCCTGGAATCCTATGATGCCGCCAATTATGTGGCAAAGAAATATCACTGGGAAAAAATCGACTGCGTTCACGAGGGCACCATGAGATCCATCGAAGAAATCGGCGCTGAAATTCTTGAAAAGGCACTGAATCGAATTCAGCGGCTGCAACGTTCAGCGGTTCAGGACCGGACAGATCCGTCCGATGAGGGGCAGTAGCAAGCTCAATGGATCCTGCATGCATCTGGCTTCCTGGGGGGATCCGGACAGGATCCGATGACAGGGAATGCCGGAAGCAGTCGCAGCATCCGAAATGAATGATAGGATAAAAACCTCCTGACGCTGGTTTGTGGTCTGCACAAACAGGCAACAGGAGGTTTTTCATGTCATCCTGAAATTTCTAAACAGTTCGGTGTTACATGCCCGGACTCATATTGGCGGAGCAGTCGTTGACGGGCTTTCTGAGGCACTAAGAGTCCAGCGTCCGGAAATACCGTCCCAGGGCACGATTCTGGATCAGGACGGCAGCCTCGCGATCCTGGGGAAAGGACGCCGAAAGTTCATGCGTGAGCCACTCCGGGTCAATCCGACGGATGACTTCGCCGATGCCCTGATGAGTCCAGGGTTCATGCCGGTCGATTTGGAGGACATGGGGATAGGTCTGTGCAAAGCGCTGGAAATAGTCCTGCGCCAGGTCAGGCGGGAGAAAGCCGGTATTGGTTCGGACATATTCGCCGGACAATGACTGGTGCAGGTGGATGCCGCGGATCATCGGAACAATCTGCTCGTGGCGGTTCAGCATGTCATGGAGGTAGCGGATCGCCTGCGGTTCATCGCGCAGTGCCGGGTTGGTATTCAATAGATGACCGGTGTCAAGCAGGATGCCTTTGTTCCGGTGTTGAATTCCTTCCAGTAAATAGGCGGTCAGATCCGGATTGGTAAAAGTAAAGCCCGGCCACCATTGGTTTTCCACCAGTATGGCAAAAGGCCACGGCCGCCTGCCGGCCAGGGCGTTGATCACTTCCAGGGAAGCATCAATGACTTCCCGGTCGCTATGCTGCCACTGGTAGGTATAGCCTTCCTCAAGGGATACATCCGATACGTGGAACACCACATACTCTGCGCCGAGAGAGGCGGCTCGTTCCATTTCGCGCTCATAGTGCCGGATGAGAACCTGCGGATCCTCGCTGCCGTAAAATGACCGGATGGCCTCCCTCGTCCCAAATTTGGACAGGAGCCTTTTCTGATCACCCCGCCAGAAATCAACCCAGTCATGCCAGAAGGGAAGATGATAACCCACGGTCAGCTGCTGGTCAAACGGCGGTGGTGGAATCGTCGGATCTCCCCAGATGATTTCCAGTCCGTCCAGTCCCATCCGGGTGCAGGCCTCACGAAGCCCTTCCATGGAACCGAAGGAGTCCAGACAGTTGGGATATACAGGGTAATTGGTCATGATCTTCATGGGAAGCTATCCTTTCATGGCAGGGTTTGTACGGGATAAAAATAACAAATAAAACATCTTTTCTACCTTAACTCAATCAGTTCGGTATGACAATGATTTTTCTGTGAATCCTTTGATAACAGATCAGTCATCCGCTGCTGCCGGTACCAGAAGCAAGACGAGAAATCAAAGGGATATCGCAAAGACCAAGCAATAAGACCAAGCAATAAGACCAAGCAATAAGACCATGCTCAAAGACAATGCTCAGAGATGAAGCTCACAGACCAAGATCAGGGATGAAGCTCAGAGACCAAAGACGAAGAAGAAGCTCAAACATAAAGTTCAAAGACGAAGGTCAAGTCTAAGAACTAAGCCAAATCATCTGGATAATAACCAGAGAATAACGGATATTGTCCAAAGGAAACAGTCGAATTCCCATACCGGAAGATACAGGGAGGAATGGGTGTCGCCGCCTGACATAAAAAAAACGCCGGAACCCGTCGACTGCCCAGGGGCTGACGGATCTCGGCGTTTTTGCATGTCAGGACATCATCAGGTCTGTAAGGACCGATGGCTTTTTGCGTTAGTCTACCATTCCTGCTCGTTCCAGGAACGCTGCCGGGGCTTTGCGGTTTTCTGATGGGTTGTTCGTTTAATCCGCTCTTTTTCCCGCTGGCGCATTTTCCGTTCATACAGCATGGCTTCCTTCTGCATGGTCCGAAAGTCTTCCAGCTCGGCCTCGGTGAGGTCACCGCGCTGGATGGCCGCCTGGACGGCGCAGCCGGGTTCGGTGGTGTGACTGCAGTCGGTGAAGCGGCATTGCTTCATCCAGGCGGCAATGTCGCCATAAACCGCTTCGACGGCTTGTCCGTCGTCAATCAGATCAATCCGTCTCAGGCCGGGGGTGTCAATCAGACAGCCATAGCCTGGGATGAGGATAATCTCCCGATGGGTCGTAGTATGTCGGCCCTGATCATCTGAATTGCGGATGCCGGATACCTTCATTCGTTCGTTTCCGAGGAGGTGGTTGATCAGCGTGGATTTCCCGACGCCGGAGGCGCCCAGCAGAGCGCCGGTTTTGCCGCCCCGGAGCAGATCAAGGATCGGTTGGTAGCTGCCGGTTTCGTCCTGCCGGGTGACCAGAATAGTCCCTGGCCAGAGCTCTCTGGCAGTCGATAGATAGGCTTCATTCTCTGCGGAGCTGTTCAAGTCAGCTTTGGTCAGGATCAGGACAGGGGTCGAATCCGAGCTGGCTGCCATAATCAGGAACCGGCGGATTTTCCGTTCATGGAAATCCTTGTTCAGGCTGATCACGACAAATACATAGTCGCAGTTGGCCACCAGACCTTCGGTCAGACTGGCTGAAAAGCTGTCTCCCCGGGTCATGAGACTGGTTCGCGGTGCGATGTCCCGGATCATGTTATCCTCATCCACCAAAACAAAGTCACCGGTGACCGGATGGTCCAGGGTTCCGACCAGTGCCCGGGCGGTGCGGCCCGGCAGCCGGCCTGTGATTTCGCCGTCGGCGGTCAAAATTCGGAACAGGCCGTGGGTCTCGCCGGAAATCCGTCCGGGCTGCCCTTGTCCGTGCCACTGTTCCAGTAATTGGGGCGTAAACCCCAGATCATTTAAATGGTTCGTCATGAATCTCCTTCACTAAAAGTCCCGCACGAGCCTTCCGTGAAGCGACGGAAGGGTCAGTTCTGGCTGTACCTCGCTGCAAAATTAAGTTCTCTCATAAAACATCTCTCCTTCCATGGGTTCGTTCCTTTTGATTATAGCGCTCCGTGCCAAAAGGGCGCAATATGCGTTATAATGAATGAAAGAACAAATTAACAGCATAACGATTGATTTCATCATATAAGGAGGGCAACACATGAAACTTGTCATCGCCATCGTCAATGACGAAGATGCATTGGATTTACTGGATGAACTGACCGACAAAGAATTTCGGGTGACCAAGCTGGCTTCCACCGGCGGATTCCTGAGAAGCGGCAATACCACCATGATGATTGGTGTTGAGAACGAAAAAGTCCAGGAAGTTCTGACCATCATTGAAGAAACCTGCAAAACCAGACATCAGATCGTTTCCAATCCCTCACCCTTATCTACCACCACCGGTGTCTATGTGCCCTATCCCGTCGATATCGAGGTAGGTGGTGCCACCGTCTTCGTTGTGGACGTGGAGAATTTCGTCCGCGTGTAGGAGGAGTCCAGTGATTGGTTTTGAACAAATCAGAGAAAGTTTGCGGGGTGCCTCGAAAAGCGGCACCCTCGCTCATTCCCATATTCTGGTCGGACCTGACGGCATCGGCAAATCACCGATGGCGAAAAGCCTGGCCGGACTGATCCTGCGGCCGGACAGTGACGCGGTGCGGGACTATGTCGATATGATCCCGGTGCGGCCGGAAGGGAAATCCATCGGCGTGGACGAAGTGCGCCGCATCATCGGAGAAGCCAATGTCATGCCCTTTGAAGGCAGCCGCAAGGTCATCGTGATCTATAACGCCGAGCTGATGACGACTCAGGCTCAGAACGCCCTGCTCAAGACCATCGAAGAGCCGGCTTTCGGTGTTTTCTTTATTCTTCTGACCAAAACGCTGGATAATCTGCTGCCGACGATTCGATCCCGCTGCGCCATCCACCGGCTGTTTCCAATGTCCCGGGAAGAGATGAGACGCTACATCATTCAGCAGTACGGCCTGTCCGGCCCTTCGCTGGATGAGGCGGTCGCCATTGCCCGGGGAATTCCCGGGCAGGCCGATGAGTTCATTAAAAATCCGGCCCGGCGGGCAGCCTTTGACCAGGTGCTGGAATTTCTGACCAACCTGGCTGCCGTCCGCTCGCTGCAGGACCGCAGCGCCCTGACGATCCTCCGCCAGAATAAAGCAGTCCTGGAACAGGGACCGGAAAGTTTCCTGGAGGGAATGCTGCTTGCCGTCCGGGATCTCGCCTGCCTGAAAACAGGTGAAGATTACAAAAATCTGATCTTCCTGTATAATATGGAGAGGATGAAAACACTGGCTGGACGATATACAATGGCCAGGTTGAACCGAATCGTGGAAGTGTGTGAAAGTGCCGGACGACTGTTGGAGCCTGGACGCAACATTAATCGGGAAACCGTGGTGGATCATACGCTTTTTCAACTAGTGGAGGAAACTTAATGATAAATATAGTCGGTGTCCGCTTCAAAAAGGCCGGGAAGATCTATTATTTTGATCCCAAGGACCTGGAACTGGAGCTGGATGAAGCCGTAATCGTGGAGACAACCCGGGGCGTGGAACTGGGCATTGTCTCTCTGACCAAAAAACTGGTTCCCCAGGAGGATGTCCGGGGAGAACTGAAACCGATCCTGCGCAAGGCCACCCCGGAGGATCTGGAGCGTTCGCGCCGGAACGAGGCTCGCGAAAAAGAAGCCATGATCGTGTGCAAGGCAAAAATCGAAGCCCACGGGTTGGACATGAAACTGGTGGATGTCGAATTCACCTTCGATATGAATAAAGTGATCTTCTATTTCACGGCGGATGGCCGGGTGGACTTCCGTGACCTGGTCAAAGATCTGGCGTCTGTATTCCGGACCCGGATTGAACTTCGTCAGATCGGGGTTCGGGATGAAGCCAAGATGAAATCCGGCATCGGACCCTGCGGCCGCACGCTGTGCTGCTCTTCGTTCCTGGCTGACTTTACCTCGGTATCGATCAAGATGGCCAAGGAGCAGAATCTGTCGCTCAATCCTACGAAGATTTCCGGCATCTGCGGCCGCCTGATGTGCTGTCTCAAGTACGAACAGGACACTTACGAAGAAATCCGCAAGCGCCTGCCCCGTCAGGGCAGCATCGTGAACACGCCAATGGGTCGGGGCGAAGTCCTGATGAACAAAACCATCAAGGAACAGGTCAAGGTCAAGATCTTTGGCGAAGGCGAAGATGTCATTGAGTTTTTCCCGATTTCTGAATGTGAGATGATTAAGGGAAGCTATGAAGACAATTCCACCGGTAAGAAGGAACCAAAACCGGACGCGGAGGAAACAGCTGCTTCCCGCAAGAAAGACCCGAAAGCCGGGGAACCGTCACCGGAACCACAAGCTGAATAGCAATCACTTTGCACAAACAGGCACTCCAGTCGATGACCGGAGTGCTTTTTGTATGTCCCAAGACTCGATCTGTCCCAATAAGACGCTCATAATCTCATCAGACTCAGCTCCACGTGAACGATCTCCACGTGAACGAGTTCCACCTGACCGATCTCTACGGAAAGGATTCACTGATTAAGACAGAATTGAAATTTTAAACTGGTCATTGTATACTAAAAGTAACTTCAGAACATACGTGCAGTTTTCATGCTGGTTCTGATTGAAGTGGTTTATTAATCTTTGGGGACAAATGTGTGAATAAACTGGCGGTCCTGAGTTGGCTGTAAGGCCAGGGACTATAATGTGGGTATGTGGTGCCAACTGCGAAGGAGGGGGTCAGACTGGAAAATAATCTGTTTCATTCAAGGGATCAGGAATCCCTCGGCAAGGTGTGTCCGCGATGCGGCACAACCTTTGAAGAATATCGGCGAACCGGTCTGCTGGGCTGTCCGGTCTGCTATCGCTTTTTTCGGGATCAGCTGATTCCGTCCATTCGCAAAGTTCAGTTTACGCTCCAGCATGAGGGGAAGTTTCCGGCTTCTACCACTCCGGAATCCAGGTCCCGGCGCCGGATTACCCTGCTGCGGCAGGATCTGTCCGAGGCGGTTCTGACAGAGAATTTCGAACGGGCAGCGACGCTGCGCGATGAGATCAACGCCCTGACGGAACTGCTGAATCAGGAGGTGTCCCATGACGGATAAATTAAAGCTGAAACTGTCCTCCCGGATTCGGCTGGCCAGAAATCTGAGCCAGTATCAGTTTCCTCACCGCCTGGATCAGAAAAACGCCAGAGAGCTGGTTCACCTGGTGGAGGAGGCATTCTATGTCTCCAAGCCACTGGCTGAAGGGTTCCGGACGAGGCTTCTGTGGGAGGAGAGGGGACTGGATCTTCTGTTCTGGTTTGAAAAGCATCTGGTCTCATCCAAGCTCATTGACCATGCCGACATCGGCGCGTTCATCTGCAACCAGACGGAGGATGTATCGCTGATGATCAATGAAGAAGATCATATCCGGCTGCAGACCATGTCTTCCCGCAAAGGGCTCAAAGAACTCTATGAAGAAGCCGAACAGCTGGATACGGTACTTGAAGAAAAGCTGAACTGGGCCTTTGACAACCAGCTGGGTTACCTGACGGCCTGTCCCACCAATCTGGGGACAGCGCTGCGGGCCTCGGTGATGGTTCATCTGCCGGCTCTGACCATGCAGGACCGAATCGGGCTGATCGCTCAGAAACTGGCCCAGATGGGCATGACCATCCGGGGCATCTATGGCGAAGGCTCCCAGGCCGAGGGGAACATCTATCAGATTTCCAATGAGGTGACACTCGGCATATCGGAAGAATTCATCCTGAAGAACATCGAGGAAACCATTGACAGTATCCTCGTGATGGAAGCCGCGGAGCAGACCAAGCTGATCGAAAGCAGGGGAGATGAGACCAGAGATGGCATCTACCGCTCCATCGGAGTGCTGTCCCAGGCTCGACTGATGAGTTCGAAGGAAGCCCTGGAGCGGTTATCCACCGTTCGCCTGGGGATTGAAGCTGGAATTATTCACGAACTGACTACTGCCGCAGTGGATGAGATGATCATCCGGGTCCAGACCGGAAACCTGCACCGCCAGCTGGGGCTGACGGAGCTGATGCCGGAAAAGGACCGGGATCTGCTGCGAGCGACGATATTGCGAAATGAAATGAAAAGGAGGCTGTCCTGATATGTTAGACAGACTGACAGAACGTGCCAAAAGTGCACTGATGAAAGCCCAGGAGATGTCCAGGAAGCTCGGTCACGGATACATCGGCTCAGAGCATGTGCTCTACGGTGTGGCTGCCGTGGAAGGGCTGACCCGGGATCTCCTGGCAGGATACGGAATTACTGCGGATATGGTATATCAGTTTATCCTGTCCCAGGTGGGGAAGCGGACTACGGTCTCGAATCTTCCCACCAACGCCATTGCCATGACCCCGCGAACCAAGCGGCTGCTTGATGGCTCGCTGGAAATCGCCAACAGCCTGGAGCACAGCTACGTGGGTCCTGAGCATATTCTGATTTCGCTCCTGATGGAACAGGAAGGAATTGCCTATCAGATTATGATCGCTGCCGGAGCCAACATCGAGCAGCTGAAGAATGACCTCTATAATGGTCTGTCCGGCAGTCCCGAAGAGGATACTTCCATGGGCAGCGCGTCTGTTTCCGGATCGACCCGGCTTCTGGATCAGTACGGCAGAGATCTGACGAAGATGGCCAGGGATTCCCAGCTGGATCCGGTCATCGGCCGCAGCGAGGAAATGGAACGGATTCTGGAAATCCTGTCCCGCCGGATCAAGAACAATCCGGTTCTCATCGGCGAGCCCGGCGTCGGCAAGACGGCTGTGGTGGAAGGGCTGGCGCAGCGGATTATCCAGGGGAACATCCCGGAGCTGCTCCAGAACAAGCGTGTCGTGACTCTGGATATGAGTTCCATGCTGGCCGGAGCCAAATACCGCGGAGAGTTTGAGGAACGCCTCAAGAATGTGATGGAAGAGGTCAAGAATGCCGGCAACGTCATACTCTTCATCGATGAGATTCATACCATCATCGGTGCCGGCGCCTCTGAAGGGGCCATTGATGCGTCCAACATCCTTAAGCCGGCGCTGGCCCGGGGAGAGATCCAGGCCATCGGCGCCACGACCATAGATGAATATCGTAAGCATTTTGAAAAGGATGCCGCCCTGGAACGGCGCTTTCAGCCGGTAACGGTCGGCGAACCGACCAATGAGGAAGCACTCCAGATCCTGCACGGCCTTCGGGATAAATATGAAGCCCATCACCGCGTCAAGATCCTGGATGAAGCCCTGGAAGCGGCAGTGAATCTCTCCAGCCGCTACATTCAGGACCGGTTTTTGCCGGACAAGGCAGTGGATCTGATGGATGAGGCGGCAGCCCGGGTCCGGATTCAGAATCTCACCGCGCCGCCGGATATCAAGGAACTGGAGGAAGAACTCAAAGCGGTCACACGGGAAAAGGACGAAGCCGTCAACATTCAGGCGTTTGAAAAAGCCATAGAGCTCCGGGACAAGGAAAAGGACCTGAAACAGAAGCTGAAGGAAATGAAAGGCAGCTGGAAATCCGGCCGCGGCACCTCTTCGCTGCTTACGGTAACGGCCGAGGACATTGCCCATGTCGTAGCCCGCTGGACCAAGATTCCGGTCAAGCGCCTGACCGAATCGGAGAGCCAGAAACTCCTGAAACTGGAAGACATGCTCCACGAACGTGTCGTCGGACAGAATGAAGCCATCAACTCCATCGCCCGGGCGGTACGCCGCGCCAGGGTCGGCCTCAAGGATCCCAAGCGGCCCATCGGGTCCTTCATTTTCCTGGGACCCACCGGCGTCGGCAAGACCGAAGTATCCAAAGCCCTGGCCGAAGTCATGTTCGGGGATGAGAAGAACATGGTCCGCATCGACATGTCCGAATACATGGAGAAGCATACCGTGTCGCGCCTGGTCGGATCTCCCCCAGGGTACGTCGGATACGACGAAGGCGGTCAGCTTACGGAAGCGGTGCGCCGCAATCCCTACAGCGTCGTGCTGTTTGACGAGATCGAGAAGGCTCACCCCGATGTGTTCAACATCCTCCTCCAGATCCTGGAAGACGGCCGACTCACGGACGGGAAAGGAAAGACCGTTGATTTCAAGAATACCATACTGATCATGACATCCAATGTCGGCGCCAACCTGTTGAAGAAGGAACGGACCATTGGCTTCGGCATCGGCGATTCCGCCCGGGATGAGTATGATCGGATGAAAGACAACATCATGAGTGAACTCAAACGCAATTTCAGACCGGAATTCCTCAACCGCATCGACGACATCATCGTGTTCCATTCACTGCGGACCGAAGACCTCAAGCACATTGTCCGCCTGATGACCCAACAGGTGGCCAAACGCATCGAAGACTCGGAAATCTATCTGACCTTCTCCGATGAGGCCATTTTGCATCTGTCGGAGAAAGGCACCGACATGGCCTTTGGTGCCCGCCCGCTGCGCCGGGAAATCACCAAGAGCGTCGAAGATGCCCTGTCTGAAGAGATTCTGATGGGTCAGATCAAAAAAGGCGATGAGATCAACGTGGCCATCGAAGACGGCAAGCTGAAGTTCAATAAAACCGGCGAACGCTCCCTGCGCCAGCCGGAAGAGCGGATCCCTGCTTTTGAAGTAGAGGAAGCCAGCTCCGATCAGGATGCCTGATCCCAGAGGGGGATCCCAAGGATGCCTTTACCCAGGATGCCTGTACCTCAGGAGGATTGATCTACAGAAAAGCTGTTCTTACATCGGCTGTTCTTCAACAGTTCATTCTCAGAGAGAAAGAGCCTGGGAGCACTGCTCCGGGGAATCGGTAAAAATAATTAACTCAATTACGTCAAAGCTGCCGCGGCCAATCTGGCCGCGGCAGCTGAATGGTTGGATAGTTTCTGATCCGGTGTGTTTTTAACCGAACCTAGGATTCGAAAGGGTCTGAGTACAATATCCACGCTGAGACAATATGCTCAGGTGTCAGCTTTTCTCATTGAGCAGCATGGTTCGGCATTCTTCCAGACTGGCCAGTTCCGCTTCGTTCAGGCGGGGATATTCCAGATGGAGATTCTCCAGCGTATCAACGATGATCTCCGAAGCCAGGAGACGGGCGTACCACTTCTTGTCGGCCGGGATGACATGCCAGGGCGCTTCCTTCGTGGCGGTGTGCTGGATAGCATCTTCAAAGGCATCCATGTAGTCATTCCAGTGACCGCGTTCCGCGACATCACCGGCGGAGAATTTCCAGTTCTTGGCCGGGTCTTCGATGCGTGCCAGGAAGCGCTTGCGCTGCTCTTCCTTCGATACATTCAGGAACAGTTTGATGGGGATAATTCCGTTCTCAAACAGGTAGGTCTCGAAATTTCGGATCTGACGGAAGCGCTGCTTCCAGATGGAGGGATCGAGCAGTCGATCCGGCATCTGGGATCCTTCGATCAGGTTATGAACCCGGACAACCAGCACATCCTCGTAATGCGAGCGATTGAAAATCCCGATCCGGCCGCGTTCCGGCAGGTTTTTGGCAATACGCCACAGATAGTCATGATCCAGATCTTCACTGGTCGGCTGCTTGAACGAGACGACCTGGCAGCCCTGTGGGTTGACTCCGGACATGACATGCTCGATCAGACCGTCCTTGCCGGCAGCGTCCATGGCCTGAATGATAATCAGCAGAGCATATTCGTTCTGAGCATACAGCTTATCCTGGAGCACCTTCATTCGTTCGATGTTGTCGGCCATCGCCCGTACTGCCTCCGCTTTGCTGCGGTAATCCCCGGTGTCTCCCGGATCATGCTCTTTCAGTTTAAATTTCTCGCCTGAGGTCACAGTATACTTGTCCAGTTTCATCGGATTCCCTCCTGGAATTATCTATTGGTTACAGGGAGTGCAGGGACACGGATATTACAAATCCAGCAGTTCCCGCAGGGTTTTGGCGATTGCATCGGTGGTGTGGTCGCCGATGACATAGTTGGCGGAGTCTTTGAGCAGGTCGCAGGCGTTGCCCATGGCAAAGCCAATGCCGGCGGTCTGGATCAGTTTCAGATCATTTTCACCATCGCCGAAGGCGATGATATTCTCTGGGGCAATGCCATGGGACAGAGCCAGGATTTGAGCGGCGGATCCTTTGTTGGAGAATTTCGGTATGATTTCGACATTGCTGGCGGCGGATGATTCGATATTGAACCGGCCCATGGCTTCCAGATCCCGGCGCAGAGCCTGCAGCCGATCCGGGTGATTATTGGAAATGACGATGCCGTTGATGTAGAAGCCTGCGTATTTCATGTATTCATTGCGGCTTCGGACGTGGATACTCTGGATGGTCAGACTGCCCTTGTTGACGATATTGCTGAAATAGGCCATGCGCAGTGCCCAGCCCAGTGAGGTATGGTAGACCTTGTAGAGGGAATCAAAGGACAGTGTCAGATTATGGAAATGGGTCAGGTCATATAGATCTTCCAGCTGATCAGGGGGGATCTGGTCCATCCGGATGATTCGCCCGTCCCGTTCAATCACTGCCCCGTTGGAACAGATCAGCTCGACGGGGGTAGGGATCAGGTGGCGGATTTTACAGGCTGATTTGTAGAGCCGACCCGTGGCGATGGAGACAATATGCCCGGCCTGGGTCACTCTTCTCAGAATTTCAAGGTTCTCCGAAGAAATCTGTTTGGATCGGTCCAGCAGCGTGCCGTCCAGATCAAAGCAAATGAGTTTTTGGCTGTTTCGGTCCATGGGCATCCTCCGATCCGTCTTTTCTTCAGTATATCAGATGAGCTGGCGGGCCGGCGCAAAAAGAAGCTCATTCCGGTGAGCAGAAAAAACCTGAAAAGAGAAGTTCAAGACAATTACTATAGTATAATAAAGAGAGAGAATTCGACGAAAAACCACCACTTATATGATAAAAAAACAAAAATCTGTCGGAAAAGGAGATTAATTTGAAATTTATCATTCAAGATAACAAAGAGCAGATTGCCTACACCGCAGCCGACCTCGTGGAAGAAGCCGTTCGGCAGCATCCCACCGGGATCCTGGGTCTGGCCACCGGATCCAGCCCCGTGGGGACGTATAAGGAACTGATCCGGCGTCATCGCAAGGAAGGACTCGATTTTTCCAGGATAACCACGATCAATCTGGATGAGTATGTTGGCCTGGATGAATTCCATGAGCAGAGCTACCGCCATTTTATGAACCACAACCTGTTTGATCATCTCAATATCAACAAGAAGAATACCTATGTACCCCGAGGGGATGCCCTCAATCCGGAAGAGGAAGCCCGCCATTACGAGGAACTGATCCGCCGGCTGGAGCCGGCCAGGATTCAGGTTCTGGGGATCGGGGTCAACGGCCATATCGGGTTTAACGAGCCGGCTGAAGATTTCACGGTGCCGACTCATGTTGTGACACTGACCCGGGATACGATTGAATCCAACGCCCGGTTCTTTGATTCACCCATGGATGTCCCGAGACAAGCCATTACCATGGGCGTCGGAGGCATACTGCGGGCACAGCGGATCCTGCTGATCGCGACGGGTGAGGGCAAGCAGCAGGCGGTGAAGGCACTGGAGGACGGCCGCATTCTGCCCTCCAATCCATCCACCATACTGAAAGTTCATCCGGACGTCATCGTACTGTGCGACCGGGCAGCGGCGGCACTGCTGGACGAACGCACAGTCAGGCAGGCAGAATAATGGCAAAGCAGAAATCAGTCTATGTCTGTGCCCAGTGCGGTTATGAGTCCGCCAAGTGGCTGGGTCGCTGTCCCGACTGCAACAGCTGGAATTCTTTCACCGAAGAAGTGAAGGTTGCGAAAGAAGCTGCCAAAATGGTGAAATCCAAAGGAATTAGCGCTCAGAATATGCCCCGGCTGGTGGGGGAGATTGAGTCCTCGGAAAAAGCCCGGCTGGACACGGGATTGCCGGAGCTGAACCGGGTACTGGGCGGTGGCCTGATCAAAGGATCCCTGACCCTGATCTCAGGAGACCCCGGCATCGGAAAATCCACGCTGCTTCTGCAGTGTGCCGGTTCCATCGCAAATCAGTATGGCAAAGTTCTGTATGTTTCAGGCGAGGAGTCGGAGGAACAGATTAAAATGCGCGCGGATCGTCTGAATATCCGGACGGATCAGCTGTACGTCGTCTCAGAAACCCAGATTTCAGTGGTGGAGGAGCATATCCGTACCCTGAATCCAGTGTTCTGTATCATTGACTCCATCCAGACCCTGTTCTCGGATCAGCTGACTTCAGCGCCGGGCAGCGTGTCGCAGGTCCGGGAATGCTCTTCGGAGCTGATGCGCCTGGGCAAGACCAACCAGCTCCCCCTGTTTATTGTAGCCCATGTCACCAAAGCAGGAGATCTGGCTGGCCCGCGTGTGCTTGAACACATGGTGGATACCGTTCTGTCCTTTGAAGGCGAACGGACCGGTGATCTGCGCATCCTGCGCACCGTCAAGAACCGCTTTGGCACCACCTCTGAAATCGGGGTATTTGAAATGCGGGAAGAAGGATTGATGGAAGTTTATGATCCCTCCCGCCTCTTCCTGGAAGAAACTCCGGGCGAGGGGACCATGGTGATTGGAATCATGGAAGGAACCCGGCCGATCTTAGTGCAGGTTCAGTCCCTGGTGGCGGAAACCAAAATTGTGATGCCGCGGCGCACTGCGGTCGGGCTGGATACCACCCGACTCAACATGCTGCTGGCCGTCCTGGAGAAAAAAGTCCGGGTGCCGTTCTACGCCAGCGATGTCTATGTCAATGTGGTGGGAGGACTCCATATTGAAGGAACCGGTGCCGACCTTGGCCTTGCCCTGTCGCTTATTTCCTCTGCCAAAACCAGGGAAATCAAGGTTTCACGGGCCGTGGCAGTCGGTGAAATTGGTCTGACGGGGGAGGTGCGGCCCGTATCCAAGGCGGAACGCGTCATCGCCGAAGCCGCCAAACTGGGATTCGAACATGCCATCATTTCTTCCAGACAGCAGATTCGCAAAGCCCCGGAAGGCATTCGCCTGATCCGGGTTGCGACGGTTCGCGAAGCTTATGAAGAGCTGTTTGGCGCAGCCAAACGAGGCAAACGGAATTCAGAGGATCCGGAATCGGTCTAAAGAGATTGCGCTGAGACCTGAAATAAGAAAAATATGAAAAATCGGAAGTCTGCTGACAAATGCAGCAGACTCCGATGAGCTGACATTTGATGAATAAACAAAAATATTTCGATGGCTTTAATTTAAATTTCATTGGAAAAAGGTATGATTAATGTATATGTTGTTCAATCGTTACCGAATTAAGTTTTGGGGAAGCGGATTGGGCTGGAAAAAATAATAAAAGGAGGTGCTTTATGTTAAAAAATATTCTGAAGGCAATTTTTGTCCTGATCGGCGCAGCATCGGGATGGCTTCTGGGAGTGTTTTTGCTCAGCCTTGAGTTTATCAAGCCAATCGGCATAACGCAGAATGTCATCGCTAAATATTCCGTCAATGGAATTCTCGCACTTTTACTTGCTTTTATCTTTTTTATACTTTCTCCGATCTTCATCAGATACATCATAAGAATGGTTGAAGCGGTGGATAAGAATTTCCAGAAAATGGCACTGGCGGAAGTTTTCCTGGGAGCTGTGGGAGGGCTGCTGGCTCTTTCGATTTCCTATCTTCTGGCAACTAAAGCGTTGTATGAAATTCGGTATGTGGGATCAGCCCTGGCTCTGTTGGTCAATGTGCTGGCGTTCTTCATCGGCGCTAACATCGCCATTAAGAAAAGAGACGAACTGACGCAGATGTTTTCCAATCTGCGCACGGGAAAGCTGGCTCAGGGGAAAGGGGCTTCGACCAAGCGCTCGGATTTTGACGGGGAGCCCAAAGTGCTCGATACCTCAGTCATCATCGATGGCCGGATCTTTGATATCTGCCAGACTGGTTTTGTCGAAGGAACCCTCGTTATTCCGAACTTTGTTCTGGAAGAGCTCCGGCACATCGCCGATTCATCGGATTCCCTGAAGCGCAATCGCGGCCGCCGGGGACTGGATATCCTGAACAAGATTCAGAAGGAACTCGACATTGAAGTCCGGATCTGGGATCGGGAGGTCAAGGAAGCCCGGGAGGTCGACGTAAAACTGCTGAAGCTGGCGAAAGAGATCGGCGGCAAAGTAGTAACCAACGACTATAATTTGAACAAAGTCGCGGAATTCCAGGGTGTACCGGTGCTCAACATCAATGAACTGGCCAATGCAGTCAAACCAGTGCTGCTGCCGGGCGAAGAGCTGTCCATCCTGGTTGCCAAGATCGGCAAGGAACAGAATCAGGGCATCGGCTATCTGGATGACGGCACGATGATCGTCATTGAGAACGGACGCCGCTATGTCAACGAAACCATTGATGTCATTGTGACCTCGGTTCTGCAGACCGCTGCCGGCCGCATGATATTCGCCCGGCCGAAAGATTGATCTTCTGGTTCAGGCGGATCGCTTGATTCACGGAAGTGTTTCAGCAGAGCATAAAGAACTTAGCAAGCAGTTAGCATTTAGCAGTTAGCATTTAGTGGTATGTACTATGTAGTAAGTAGCATGTAAAAACTAAGTAGCAGCTGCGTCAAATCAATCATGAACAAAGTTTTTCAGTGAAACAGGAGAAAACGATATGGTCAGCACAATCATTGTGGCGGCCGGATCTGGTAAAAGGATGGGAAAATCGATCAATAAGGTCTTTCTGGACCTGAACGGTTATCCCGTCCTTTTTCATACCATCCGGGCCTTTGAAGAACACCCAGAGGTAGATGAAATCATACTGGTATTAAAGGAAGAGGAAATGGCTTACTATCAGCAGTATTTCACCGGTTTCGGCTTTCAGAAGGTACGACAGCTGGCAGCAGGGGGAGCTGAGCGGATGAATTCCGTCCGTAATGGGCTTAATTGCCTGGGTGAGGATTCGGAGCTGGTCCTGATTCATGACGGCGCCCGGCCCTTTGTGCGAAGCGAACTGATCACAGAGGGGATTGAGCAGGCCAGACGCTGGGGAGCGGCCTGTCCCGGTGTTGTGCCCAAAGATACCATCAAGCGAGTGGATGAGGAGGGGCTGATTTATGCGGAGCTTCCCAGAGATCAGCTGAGAGCCTTGCAGACACCGCAGGTTTTTCGTACGGCCAAGCTCCGGGAACTGATGGAACGTGCCTTCTCCAAGGGAATGCTCTATACTGATGATACCGCTCTGTTTGTGGAGGCGGGGGAATCGGTCAAAATATTCCCGGGGGATTATCACAACCTGAAAATTACTACAGCGGAAGATTTGGAGCTGGGTCGGATCCTGATGATGGACGTAGATTAGTCTGTGATTTATCGACGAAAATGCTTATGATTCAATGACTATTCGTGTTTTAGAGTTCTGCGGATGATAAGGTTATCATCGAATGAATACGAAAATGATGACGATTTCTATATCGGGAAAAGCAAATATTTGGAGATGATTAATAATTGGTCGTAAAAAATACGATATCGTAAGATTTAATTGCGCGCTATTGATTTAACAAACCTTTGTGGTAGAATTACATCCGTAACAATAAGGTAACCATAAAAAACCACAAAGGAAGGGTAAAATGAACAAGAAAATCTCTGTTTTAGCAGCTTCTGTACTGAGCTTAAGCTTACTGGCATCCTGTGCCGGTGGAACCACGACTACAACTGCCGCAGGTACAACCGCAGCAGGAACCCAGGCAACCTCCACAACCGGAGCTGTTGAAGGACCGAAGGCTGCTGCCGCCGGATCCATCGTTAAGTTAGGTCTCGGATCAAAGACTTCCGTCGCCAAGTCCTCTGACTTCACCGCTGACAAAGCTGGTGCAGCTCAGGCTGACGTTGTAATCGCTGCAGTTGGTTTTGACAAGGACGGCAAAGTTGCTTCCATCAAGATTGACAACGCACAGACCAAAGTAGAATACAATGCTGACGGTTCCCTGAAGACCGATCCGGCTGCTGCTCTCAAGACCAAGCAGGAAAAGAAAGAAGAATACGGCATGATCAAGGCTTCCAAGATCGGCAAGGAATGGTTCCAGCAGGCAGAAGCCCTTGGCGCCTGGATGCAGGGAAAAACCGTTGAAGAAATCAAAGCCATGAAGACCAAGAAGGGTGCAGACGACGCTCATCCGGCAGTTCCGGACGAAGCTGATCTGGCTACTTCCGTATCCATCACGGTTCAGGATTACATCGCAGTTGTCGAAGAAGCATGGCAGAACGCTGTTGAAGTTGCTGAAGGCGCTGACAAGGTTGGTCTGGGAGTCCAGATCTCCATTGCCAAGTCCGCTGGTAAGACTGCAGACAAGGGTGCTGCTGCTCAGATTGACACCACCATGACCGCTGTTGCTCTGAAGGGCGACAAGGTTGCCGCTTCCGTTCTCGACGTGGTTCAGGCCAAGGTCGCTTACGATGCAGCAGGCAAGATCACTTCCGACAAGGTTGCTGAAGTTCCTTCCAAGGTTGAACTGGGAGAAGCTTACGGCATGAAGAAAGCTTCCAAGATCGGCAAGGAATGGTTCGAGCAGGCGAAGGCTCTGACGAACTGGACTGTCAACAAGACAGCTGCTGAAATCAAGGGAATCGAATCCGAAGAAAAAGACGGCAAGAAGCTCGTTAAAGGCGACCTGGCTACTTCTGTTTCCGTAGGAGTCGCTGATTACCTCACAGTATTCGACGAAGCCATCGCAACCGCAAGATAATAGAATGAACAGGGGGCAGCCGCCCCCTTTCTTTTTTTCTTTTTTTTTGCTATATTCGGGAGGAAACTCAAGCCAAAGGAGGCACTGATTTGAAAAAATGGTTGAATAAGATCATTCCGCTGGGCCTGGCTGTGGGACTCTTTGTGGGAACCTTGTCCGGCTGCTCGCCGCAATATAAAGAATACCGGGATACTTTCATCACGGTGGAGGGTGTCGAAGTATTCAACACCGTATTTACCGTGATGGCCTGGGAAAAATCTGAGGCTGACTGGAAGAAGCATTATGCCAAAATTCAGGAGCTGGTACTGAAATACCACAAGCTGTTTGACTACTACAATGAATACGAAGGCATCAACAACATTAAAACCATCAATAACAAAGCGGGGGTTGAGCCAGTCAAAGTCGACCCGTCAATCATCGATATGATCAAACAGGCTCGCTCACTCTATGATGTCACCGGTCGGGAAACCAACATCGCCATGGGCGCGGTGACGATGATCTGGCATAATGTCCGCGAACACAACATGCCCTCGGCAGGGGAAGAAGTTCCTGAATCCGAGATGATTATTCCGACCCAGGCGGAGCTGGATGAAGCCGGACTGCATACCGATTTTGACAAGGTGATCATTGATGAAGCCGCCTCTACGGTCTATCTGGAAGATCCTAAGATGAAGCTCGATGTCGGTGCCCTGGCCAAAGGATATGCCACGGAACTGGTAGCGGATGAACTGAAAGCCATGGGCATGGAAAACGGATTGATGTCTGCCGGAGGCAACATAAAATCCATCGGAGCGCCCAAGCTGAAGGAGAAGCCGGACTGGGGCGTTGCCGTTACCGATCCGATCAATCCGAATTCCTACCTGGACATTGTCTTCCGGCTGGATGCCGATCAGTCGGTAGTAAGTTCCGGTGATTACGAACGGTTCTTCACCTACCAGGGGAAACGCTACCACCATCTGATTGATCCGAAAACCTGGCAGCCCGGGGAATACTTCTCCCAGGTGACCGTTATCACCGATGATTCCGGCAAGGCCGACTTCCTGTCCACCACCTTCTTCCTCCTGCCCTATGAGCAGGGCGTGACCCTGGCAGAAGAGCTGGATGTCGCAGTTACCTGGATCTTTAAGGATGGGACGATGAAGATGAATGACAAAGCCAAGGGCATGCTCAAATAGGAAACTTCGAATAAGGATGAGACATCCGCTGCCTTTGCAGGCAGTATCGAATTGGTATGATTAAATAACTGGAAAAAGTTCACAAATTGAAAGGCCGCGAAATCAGGCAAAGGTATTTACAACATCAAAAGGAATTGCTATATTTGTTGATGGCATTACCCTTATTTAATACCGCGGCAAGTATTATAATACCGGAGGGAAAAAAATGGCAAAAATGATGGGACCTAAGTTCAAGCAGTCCAGAAGACTCGGTCTGAACGTATCAGGTCATCCAAAAGCAATGAAGAGGGCAGAAAAATCCAGGGGTTCATCCCGCGCGGACAAAAAACTGACGGAGTACGGAACTCAGCTTCTTGAAAAGCAGAGACTGAGAGCTTACTACAATGTCCTCGAAAAACAGTTCGTAAAATATGTGGACAGAGCGATGAGAACCAAAGGACAGACTGGTCCTGAGCTTCTGAATATGCTTGAACTGAGACTTGACAACATGGTATACCGTATGGGATTTGCTAATTCCATCAGACAGGCCAGACAGATGGTCAACCATGGTCACTTCCTGGTCAATGGAAACAAGATCGACATCCCGAGCTACGGCCTGAAGGTCGGTGACGTTGTGGAATTGAGAGAGAAATCCCGCAAAACCGAAATGTTCACTGAAAACTTCAACGGCATCCAGGGAACACCGATTCCTTACATCGAGAAGGATCTTGCTAATTTCAAGGCTACTGTAACCAGACTGCCACAGCGGGAAGAACTCCCCATCGAAATTAACGAACAGCTTATCGTTGAATTCTACTCCAGAAGATAGGATCCAATGAATCAGGATACCTCGTATCATGCGGGGTGTCCTTTTTTCTTGTCAGTGAAACTGACATAGTCCAAGCCAGGCTCTATCAAGTATAATGGAATCAACCAAGAGGTTGGACAACATTCCGGGATAACAGGCGGAGTTAAGAGCGGTAAGAAGGAATCCTGGATCGCAATAATTAATTTACAGTATTTTTCAGTTTTAATAATTGACCTAAAGGCGGACTTATCATGCAATATATCGGAGAATTATCGGCTCTTGCCGCAGCGATGGCCTGGGCGATCTGTGCGGTGATCACAGAGCGTACGACCCAGCAGATCAAAGCCAATGACTTGAATCTGTTTGTGAAACTGGCCGGATTACTCTTAATCAGCCTGATTATTCCATTTACTGGGGGCAGTCTGATTCCCCTTGGGGTGACCCCGGCGGCCTGGTTCTGGCTGATCCTGTCCGGAGTCATTGGATTCGCTGTGGGGGACAGTTTCCTGTTCCAGGCTTATCAGCTGATTGGGGCGAAGGTTACTTTAATGATCTTTTCGCTCGCGCCCATTATTACGGCATTTTTCGGCTGGATCATTTTCGGGGAAGCCCTTACACTCTATGTCTTTTTAGGCATGGCTCTGGTATTATTCGGACTCTTCCTGGTTGTGATGGAAGGCGGCGGCGGTAAAATCCGGCTGCGCTTCTCCGGAAAAGGCATTCTGGTTGCCATCGCGGCTGCAGTCGGTCAGGCCCTGGGCGTGATCCTGTCAAAACAGGGCATGGGAGCCATCGATGCCATGACAACCACCCAGATTCGACTCATCGGCGGCGTGGCGGCTATGCTCGTGATGTATCTGAAGGCTCGCAGTCAGCCTGACTGGAACGTGTTCCGTGATCAAAAACTGGCTGCCGTCACCCTGTTCAACTCATTCTTAGGCACGGTGGTCGGCGTTACGCTGTCCATGGTTGCCATCGCCAATACCCTGGCTGCCGTCGCCTCCACTCTGATGGCCGTGACGCCGGTTATGGTTCTGCCCATCTCCTTTCTTTTCCTGAAGCAGAAGATGGACTGGCGTGAAGTCGCCGGAGCTCTCCTCAGCGTGCTGGGGATCGCGGTATTGTTTATTCTGTAAGGTGTCCTTATAAGAAAAATACATCAGGAGATGATTCTCTGATCGTTGCGGTATTAAGGAAGGACGGGTCCATAAATGTAAACTGCTGAATTCTACATTGCTTACTTCAATCTTGCTGAATTCAAACATCGAGGAATTCAAACATCGAGGAATTCAAACATCAAGGAATTCAACACCGAGGAATTCAACCTCGAGGAATTCAAACATCAAGGAATTCTCATCCAGGGATGGTCCACTTAATATATTTCTTCAGAGAAGCTATTTAGAAAAACACATCGATCTCGGAATATCTGACACTGCTGTTATGAGGCCTTGCTGACTGGGGGTGAACTCATTGAAAGAAGGACATTACTTGTGCGTACTTGGGATGTTTGACGAGGAAACCAACGAGCTGTTCAACCAGTTGGATGGAAGGCTCCAGGATGCTCAGCTGAGAACCCTGGGCTTCTTTCAGGATGATCCCTGGCATTTCTCGTTGGGGGTTTATTTCGATCTGGAGCCGGAGGAACTCAAAGCCTGGGTGGGGCAGGTGGCATCGGAGTATGAGCCGATCACCCTGCGGTTCAATCATTTGGGATTATTTCCCAGGGTATTGTTCGTGGAGCCGGCATTCTCCTGGCCTTTGAGAAATTTGTATGAACGACTCCATGAAAAGTATGATGATCTGCATGGCGATTATGAGGAGACATCCCGCCGCCATGGCCTGTTTACGCCCCATGTTTCGATCATTTTTACCTATGAGCAGCTGCCTCTTGCGGTGGAAGTCATGTCTAACCACTTTCAGCCGTTTTATGGTAGAATGTCAGAGCTTCTTATCTACGAATACGTTATTAAGGGAGACAAGTCATTTCCGGTTCGTCCGGTG
The DNA here is from genome assembly GCA_024579835.1 of Clostridiaceae bacterium HFYG-1003. NCBI lineage: Bacteria > Bacillati > Bacillota > Clostridia > Eubacteriales > Clostridiaceae > Clostridiaceae bacterium HFYG-1003. The sequence goes on from CP102060.1 coordinate 3,161,151, forward strand.
GCATCGATCCCTCTGAAAAAGACCCTGAAGAATGGAGAACATCATGATTGAACAAATGACCCCTGATGAAGCAAGACAGTTGAATCCACTGAACCTGGCCTTTATTGGCGATACGGTCTGGGAAGGATTCATCCGGGATCGGATCTTCCCGAAATTAAAAAATCATCCGGCATCGGTGCTTCATCAGACCTGCGTTCGCTATGTCCGGGCAGACGCGCAGAGTGATGCGCTGGAAGCAATTCTGGATTCGCTGACAGAAGAAGAGGTTACCATGTTCAAGCGGGGCCGCAACCAGAAGAGTGCCCATGTCCCCAGAAATGCCGTTTTGGCGGATTATCGACGGGCCACCGGGTTTGAAGCTCTTTTGGGATATCTCTACCTTACAGCTCAATCTGACCGGCTGCAGGAAGTAATGGATTTGGCTTTCCACGCGATGATCGGTCCGACTGAGTGATGAAAAATGAATTAGCAAGCCGCATATCCTTGGTGGCAGACCGGGGTACTTGTGATCAGGACCGATAAGTACACAGAAAAAATAAATGAAATGTCGTTCTATTGAAGCGGCAAACCAAGCGAGAAATAATCGAAATGAGGAAACAGTAATGAGAACAGGAAAAAGAACTGATGCCAAGAAACAGTCAGGTTCCAGATATTCCAAGCCGAAGGCAGAGAAGGACCCGAACGTCAGAATTGTAAAGCAGATCATTGTCAAGGAACCGGAGCGCAAGGTCGATGAGAACCTGGTATACGGAAGAAACGCTGTCATCGAGATCCTGAAGAGTGATCGCAGCATTGAAGTGATCTACGCCGCCGATGGTGACAAAGAAGGTTCCATCCTTAAAATTCTGGGCATGGCCAAGGATCGCAACGCTCTGGTGAAATTTGTGGACCGGAAAAAGCTGGATCAGCTCACGGATCGGGCGAATCATCAGGGGATCGCTGTGCGGGTGACGGACTTCGTTTATTCCGAGGTTTCCGATATTCTGCGCATTGCCAAAGAACGGAAGGAAGATCCGTTTATTATCCTGTTGGATGAAATCGAAGATCCGCATAATCTGGGTTCCATTATCCGTACTGCGGAGCTGTGCGGTGCCCATGGCATTGTCATTCCCAAGCGCCGCAGCGTGGGTGTGACTGCCACGGTATACAAGACGAGTGCCGGTGCAGTGGAGAATATGGCTGTCGCTCGCGTAACGAATCTGGCTCAGGAGACCGAAGAACTGAAAAAGAAGGGTGTATTTATCTATGGAGCGGACATGGAAGGAAGTGTTCTGGCTCATGAAGCGGACTTCTCTGGTCCCTGCGCACTGGTCATCGGTAATGAAGGAAAGGGAATTTCCAGGATCATGCGGGAGAAATGTGACCAGGTAGTCTCCATTCCTATGGTCGGAAAACTGAATTCACTGAACGCTTCAGTGGCTGGTGGAATTCTAATGTATGAAGTGATGAAGGGACGAATCCTGAAAAGCGATAAGTAAACCTATGGATTGATGCTGAGTTGATTCGACAATCTACGGATTTTGATGAAATTTATTAAAAAAGAAGAATTCCGGGAAAATGGCGAAATATCCATTGTGTCCCGGAGTTCTTTCACTTATAATAGTCTTCGGGTCCTTTATAACTGAATATCATTGATAGGATCGCTTGGGAAACCAGGAGATGCCAACAAGGAAATTGTCCGGTTTTCATTGACATGGATGGGTTGCTTTTGGTATAGTTTATTCTATCAGTTTAATGCCCACATAGCTCAGTCGGTAGAGTGCTGCCTTGGTAAGGCAGAGGTCGGCGGTTCAAGTCCGCTTGTGGGCTCCATTTTTATTTATTCACTGGAGGAACAATAATGGGAAAAGCGAAATTTGAAAGAACCAAACCCCATGTTAACATTGGAACCATTGGTCACGTTGACCATGGCAAGACCACTTTGACCGCGGCCATCACGACCGTTCTGTCCAAGAAGGGATACGCCAATGCTACCAAGTATGACGAAATAGATAAGGCACCGGAAGAAAAAGAAAGAGGAATCACGATCAACACCGCCCACGTTGAGTACGAGACGGACAACCGTCACTACGCACACGTAGACTGCCCCGGACATGCTGACTATGTCAAGAACATGATCACCGGAGCGGCTCAGATGGACGGAGCGATCCTGGTTGTTTCCGCCGCTGACGGAGTTATGCCCCAGACCAGAGAGCACATCCTGCTCGCTTCCCGTGTAGGCGTTAACTACATCGTTGTTTTCCTGAACAAGGCAGACATGGTAGATGACCCGGAACTGCTGGAACTGGTAGAAATGGAAGTCCGCGACATCCTCAACGACTACGATTTCCCGGGAGATGACACACCGATCATCGCCGGCTCCGCTCTGGAAGCTCTGAACAATCCGGAAGATCCGGAAAAGATCAAGCCGATCCTGGATCTGATGGACGCTGTTGACAGCTACATCCCGACCCCGGAAAGAGCAACCGACAAGCCGTTCCTGATGCCGGTAGAAGACGTGTTCACGATCACAGGTCGAGGAACCGTAGCCACCGGAAGAGTGGAAAGCGGAATCCTGAAAGTTGGCGATGAACTTGAAATCGTTGGACTCAAGGAAGAGAAGACAAAGACCGTCTGCACCGGCGTAGAAATGTTCCGTAAGCTGCTGGATCAGGCTCAGGCCGGAGACAACATCGGAGCCCTGCTCAGAGGCGTACAGAGAGCTGACATCGAAAGAGGTCAGGTTCTGGCGAAGCCGAACAGCGTGAAGCCGCACAGAAAATTTGTTGGACAGGTATACGTACTGAAGAAGGAAGAAGGCGGACGCCACACCCCGTTCTTTGACGGATACCGGCCGCAGTTCTACTTCCGTACAACGGACGTAACAGGATCCATCAAACTGCCGGATGGCATGGAAATGGTTATGCCTGGGGATCATATCGACATGAACGTTGAGCTGATCACACCGGTAGCTATGGACGAAGGACTCCGTTTCGCAATTCGTGAAGGCGGCAGAACCGTAGGTTCAGGCGTCGTAACCACGATCAAGGAATAAGACATACAACACCCAGAGGTCAGCCTGCGCTGACCTCTGTTTTATTATTTTGTATTTCCCTCTATGGTGTAGGATAATGGAGATAGAGTATATATGAGACGGGGAGAATAATATAACCATGGACGAACTGAAAAGAAAGCAATTGATCAGACAAATCGACAAAGGATGGGCGGACCAGGCTTCCTATTTGCTGGGAGTCGATGAATCGGTCAGAGCGAAGGGGAAAAAAGTCGAGTTTCTTCTCTCACTGAGGGATTCAACCCCAGAGCTGCTGCTATTTATCCTGCATCCTGCCATCCAGGGGGTGCTTCTTCATGTCCTGGGTCCCCACCTGGGTAAGAAAGTAAGCAAGTCGAAAAAAGAAGCGCTGAACGCTGAAATTCGTGAGATTATTTCTGACCTGAAGGAAGATGGATACCGGGTTGCTGTGCCGAATGATTCGGTGATGTCCTCCCTTGCCTTTGCGGAACTGCTGATCGAAGAGGAGATTTTGCCGGAGGTTCTTTTGAAGTGGGATGATGACGTCATTAATACGCTTTCGATGCAGATGATTGCCCGTGAAATCTGGAACCTCATCAATTTCTACGGCTTGATTGAGCCCAAGGAACTCCTGCGGATTCATGCTGCCCTGCGGGACGAACAGTCTCCCCTAGATGAGGACATGCTCCAAACGGCGTACAGCTACATTACCTTGAATTTGTCTCATGATATTTTCAGAGAAGAGTTTGGGGGAGTTGACTATATCGGTTCCGAATATATGAATATTGATGCGGATGAAATTCTGGAGGATCGTGAAGGGTTCGAGGAAGACTACGCAATTCCCGAGCTGAAGGATCTGATCGAAATGGATTACGGCATAAGTGACAAGGATATCATGATGCTGGCTCAATACATCGAGAACTGCTTCCAGGTGACCCCCGAGTTTGAGGAGATATTAAAAAAAACAGAGCTTATGCATGAATTAATTGTCGCTCTGCGTGGAGACAAAGGATTTGAAATCGAATCCTATCTCCAGGAGGAGTACGGACTGGAGTACAAGGAGGAGAATCCTCAGCTGAGGGATCAGTATTACAAGGAACTGTTTGTTAACACTCCGCTGTACGGTTTGAAAGGTCATACCATCCTGGAACTTGGCTATGAGGAGGAGGACTTCTCGTCATTTGATGAGGGCGATCTGGCCGATGATGATCTTTTGTCTGATGAATTGCCGTTCCGGTTGCTTCGTCCGGGCGATGATCAGGACAACGACGATTTTCTGCATTAGCCTGAACATTATGTTTGGTTCAATCAGCCAATGCAGCCTGCGCATGCATTGGCTGATTGATTTTTTTCGTGTCAGGAATTCCTTGGGGCAGAGCCCCAGCCAAATGTTAGCCCAAACATTTGGGCGAAAATAATAGGAAATGGGTAGGATCCGTGTTATAATGGAAAATGCGTAAATTGGGGAAAAAATATTGACACACCAGGTACTGTGTGATAAAGTTACTTGGTGATATGTCCAAGTGACATATTATTTTTATCCTTAAAAATAGTCATGGGATTTGGAGGTGCAGAAGAGTGAGAGTTAAGATCACAATGGCTTGCACAGAATGTAAGCAGAGAAACTACAACACAATGAAGAACAAGAAGAACGATCCGGAAAGACTTGAGATGGAAAAGTACTGCAAGTTCTGTCAAAAGCACACATTGCATAAGGAAACCAAGTAATTAAGTAAGGATGTGAAGAGATGGCTTCTAAAGAAGGCGGAATCATTAACTTTCTCAAAGCGGTAAAGCGCGAGATCGAAAAGACAACATGGCCAACTTCCGATAAAGTTCAGAAGGCGATCGCAGCAGTAGCTGTCATTGTCCTGATCTATGCATTACTTACTGGAGTATTTGATTTCCTGATCGGTTTAGTCATGCAGTACGTACTGCAGGTATAGGAGACGGAATATCCAATGGAAATGGGTAAAGCAGGATGGTATGTTGTTCATACTTATTCCGGTTATGAGAATAAAGTAAAAGTTAACCTTGAAAAAGCAATTGAAAATCGAGGACTTGAAGCGCTGATCCAAGAGGTTGAAGTTCCACTGGAAGAAGTCACAGAACGCAAAGATGATGGTACCGAAAAGAAAGTTCTCCGCAAGAAATTTCCGGGATACGTACTGGTCAAGATGGTCATGACGGAAGAGACCTGGTACGTCGTTCGTAACATCAGAGGCTGCACCGGTTTCGTTGGCGCTAAGTCAAATAGTCCCGTACCTCTTTCAGAAGAAGAAGTACGCGCAATGGGCATCCGCGAAGTACGCCCGAAAATGAACATCAATGTGGGGGAAGCGGTCACCATTGTTTCCGGTCCCATGAAAAACTTCTCTGGAATCGTCAAAGAAATCCACGAGGAGAAACGTAAGATCAAGGTTGAAGTCATGATGTTTGGCCGGGAAACCATGGCCGAAATGGACTTTGACCAGGTAGAAATCATCAGGTAGTCTATAAAGCTTTTTACAGCTTTTATAGTGGGAGGTCATCAAAACTAAATGGATGGCCGAAATTACCACAATATAGGAGGAAATACGTATGGCAAAGAAAGTCACAGGAATGATCAAGCTTCAGCTTCCTGCAGGAAAGGCCACACCGGCTCCGCCAGTCGGACCGTCACTTTCACAGCACGGCGTCAACATCATGGGATTCTGTAAGGAATTCAATGAAAAGACAAAGAACCAGATGGGTTACATCATTCCGGTAGTAATCACTGTCTACCAGGACAGATCCTTCAGCTTCATCATGAAGACTCCCCCTGCTGCCGTTCTGATTAAGAAGGCTGTAGGAATCGAGTCCGGATCAGGCGTACCGAACAAAACCAAGGTAGCCAAGCTGACCCAGGAACAGCTGAGACAGATCGCAGAGACTAAGATGCCTGACTTGAATGCAGCTTCTGTAGAAGCAGCTATGGCGATGATCGCCGGAACTGCCAGAAGCATGGGCGTCACAGTCGAGGAATAGAATAAGTAACTCACATATAGTGGGAGGCTAAAAAACCGTTATAACCACAAGGAGGAAATGAATAAATGGGAAAGAATTATCTTGAAAGCGCGAAGCTCGTAGACCGCGCTGCACTCTATACACCGGAAGAAGCACTTGATCTGGCGGTTAAGACTGCCAAGGCCAAGTTCGATGAAACCATCGAGCTCCATGTACGCCTGGGTGTTGACCCAAGACATGCTGACCAGCAGGTCAGAGGAGCTGTCGTTCTGCCGAACGGAACTGGTAAGACTGTCCGTGTCCTGGTATTCGCCAAAGGCGAAAAGGCTGCGGAAGCTCAGGCTGCCGGCGCTGATTATGTTGGAGAAATGGACCTCGTTGACAAGATCCAGAAAGAAAACTGGTTCGATTTCGACGTAGTTGTCGCTACTCCTGACATGATGGGTGCCATCGGACGCCTCGGACGTGTACTGGGACCCAAGGGCCTCATGCCTAACCCGAAGTCCGGAACCGTTACCTTTGATGTAACCAAGGCTCTGGAAGAAATCAAGGCTGGTAAAGTTGAGTACAGACTCGACAAAACCGCTATCATCCACGTTCCGATCGGGAAGAAGTCTTTCGGACCGGAAAAGCTGGGCGTGAACTTCAAGGCTGTCATGGATGCGATTGTTAAGGCTAAGCCTGCAGCAGCAAAGGGACAGTACGTGAAGTCCATCTCCGTATCTTCCACCATGGGACCTGGCATCAAGGTTAACCAGAACAAGTTCTAAATCGCTTTTTCTGAATACCATAGAAAGTATTTGACGAATAATATCTTTCATGGTATCCTTGTAAAGCACTCAAAACAAAACTAAATCGATTTTCCAAAGACAGCCGGTAACAGGTAAATCCAGCCGAGGAGATCATTTCATATAACTCATACGAGTTAGAAAAGGTCTTTTTCTGCTGTCTTTGCAGAAAAGACCTTTTTTAGTTACGCACTTTAAAGAGGAGGTGTACAGGTTGTCAAACACGATCAGAGAGAAGAAAGAACAGGTAGTCAGTGAGATCAGAGAACTCATTGATAGTTCCAAGTCTGTCATCGTGGTCAACTATCAGGGTATCAACGTTGAAACGGATACTGAACTGAGAAAGATCATGAGAGAGAATAACGTTCAGTATAAAGTATTGAAGAACACCATGGTTGAACTTGCTATGAAAGACAAGGATGCCGCGGACTTCGTACAATATCTGGATGGACCGAACGCTTTTGCTTTTGGCGCAGATGAAACATCAGCAGCTAAAATCCTTAAGAAGTTCATCGCTGATAAGAAGAAGCTGGAGATCAAAGGCGGCTTTGTGGATGGAAAAGTCTACAATGCAGCTCAGGTTACCGAACTTGCCGATATGCCGTCAAAGGAAGAACTTATCGCCAAGCTGCTCGGTTCCCTCAAGAGCCCAGTATCCAATCTTGTCTACGTTCTGCATGCATTGTCCCCAACCACCAGGTTTACTTACATGGTTAAGGCTCTCGCAGACAAAAAAGCTGAATAACATCGCCTGATGATTTCATCATCAAACACCAATCAAAAAAACTATATTCAAATTTTGGAGGATATCAAAAATGACTAAAGAACAGATCATTGAAGCAATCAAAGGTATGAGCGTTCTCGAACTGAACGACCTCGTTAAGGCTTGTGAAGAAGAATTCGGAGTTTCCGCAGCAGCTCCCGTAGCCGTTGCAGCAGCACCTGCAGCAGCAGCAGCTGTTGAAGAAGAAAAGACTGAATTCGACGCAATCCTCGCAGTTGTCGGCGACCAGAAGATCAAGGTTATCAAGGTTGTCAGAGAACTCACCGGACTCGGACTGAAGGAAGCTAAGGACCTCGTTGACGGAGCTCCCAAGCCCCTGAAGGAAGCTGTCACCAAAGAAGAAGCAGAAGAAATCAAGACCAAGCTTGCTGAAGTTGGCGCAACTGTCGAAGTTAAGTAATTTCCAAGCAACACATGGCGAAGATCTCACGATCTTCGCCATTGCTTTTTTTGCACATCCAAGGTTTATCCCCAAAATTATAATCGTTAATTTTTCTTAACATATCAATTAGCCCAACTAACAATTCACAATTTTCTCATGGTACAACAGACAAACTAGTTGCTGAAATTATAATAATATTAAAAACTATAGCTATTATTCTATAAAGTTCTAAAAAACAATCATTTGTAACTTAGATTATTTCCAGTATTATAATTCTCTATTATGAAAACCTTACAATGTTTCCGATGTGTTAATAGTTTGCAATTATTCTTTTCTATTGACTTACAACCTGGATTCCCGGAACACATAACTATGATGGGGTCTCAACACCCATGAATTCATAGATCAACTTCTGTTTGTTGAGAATCTCACCAACCCTCAAGTCATGGCCTGGGTTTTCAAAGCACTCTATGACGTCCAGCTTGTCCAGCAGAGACTGCATTGTGTAATCTTTGAACATTCCTTTATCCTGCATCTGCTTTTTGAGGTAGGACAAATAGATGAGCGCGACGAAGGCCACAAAGAGTTTTCCATCCAGGCTTTTTTCTGAGGAAACCAAGAGTCGCCTCAGATTGAGCCGTTCCTTGATATTGCCGAAGGCCTTTTCCACCAGATCTTTATTCCGATACAGCGTCAAAGCCGTGATGGCATCCATCTTTTCATTGGTCATCAGCGCAAAGAATCCAAAATAGCGCTTCGTCTGTTTGACCACATCTTCTTTCACGGTAACTTTAATGCCCCTTACCGGGGTATCTGTCACTTCAAAGTATTTCTTGTAGAACGTCTCATGATCGGGATTACGTTTTCCGCTTAGGATTTCCCCCTTCATCGACAGCAGTCGTCGATCAAAATGAGCTTCTTCATCCGCGTATTTTTCAATGTTGAAGTAAGCGTGCAGGTAGACCCGGCGTTTTTCTCGGATGACATCTTTCTTGTTGGGGCGTTCTTTTTGAAACTCCCAGTCAGTCAGAATGGTTGAGGAGTATAAGCCATATTGCTCATCCAGGTTTTCAAAGGATCGGATGCTGTCATAGATCCCGTCGATATGTCTTCGGATATAGGCCAGATGCGTGCCAGCGGCAATGATGAACTTCAGTCGCTCCCCAAGAAGCGCATTGATATTGGCTTCACTGTAAAATCCCCGGTCCATGACCAACTTGACTTTATCGAAGCCCAGCACTTTGAAATCAGCCAGCAAATTTTTGATCGTGCTGACATCTGGAATGTTGCCAGAGAGCTTTCTGTAATAAAACGGCAACCCTGAGTCTTGTCCAAAGACCAAGGCCAGGTTCAGCTGCGCCAGGGGGTCATTTTCTTTGTTTTTCCCGTACTGGACCTGACGAAGGGTTTGGGAATAACTCGACACCGAGGTGGTGTCATAGGCCCAATACTCATCGGGCTGATGGCGCTTGGCAAGACAGCTGAAAAAACGTTGTTTGGACTCTTCCGAGATGCCCGCAAACAGCTCGCTGCTGCGCTGAGATGGGATATTGGCTCCATAGGGATGCCGGTGGAGCGTACTCCATTTTTCAAATCGAAACAAGGGGGAATCGCTCTCCAGGATCAGATAATAGGCGATGGATTGAATCTGCTTGTAGAGAGAGGGAAAGCAAGCCTTGAGGTCCTCTGTAAGCCCGAGAGAGTCTCCGATTTGATCCAACAGATACGTGGCACCGTAGAACTTACGATCAGCTACGGTAAAGGGCACAGGGCCAGGCTTGACTTCAGTTGTACCCGCCTCTGGGTTCCGACGTTTTTTACCCCGTCCATCCGTTGGGATGATTTCGCCGGTGACCGGATCTCGTTTGCCGATGAGCGACCGTTTGGACCGAGGCTGTTGTTTTTCCTTATCCCAATGGGAAACTGATTCATAAACATAGGTAATTCCGCTGCGCTTATCGAACTGATTAACAATGGCCATAATACGCCCTCCTAGTTATGTATAGTGTAACACATAACTAGGATATTCGCAAGGCTTTATAGCTGTAAAGTAAGTAATATCAATAGTTTTTGAGAAAATACAAAGGATTCCTCGTTAGGTGAACCGGGAATCCAGGTTACAAAAACCAAGATGATAGTATGAAGTCAACAAATTGAGGTAATCACATTGGAGGGGAACAGAATGGATTTTATTAAAAACATTTGGACAGAGGAAGAAGGCCAAGGATTGGTAGAGTATGGTCTAATCATTGCATTAATTGCAGTAGCATTAATTGCTGTACTTGGATTTATGAGCGGAGGTCTTCAGAAGGTATTTGGCGGAGTTAGCACTAAGCTCAATAGTGTTACAGTTCCCTAAGAAGTTGCTAGCCCCCAGTAAGGGGGCTATTTTTCAAATGAGGAATTATTATGAGAGAAATCATTTATTCTGACTCAGGACAAGGATTGACTGAGTATGCTTTGATACTATCTTTAGTTATTATAGGATTAATCTTCTTTGTCACTCAGTTTGGCGATTCCTTAGTTACTCTTTATCAAGACCAAATTAATGGGAAGTTACCATGATCAATGTAATAAAAGTTATAGTTGTATTGTCATTAATTTTCGTTGCTGCTATAAGTGACTATAAATTCAGGAAAATCCCGAATCGATTAACAGTTCCTTTTGCGCTGATCGGTTTGGGATTTAATGCACTTATAGATTTTCCTAATGGGATATTAACCGGTGTTTTCGGATTTTTTGTTGGATTTTTAATCTTTCTGCTACCATATATAATGAAGGGGATGGGAGCTGGGGATGTTAAACTGATGGCGGCAATTGGTGCAATCACTGATTGGCGTTCAGTTATATATGTTGCCTTATTTACAGCTGTACTGGGAGGATTTATTTCACTGATCAGTAGAGCTAGAGCTGGACAAGTAGGCTTAACATTAAAAAGAACTGGAAGACTAATCTTATTCTATTTTTTTTCTTTTATGGAAAAAATTACGTCACTACCAACAATGAATTATCGTAAAGAAAAATACCGCTTGAAAATGACGGATTCAAAAGTCGATTATATCCCATATGCAATTGCGATAGCAGGCGGCTGTGTTGTTACAATTGTATTTTCAAGATTGGGATTGATCCAAGGATTGTCGATATAGGAGGTTCTCCATGAAAAGTCTAATAACTTTGAAAAAAAAAGAATCAGGCCAGGCACTCGTTGAATTTGCGCTGATTTTACCGATTTTACTGCTATTAATAGTAGCAGTAATAGATTTCGGGTGGCTTTTCATGGCGAAAATTCGAGTGACGAACGCTGCCCGGGAAGCTGTGCGATATTATGCCGTTCATAAAGATACAGGAAGCACTGAATCAGCGGTTGAAACCAAACTAAAAACCATAGCTAAAGATAGTCTGGATTTTGTTGACAATGCTGATTTATCGGTTGATGCTTCATTTCCGGCTGGTCAAAAAGTCAGTGTGAATGTTACAGCGAGTGTGGCGCCTTTGACCAAACTATTCTTTTCAACCGATGTTACTATTAGCTCTGAAGCTTACATGCGAGTAGAATACGATTAACAGGTTATGCGGGGTAGCAGTATGAAAAAATCAAGAGTTTTAGTTTTATTAGCGTTATTATTAGCCATTATTTCAACCTTCTTTTTATACCAATATATAGAAGGATTGAGAAAACAACCTGAAGTTCAAGTGAAATATGGAAATGTGGTTGTCGCGTTGACCGATATACCTCAGCATACCAAAATTACCGAAGCAATGCTGGAATTAAAAAGTGTGCCAGAAGAAGCCATCCATAAGGATGCTGTCAAGGCTGTGGCTGATATTGTTGGATTAACTACCAAAATGGATATTCTTTCTGGGGAGCAGGTGTTCAAGTCGAAGGTTGCTTCCAAGGAGGAAAAGACAGGGCTTTCTTATCAAATCCCAGAGAATATGAGAGCAATTGTTGTTCCAACCAGCGAAGTGAGTGGACTGGCTGGATATCTGGTAGCCGGAGACCGGGTTGATATACTGGTTAACTATACAGATCGGCCCGGGCCTGGAACACCACCTGCTTTAACGACGGCTCCGGCGACACAGACACCGATCACAACGCCTGGAACAACAACTGCTGTCACAACTCCAGTGACTACAACAGCTCCTGCAACAAGACCTGCAGCTACATCAGCGCCCATCGAGGGCTATGTAGAAACGATTACCCAATTCCAGAATATTGAAGTCCTGGCAATAGGGATCAAGCCAACATTGGATGAAAACGGGAAACTGGTTGAGAATACAGGTGTACCCACTTCCGTCACCTTGCTTGTGACTCCACAGCAGGCGGAGGTTATGTCATATATGCTTAACAGTGGATCATTCCAAATGACGTTACGGAATCCAGTTGATGGATTGAAAGTTCCGTTGGATCATTTTGGAACAGATAATTTTGATGACTGGAGGAATCGGTAATGGATATCATTAAACTACAAATACTTACCGATCAGCCGGATTTAAGGGCAGAACTGGTTGAAAAACTGAAAGTAATAGAGTATTTAAAAGTTGAAAAGCCAGTTCACTTTCAGGGAGATTTAAAAGAATCCTTTAGTACAGATACCTCTGATGTAGTGCTTATTTCAGAACACTACCTTGGAGATGGATATCGCGCCAGTGAGATTATCACAACGGAGTTCCCTTATAAGACGGTTATTTTGCTGGAAGACGAGCTATCCACTAGTAATGTCCGAAAAGCAGTTACATCAGGCGCTTCCGATATCATTTCTCCCAACAGTACAACGGAAGAGCTGACAGAGGTTATCTATCAGGCTCACATGCAGCACCTGAAAAAACAGGATATGCTATTAGTTAGCAAGAAGCAAAAATCAAACCTGGAAGGTAAAATCTATACGGTTTTCTCTACCAAGGGTGGCACAGGAAAAACCTTTGTATCTACAAATTTAGCGGTGGCATTGGCAAAACAGACTGGCAAGAAGGTCGTTCTGTTTGACCTTGACTTGGACTACGGTGGAGATTCCATCGCATTGAATACTCCAGTTAAATATTCAATGGCGAACGTGATCAATGAGATTCGAAACATTGATGAAGATTTAATGGACGGATTCCTTTTAACTCATGAAAGTGGTGTAAGAATCCTGGCTGCAAACCCTGAACCTAGCTTTAATGAATATGTTAACTCAGATCATATTGAATTAATCCTGCGGACACTCCAATCATCATTTGATTACGTTGTTGTGGATATGCCAGGTCGCTTCATGGAAACAGTAAATCCAGCATTTTCTATGGCGGATGCAGTTCTTCTGATTACAACTCCAGAAGTATTGACATTGAAAAACATCAAAGCTTCACTCCTGGTATTCAAGGAGTTGAATTACCCAGTCAGTAAATTGCGGATCATACTCAATAAAGCTTCAAACTTGGGAATCAACCGGAAAGATGTTGAAGCCACATTAGGAAGTGAGATTTTCAGCGAAATACCAGAAGACATCAAGGGGGCACGTAATTCCCAGAACCAGGGCGTGCCATACGTGACAGCATTTCCTAGAAGTTCCACAACGGCGGGATTTACTAAGCTAATTTCTGCCCTGACGAATTCGCAGGAAAAAGCAAAAAATAGGTGGTGGTAATTCATGGCCATTCAGCCATTCAACTTTGGAATGTCAAAAAGCTCGACCAATGAAGATTCAGCAGTTAGCCCTGAAAAAAGTCAGGACTTTGATTCCATCGCAGTGGAAGTGTTAAATACCCTGATCGATAATTTACAAGTTATGCCTGAAAAAGATGACGAAGAAGCTCGGAAGCAGATCTCAAAAATGATCCATGAAGAGATTAAGAACAGTCTTTTGAAGAATAAGAAGAACCTATCCTCTTCTGATAAGCAGGCGGTTCATGATCAGATTATGGATGAAATCTTTGGGTATGGTCCAATCACAAAGCTATTGGATGATCCAACCATTACCGAGGTCATGGTCAATGGACCGTATCAGGTCTATGTTGAAAAAAGCGGAAAGATTCATCCAGTGGACGTTAAATTCCGGGATGACCGTCATGTATTTCATACGATTGACAAAATCATTGCGCCTTTAGGAAGAAGAGTCGATGAAAGCTCACCCATGGTCGATGGTCGTCTTCCGGATGGGTCTCGTGTAAATGTAATTATTCCTCCCTTGGCAATTACGGGTCCGACGATCACGATCCGAAAATTCGCGGCCAGTCCGTATACTTTGGATGACTTAATCACGTTTGGTACAGTCAGCCTGGAGATGGCATCATTTTTCCGCTCCAGTGTCAGAGGTCGGATGAATATTATCGTTTCGGGAGGAACCGGCAGTGGTAAAACCACATTGCTTAACGTCCTATCCAGTTTTATTCCTCATGATGAGCGCATTGTTACGATAGAAGATGCAGCCGAGCTTCAGCTTCAACAGGACCATGTCATCTCTTTGGAATCCAGACCTGCTAACATTGAGGGAAAGGGTAAAATCACAATTCGGGATCTGGTGGTCAATACCCTTCGTATGAGACCTGATCGAATTATCGTTGGTGAGGTTCGTAGTGTTGAAACATTAGATATGCTTCAGGCAATGAACACCGGCCATGATGGATCGATCACTACGATCCACGCTAATACACCGAGAGACAGTCTGGCTCGTATGGAAACGATGATTCATATGAGTGGAGTGGAATTGCCATCACGCGCTATACGGGAGCAAATCGCCTCTGCTATCAATCTGATTATCCAGGTTTCACGTTTTCCGGATGGTTCCAGAAAGATCTCGAAAGTATCTGAGATAACGGGTATGGAAGGCGAGACGATCACAATGCAGGATATATTCATTTATCAGCAAGACGGTTATGATCTAAAGGGGAGAGTTGTCGGGCGGCATGTGCCGACTGGAGTGGTTCCAACTTATTTGGAGCGTTTGAAAACCTATGGTGAGAATCTGCTTCCTTCTCTGTTCAAACCGGTGAGTCAACGGGAAGGTTTTTAAGGAGGCATCAAATGAAGTACCTGACATATGCTCTATTGGGCCTCACGCTGTTCCTATTGTTTTTTGGCGTTTTATTCCTGATTATGCGTCGTCGATATCACATTCATCAAAGACTGACAGATATTCAGGTGATTGAAGCTGATTCGGAAAATCTGACTGAGTCAATTCAATTAACAGGAAGAACAAAAGAGGAGTCTCCACTTTTTTATTTCCCATTGCTCGGATCCTATTTGAAAAAGTCCTATGAGCAAATGACACAGGCCCACTTATTCCTAAAAGCATCAGAGTTTTTGCTCATTTCCTTGCTGGTTGCATTCGTCTTCTTGCTTGTTACGTTTGCATTAACTGGTAATCTGGCAGTATCTATTCTGCCCGCCGTGCTGGGGTTCTATTTGCCAAAACTTTACATCTCAAGCAGCCAGGAGAAACGAAAAAAACAGCTGAATAATCAACTGCCAGAATTTTTGAACATACTGTCGAACGCACTTCGTGCTGGATTAAGCTTTAACCAGGCGATTGCTACCGCAGGAGATGAGATGGCAGATCCGATCCGGTGGGAGTTCCAGAAGGTGATGAGAGATAACAGTCTTGGCCGTCCCATGGAAGAGGCACTTCAAGAGCTTTCGGTTCGAACGGGTGATGAAGATATCGATATGCTTGTATCAGCGATCATTATTCAACGGCAGGTCGGTGGCAATATGTCGGAAGTCCTGGATATGATTGCCAATACCATTCGGGAACGAGTGAAATTGAAAGGTGAAATTCGAACCATGTCTGCCCAGAATAAAATGTCAGCCATCATTATTGGAGTACTTCCAATTGCTATAGGAGGAATCCTATCCATCTTGAATCCTGGATATATTACACCTCTCTTTACGGAACCATTAGGTCAAGTTTTGATAATTGGAGCAGGCTTTATGATGATCATGGGAGTAATCTTCTTGAAAAAAATTACAACATTGGAGGTGTAAGAGGTGAATTATTTTGTATACCTTCTTGTTGTACTCACGATTTTCGTTCTGACCTTTCTCATCTTAGTAGCAGTTACATCTTCCTCCCGAGCGGTCCGACAACGACTCTATGATGTCAGATCAATGGAAGTCCAGGAAGAGGATGAGATGAAGAAGCCGTTTTCAGAGCGTGCCCTTCTTCCCATCTATAATTCAATTGCTAATTTTCTTGATCGCTTTACACCAAAGAATATCGCCGAGAATTACCAGGAAGTACTGCTACAGGCAGGACTGGCAGAACGGTTCACCCCAGTTCGGATCCTGATAAATCAAATTTTGTTTGGTTTGACAGTATTACTATTGATGGTTTTGGTTTTCCAGTTTTCTGGAATGCCAATCAATTGGCTAATTCTCATATTAGTGACCGCCATTGCCCTTATTCTCCCCCTTTCCTATTTCAGAGGGAAGGCTCAAACAAGACAAAAGTTGATCAAGAACTCCTTACCGGATATTCTCGACATGCTTTATATCAGTGTGGAAGCTGGCCTAAGCTTTGATGCGGCCATGAAGAAAACAGCCAGCAAAATGAAGGGGCCTTTGAGCCAGGAAATCACCAGAGCGATGGATGACATCACAAAGGGGCGGGAGCGTGAAGAAGCACTTCGTTCCATTGGAATCCGAACTCAGGTGGAAGATGTGTCGAGTTTTATAACTGCGGTAATTCAGTCGGAACTGCTGGGAGCGAATATTGCGAATATGCTTCGAATTCAGTCCCGAGTAATGCGAGAAAAACGGAGACAAAGAGCTGAAGAAGCAGCGGCGAAAATGCCGTTGAAAATGTTGTTTCCAATGATTTTTCTTCTCTTTCCAGCCTTATTTATCGTTATTCTGGGCCCCGCCCTGATCAGTATTTTTAATACTTTCCTTGGCATGTAAGGTATGGCATAATCTTTCCAGAGAAATAAAAAAACGGAAGACAAACGAGTGATGCCTATGAAAAAGATACTTTATCTCACAATCCTGGTATTTATAAGCTGCCTGATCCCACATCAGGGATTTGCGGCTGAAACGGTGGTCTCGGATCGAGTCGCTGTTGCGCTGGTCCTTGATAATTCAGGGAGCATGAAAAATTCAGATCCGCTGAATAATCGGTTTGCTGCGGCTAAAATGGTCGTGGATTTATTAACTGAGTCTGATTTTCTGAGCGTCTCGACGTTTAGTGATGACGCCGTTAATCTGATTCCAATGACAGAATTAAAGGGAAACCAGGATCACCTGGTGGAGGCAGCATTCAACTTTATTCCAGCTCCGACTGGTTATACGGATTATCAAAAGGCCTTAAAGCTGGCAGAAGAGAATCTGGATCAGATAACTGATCCGTCGGTTCGTCGGTTCATTTTGTTCTTGACGGACGGAAAGCCGGAGCTGCGGGATAAAAAAGCAGATATGAATCTGTATTTTAACCAGCTGACTAGTAAGGTTCAGGAAATCGGGAATAAGAATTATCCAATCTACACCGTTGGCTTTGGGGAATCGGATCAACAGATCCTGAAGCAAATCTCTGCCAACAGCCGAGGGGCCACTTTAGTAGGAAACAGCAGTTCCCTGGCTCCCAGTTTCTTTGAGATTCTTCGTAATTTCAAGAACCGGTTTGTTCTTGTTGATGAAGAGGTAAACGGAGAAAAAGAATATTCCTTCGTCGTTGATGAATACACCAGCAGGGTAGCAATTCTTGTTCAAGATAATACCAAGGCTGGTCAGTTCTCCATTATTGGAGAAGATAATAAAATTGTCGAACCGGATTTGCGGACGGATGATATTCAATTATTCAACCTGAATGAAAACCTTCAGAACAAATCAAAGACCTATCGCCTGACAGGCAACTGGAAAGGGAAGGTCCAGGCAGTCCGTGATACGAAAACCAAGCTCTGGATCACCGAGCCTCTATCCAATGCTCAGGTACCCTATGAGCAGCAGTTAACTGCTAAGATTACTCAAACGG
The DNA here is from genome assembly GCA_024579835.1 of Clostridiaceae bacterium HFYG-1003. NCBI lineage: Bacteria > Bacillati > Bacillota > Clostridia > Eubacteriales > Clostridiaceae > Clostridiaceae bacterium HFYG-1003. The sequence goes on from CP102060.1 coordinate 3,179,044, forward strand.
GAGCAGTAGGTGAAACAGGTCAGCTGGAAGCAAAGATCATCCAGAATGGCAAAGCGTTAAATCTTCCCATTGAGATCAAAAAGAACGGATTGGAATACGAACTCCTCATCGGGAAGTTCCCGCAAACCGGAATTTACGATCTTCAGGTGTCTTTAGTCAGCCAAAATCAACTGGTTGCCAAATCAACCGTTTCTTTTGAAATTAAGAATATACCGGTATTAAGATCCAGTTTGACAGAACAGCCGCCGGTCTGGATCAAGGGAGAATACGTCAAAGTAACTGCTTCGCTGCTGCGTAATGGGAACCTGGTCAGAAACAACCTGGATGAGGTCGAAATTGCCATTCAGCTCAATCAGGAAAATAGTCAGCAAATCCTTCTCCTGAAGGATGATGGGTCATCCTCTTCCGGGGACATCATAAAGGGTGATAAAATCTACTCTGGTTGGGCGTCGGCTAATCTGACCGGACCGCTTACATATTCTCTCAGTGCTCGTGGAGTCTATCTGGGCGACACCTTCTTCACGGGAGGTGAACCCATACAGACCAACGTCTTGCAGCCGGGATCCTTGAAAGTCAATTTCCCAAATGGTGCGGTTGTTCAAGATGGTACCGTGAGTGCAGAAATCGAGATCATCAACCAATCTGATTATCCGGAGACTGTTACCGCCCTTATTTTGGATCAGGAAGCAACCCCGGCGGTTACCGTGGAACCGGGAGCTACTGTGCGGCAGGTCATGAAATGGGCAGCCAAAACCTCGGATCCCAGAGCCGACATCAAGCTGGTTACTGCCCATGAAGTTACAAAACTGGAACGTTTCCTTACACTGGACATCAAGACGGCTGAAACTCCGAAGGATAACACTCTGCTTTATATTTTGATCGGAGCGAGTGTGCTGGCACTCGTTGGTTTATTGATATTCTGGAAGAAAAGACCAAAGAAGGTCAGGCCGGATCTGCTGAAAGGAACTCTGGTTTACGAGAAGGATGGAACCGAAAACTCCATTCATCTTTCAGGAAATCAGATGGACATCTCGATCGGTCAGGATCCGTTGAGTGAAATACACATACCGGCAAAGGGAACTTCCTTTACATTTACGGTTTACCCGATTCGAACAGATGCTGACTCTGCGGTCATTGAAGTTCGATGCGCACCCCCGGGAATGATGAAAGCGGAAGGGAAACTGGCTACAACGGGAATTTTCTCACCTGGCGACAGTTTCGAGATTGAAGGCTATCAGATCCATTTTGAAATTGTTGACGGAAAATCCACCGGACAGAATGTATTGGAAGGAAGACTATGAAGCAAACGAGACAACTAATGAATCCTGCCAGCGGCTCCGTAGTACTCCGGAACCTGAAAACAGCCGACTCTTTTCTTGAACGCTTTCGCGGACTCATGGGAAAAACGCTGAGTCCCGGTGAGGGACTATGGATCACCCCATGCAACAGCATCCATTGTTTTTTCATGAAAATTCCAATTGATGTTTTGTTCCTGAATAAAAATATGGAGATCATTCATCGAATCGATGCCATGAAACCATGGACCATCAGTCCGATCGTAAAAGGTGCAAACTCAGTCATTGAAGCATCTGCCGGAACATTTCAAGAGCTGAATGTGGGAGACAAGGTTCAAGTTGCGTCTTTGGCTCCTGAAATCTGATCCATTCCCGCACAATCAAATATCTTGCATCATGGACAGGCTGCGTAAGGTAATTCGACGCAGCCTTTGTGCACCTTTAAAAAAGCTTCTGCTTCATAACTTATTAACGATTTGAGACGAGCGATAATTCATGGGAAGTTTCTGATAACTTTATGGAAACGAGGTAGTTGACACTCAAAATTTGTATTAAAATGTAATCAGTATAGAAGTGGAGTTCATAATGATTCGAAATGTTATACATTTCTGGACTTCTGGAATGTACCATATTCTCTTGATCAAACTCCTAGAGAATCAAGCAAATATAATTGAACACCCAAGGGGGTGAAGTATATGTTCAAAAAGTTATTTAGAGAAGAGTCAGGACAGGCATTACCATTCTTCGCGTTATTCCTGGTGGTACTTCTGGGGTTTGGCGCTCTGGTGGTTGACGGCGGAATGCTTTATGCCAAACGTGCAGATTTGCAGAAAGCCGCAGATGCTGCTGCGCTCGCCGGAGCCAGGGCATTGCCGGTCAAAGCAGACGCTGAAGCTGCCGCATTGCTGCTGGGATCAGATAACGGAGCCCCGCAGGCTAACATCTTAGTGACAACACCCTATTTGGGAGACAGCAACAAAGTCGAAGTTATAACTTCTGACTTAGTGCCATCCACTTTTGCTCGAGTTCTGGGAATTAATCAAAGCACCGTAAAAGCTCGAGCTGTTGCCGAACGGATTAAAGCTGACGTCAAAGCTTTGAAGTACACTCTTTTCTCAGGAGAGGATGAGGTAACAGTAACCAGCAACAAGTTGACGATCGTTTACGGAGACGTTTATGGCAACGATGGAATTGATGCTTCCGGCGCAGAGATTAATGGTAGTGCGGTTATTAACACTGAAATCACCAATAAGACCCTGGATGTAGCGAAGGCAACGGAAAAAATCGGACCCGTGAAAGAAACGATTCCGGATCTCTGGTCTTCGGTTGAACCAATAGCACCTGTCACAACCAGAGCTGCTTTCAACCTGGCAGTGGATTATGACCCCATTTCAAAGACGGCAAAACTAAACAATGAAATTGTCCGTTATGAAGAGCTACAGAATAAGAACACTTATAAAGTTCTGGATCTTCAGGGCGTTAAATTCACCGGAGTAGGGATCATATACAGTGCCGGTCCACTGGACTTGGATGGCGGCGGACAAACCTCAGCCAGTGATTCTATCATTTTCTACAGCGGCGATACTTCGGATCAGGCGATCCATTTCACTGGATCAGGGCAGACATATACTGGTTATCTTTATGCCCCCAACGGCGGAATCCTGTTGTCCGGTGAGGGAGCCACCCTGTATGGACGAGCCATTGCCAAAGAAGAGGTTAAGTTCGCCGGCGGTAACGCCTCGATCAGCGGCGCAATCAGCGAAGAAGTCTTTAACATGCTGAAGTATCGGATTCGCCTCATCGACTAGTGAAAAACAACTAAAAAATGCAAAAGCCAGTCCCGGATCCATTGGATCCGGGACTGGCTTTCACTATTATGTAGACCGAATAACTATTTCAGCTTACCCGCAATATCCAGCATTCTTCTGACCTGAACTTCAACAGCCGGCTTGACGTTGTCTAGGATGTTGGCGTTCATGTCAACCTGAGTGGAAGCCCCGTAAGGATTTCCGCCGGTGGTGTAGAGGACCGGATCGGTGTAGCCCGGGGATACGACGATGGCTCCCCAGTGGTACATGTTGGTATAGAGGGAGAGGATGGTGGCTTCCTGGCCGCCGTGCACATTCTGAGCCGAGGACATGGCGGAAACAACTTTGTTGACCAGCAGGCCCTGTGCCCAGATGGCTCCCTGACCATCGATGAAGAACTTCATCTGCGCCGGCAGCGTTCCATACCGGGAGGGTGCGGAGAAGAGTATGGCATCAGCCCAGACCAGATCATCACTGGTTGCCACCGGTACATCAACCGTTGCGTCAGCATGGGCTTTCCATGCGGGATTTTTTGAGTAGGCTGCTTCCGGTACGAGTTCCTGAACCTTAACGAGGCGAACCTCAGCACCATTCTTTTCAGCCTCTTCTTTGGCCCATTGCGCCATCTGATGGTTGGTACCCGTAGAGGAATAGTACACGATTGCTAATTTAACTTTGTTCTCCATGACTGATCTCCTTTTCATCTGTTTTTTGATTTTTATGTTCTGATATTCCTGCAGTTATTATTCTGGTTTGTTGGTTTAATTTCGTGGTTAACTTTAGTAACCTTTAGTAAGTATAATACCATGGATATCAATATTGTTTGAGAACAAAGCATGAAGGAAGTATTAATAATTACAAAACGTAACTAAAGAAACGAAAATTAGCATGATTGCTTCTTCTTGTTATGGATGGTTCGGATTGGTATGGATTAAGATTCCTTTGGGAAAGAGATGATGCAGGATTTTTGACTGATTGGGTCATTTTTGGATGTGTGGTGGAAATGAACCAGCTGAATCCCTTCTTTGGTCTGTTTATAGTCAGTTTTTAGTTGGAAGTGGAAGATGAGAGTTGAAATGGAGTCTGGAGATCCGAGCTGGCTGGATTTTATCTGGGAAGTCAATATTTTGGTGGAGAATTGGTAAATTATTTGTAAATGAATGAGTAGATGTTGGGAGATTAAATTGAGATCAGTGCTGTTTATTCTGGAAGAAGCTTGATGGGAGCGGGTTGAGGCGAAAAGAGGGTAAATGTTCCGATTTTTTGAAGGTCAAAAAATGGCAAAAAAATAAAGCCGAAAAGTTGACCGGCTGGATTTGGTATAGTACAATATTAAATTGTACCCGTATCGAATTGACAAGGTACGATAAGGTAGTATAATGGTTTATTTGTCTTTATTGTAATGGATAATTGAATCATTTACAAGTTAAAAAGTAAGGGGTGAATTTATGGTACATCCTGTTCCTAACCCAACGGGAAAAAGAACAAGAATGAGTTTTGCAAGAATCAAAGAAGTTGCCAACATGCCGAATCTCATCGAGATTCAGCTTGATTCTTACAACTGGTTCCTGAAGGAAGGCCTGGACGAGGTATTCGAGGACATTTCTGCCATCACAAATCACGGCGGCAATCTGATCCTGCGGTTCGTCGGTTTCCATCTGGACCGGGACAACATCAAGTACTCCATCGAAGAATGCAAAGAACGAGACGCAACCTATGCGGCTCCGCTGAAAGTTACCGTACGCCTTGAGAACACCGAAACCGGTGAAATCAAGGAACAGGAAGTCTACATGGGTGAATTCCCGCTGATGACCGAGCAGGGCACCTTTATCATCAATGGTGCGGAACGTGTTATCGTCTCCCAGCTGGTTCGCTCACCCGGTGTCTACTACAACCAGAGCTATGATAAATCCGGCAAGAGCCTGTTCTCTGCCACGGTCATCCCCAACCGCGGTGCCTGGCTCGAATACGAGACGGATTCCAACGACATCATCTACATCCGCATCGACAAGACCCGCAAGCTCCCCATCACTGTGATGGCCCGGGCCATGGGCTTTGGATCCGATCAGGAGATCTTTAACTACTTCGGTGACGATGAACGCCTCAAGGCGACGGTGGAGAAGGATGCAACCAAGACCCGCGAAGAAGGACTTATTGAGATCTACAAACGGCTCCGTCCGGGCGAACCCCCGACGGTAGATTCCGCGGAAGCTCTCCTGAACGGTCTGTTCTTTGATCCCAAACGGTATGACCTGTCCAAGGTTGGCCGCTATAAATTCAACAAGAAGCTCAACATCGTCAACCGCATCATCAACCAGGTGGCCGCCGTTGACGTCGTATCGCCCGTGACGGGAGAGATCCTGGCTGAAAAAGGCCAGAAGATCAACCGCGATCTGGCCTTCGCCATCATGGAGAACGGAATCAATTCCGTGGATATCCTGGTGGAAGACCGCATCGTCCGCGTCATCGGCAATCACTTTGTCCCACTGAACCGTTTCGTCGAATTGGAAGAATCCGATTCATTTTATAAAGAAACCGTTCATTACCCGACTCTGATGAAATTCCTGGACGAAGTCGGCCAGGTGGAAGCCAAGGAAATGCACCGCCTCATCCGCGAGCATATCCATGAGCTCTCTCCCAAGCACATCATCCGGGACGACATGTTCGCGACCATCAGCTACGAGCTGGGGCTGCCCATGAACATCGGTGTCGTGGATGACATCGACCATCTCGGTCACCGCCGCATCCGTTCCGTCGGCGAGCTGCTGCAGAATCAGTTCCGCATCGGTCTGTCCCGGATGGAACGTGTGGTCCGTGAGCGGATGACCATCCAGGATCAGGACAACATCACCCCATCGGCACTGATCAACATCCGGCCGGTGGCTGCCGCCATCAAGGAATTCTTCGGATCCTCCCAGCTGTCTCAGTTCATGGATCAGACCAATCCGCTGTCCGAGCTGACCAACAAGCGCAGACTGTCTGCCCTGGGACCCGGCGGTCTCTCCCGTGACCGCGCCGGCATGGAAGTGCGTGACGTTCACCATTCCCATTACGGACGCATGTGCCCGATTGAAACCCCGGAAGGTCCGAACATCGGTCTGATCGTATCCCTGGCCTCCTATGCCCGGGTCAACGAATACGGCTTCGTCGAGACACCATACCGCGTTGTCGACAAGGCCAGAGGCGTCGTAACGGATGAGATCCGCTACTACACGGCCGATGAGGAAGATCTGTACCTGTGCGCCCCTGCCACCGAGCCCCTCGACCAGGAAGGTCACTTCCTGGATGACCGTGTTACCGTGCGCCGCACCGATGAAGTCATCCTGGTACCCCGGGAAGAAGTTGACCTGGTCGATGTGTCCCCGAAACAGCTGGTTTCCGTGGCTACGGCCATGATCCCCTTCCTGGAAAATGATGATGCATCCCGTGCCCTGATGGGTGCCAACATGCAGCGTCAGGCGGTTCCGCTGCTCAAGACCCAGGCTCCGATTGTCGGAACCGGCATCGAGTACCGGGCAGCTTATGATTCCGGCGTTCTGCCCAAGGCCAGACACGACGGAACCATCGAGTATGTATCCGCATCTGAGATTCGCCTGCGCCGTTCCAACGACGGCGGCCTCGACATCATCCGGCTGCAGAAATTCAAGCGGTCCAACCAGGGAACCTGCATCAACCAGAAACCGCTGGTTGCCAAGGGTGACGCTGTTAAAGTCGGAGACATTCTGGCTGACGGACCATCAACGGATCTGGGCGAAATCGCTCTGGGCAAGAATATCCGCATTGGCTTCCTGACCTGGGAAGGCTACAACTATGAGGATGCCATGCTGATCTCCGAAGAGCTGGTCCGCGATGACATCTTTACCTCCATCCATATCGAAGAATACGAGGCCATGGCCCGTGACACCAAGCTCGGACCGGAAGAGATCACCCGCGACATCCCCAATGTCGGCGAGGACGCCCTCAAGGACATCGACGAACGCGGCATCATCCGCATCGGAGCGGAAGTCCGCACCGGAGACATCCTGGTCGGTAAAGTCACCCCCAAGGGAGAGACGGAACTGACGGCGGAAGAACGCCTCCTGCGTGCCATCTTCGGCGAAAAGGCGCGGGAAGTCCGCGATACCTCGCTGCGGGTACCCCACGGCGAACAGGGCATCATCGTTGACGTCAAGGTCTTCACCCGTGAGAACGCGGCAGAGCTGCCGGCCGGTGTCAATATGCTGGTCCGCTGCTACATCGCGCAGAAACGGAAAATCTCTGTCGGTGATAAAATGGCCGGACGCCACGGCAACAAGGGTGTTATCTCCCGGATTCTGCCTGAGGCAGACATGCCGTTCCTGCCGGACGGAAGCCCGCTTCAGATTTGTCTGAACCCGCTGGGCGTTCCTTCCCGTATGAACATCGGACAGGTTCTGGAAGTTCATCTGGGCTGGGCTGCGAAGAAACTCGGCTGGCATGTTGCCACTCCGGTCTTCGACGGCGCGACCTATGAAAACATTGAAGAGCTCCTGGAAGAGGGCGGCTTTGACCGCTCCGGAAAAACCGTTCTGTTTGACGGCCGCACCGGCGAACCCTTCGACAATCCTGTTACCGTCGGTTACATGTATATCCTGAAACTGGCGCATCTGGTCGATGACAAGATCCACGCCCGGAGCACCGGCCCCTACTCACTGGTTACTCAGCAGCCCCTGGGCGGAAAAGCTCAGTTCGGCGGACAGCGCTTCGGAGAAATGGAAGTCTGGGCTCTTGAAGCCTACGGCTCAGCCCATACCCTCCAGGAAATCCTGACCGTGAAATCCGATGATGTGGTGGGACGGGTCAAGACCTATGAGTCCATCGTCAAGGGCGAGAACATCCCGGAACCGGGCATCCCGGAATCCTTTAAGGTTCTGATCAAGGAACTCCAGGCTTTGTGTCTGGATGTCAAGGTGCTCAACGAGAACCATGAAGAGATCGAACTGAAAGAATCCGTGGAAGATGAACCTATGTTTGACTTCGCCCCGGAATTCCACAAAGAAAATTTGGAATTCACCCAGAAAGACAAACTCATCGAAGATGAGGATTCGGAAGAAACCGAGGTATTATTCGGTGATGACCCGGACGAGGATGCTGAACTGACGATTGAAGAAGATATGGATTAGCAGGAGGTCCGACCTTGATAGAATTAAATAATTTTGATGCATTGCAAATCGGTTTGGCTTCTCCTGACAAGATCAGAGACTGGTCCCGCGGAGAAGTAAAAAAACCTGAAACGATCAACTACAGAACCCTCAAACCGGAACGGGATGGCCTGTTCTGCGAGAGGATCTTCGGACCCATGAAAGACTGGGAATGCCACTGCGGCAAGTACAAGCGAGTCCGCTACAAAGGCATCGTCTGCGACCGCTGCGGCGTGGAAGTCACCAAAGCCAAGGTTCGCCGGGAACGGATGGGCCACATCGAACTGGCATCACCCGTATCCCATATCTGGTACTTCAAGGGAATCCCGTCCCGGATGGGACTGATCCTGGACATGAGCCCACGCTCTCTGGAAAAGATCCTGTACTTCGCCAACTACGTCGTACTGGATCCCAAGGGCACCGGCCTGGCCAAGAAGCAGCTCCTGTCCGAGAAGGAATACCGCGAAGCGGAAGACAAGTACGGCTACAACTCCTTCGTTGCCCAGATGGGCGCTGAGGCTGTGCTCAAGCTCCTGGAAGCCATCGACCTGGAAGCTCAGTCGGAAGAACTGAGCAATGACCTCAAGACGGCGACCGGACAGAAGAAGATCCGGATCATCCGCCGCCTGGAAGTCATTGAATCCTTCCGCAAGTCCGGCAACCGGCCGGAGTGGATGGTCATTTCCGTAATTCCCGTGATCCCGCCGGATATCCGGCCCATGGTTCAGATCGACGGCGGCCGTTTCGCCACCTCCGACCTGAATGATCTCTACCGCCGCGTCATCAACCGCAACAACCGGCTGAAGAAGCTGATGGATCTGCGTGCTCCGGACATCATTGTCCGCAATGAAAAGCGCATGCTCCAGGAAGCGGTGGACGCTCTCATCGACAACGGCCGCCGCGGCCGTCCGGTGACCGGCCCCGGCAACCGTCCTCTCAAGTCCCTGTCCGATATGCTCAAGGGAAAACAGGGCCGTTTCCGGCAGAATCTGCTGGGAAAACGGGTTGACTACTCGGGCCGTTCGGTTATTGTCGTCGGACCGGAACTGAAAATGTACCAGTGCGGTCTCCCCAAGGAAATGGCACTGGAGCTGTTTAAGCCCTTCGTCATGAAGAAACTGGTGGAAAACGGCACCTCCCATAACATTAAGAGTGCCAAGCGCATGGTGGAGCGGGTTCACCCCCAGGTCTGGGACATCCTTGAGGATGTCATCTCCGATCATCCGGTCCTGCTGAACCGCGCCCCGACACTGCACCGCCTTGGTATCCAGGCCTTCCAGCCGATTCTGGTGGATGGACGCGCCATCAAGCTGCATCCACTGGTCTGTACGGCATACAACGCCGACTTTGACGGGGATCAGATGGCCGTTCACGTGCCGCTGACCATGGAAGCTCAGGCGGAAGCCCGCTTCCTGATGCTGGCAGCCGGAAACATCCTGAAGCCCTCCGATGGAAAACCGGTCTCCGTACCGACCCAGGATATGATCCTCGGTTCCTACTGGCTGACCATGGTCCGTGAGGGATCTCTCGGCGACGGTCGCTTCTTCAAGGATAAGGAAGAAGCCCTGATGGCTTACGGCACCCAGCAGATTCATCTGCAGGCGCCGATCAATGTCCGGATGTACCGGGAAGTGGATGGGGAGCAGAAGGCTGCCATGATCCACACCACTGTGGGCAAGATCATCTTCAATGAATCCATTCCCCAGGATCTGGGCTTTGTGGACCGGGAAGATCCCGCCACCATGTTCAACCTGGAAATTGACTTTCTGGTCACCAAGAAGAACCTGGGCAAGATCATCGATAAATGCTACCTCAAATACGGTCCCATCGAGACCTCCAAGATCCTCGATGAGATCAAGAGTAAGGGATTCCATTACTCCACGCAGGGCGCGGTCACCGTTGCCATCTCCGACATGGTGGTTCCCGAAGCCAAACACATCCTGCTGGAAGAAGCTGATCAGACCATCAAGAAGATTGAGTCCATGTACAACCGCGGGCTCATCACCGATGAGGAACGCTATCAGTCCGTCATCGACAAGTGGACCAAAACCACCGATGGCGTGGCCAAAGCCCTGATGAAGTCTCTGGATAAGTTCAATCCCATCTTCATGATGGCGGACTCCGGAGCCCGAGGCGGCGAATCCCAGATCAAGCAGCTCGCCGGTATGCGCGGCCTGATGGCCAACCCGTCCGGTAAGACCGTTGAAATTCCGATCCGGGCCTCCTTCCGTGAAGGGTTGGACGTGCTGGAGTTCTTCATCTCAACCCACGGCGCCAGAAAGGGTAATGCCGATACCGCTCTGAAAACGGCGGATTCCGGTTACCTGACCCGTCGTCTGGTTGACGTATCCCAGGATGTTATCGTCCGCGAGGATGACTGCGGCACCGACGAAGGCATCATCATTCATGATGTCAAGAACGGCAACGAAGTCATCGAAGGACTGCAGGAACGTCTCACCGGCCGGTTCCCGGCCCAGGACATCCTGCATCCCAAGACCGGCGAAGTCCTGGTTGCCAAGAATGAATACATCAATCCCCATCTGGCCGAAGAAATCGTCAAGAGCGGCGTGACCGAAGCCAAGATCCGCTCCGTCTTTACCTGCCAGACCCGGACCGGTGTCTGCGCCAAGTGCTACGGCATGAACATGGCTACTGCCCGTGAGATCAACATCGGAGAAGCGGTCGGCATCATTGCCGCCCAGTCCATCGGTGAACCGGGTACCCAGCTGACGATGCGTACGTTCCATACCGGCGGTGTCGCCGGATCCGATATTACTCAGGGTCTCCCCCGTATCGAAGAACTCTTCGAAGCCCGCAAGCCGAAAGGTCTGGCGCTGGTTTCCGAGAATGGCGGTACGGTGCGCATTGAAGAGACCAAGAAGAAACGGATCATCTATGTCACCTCCGAGGACGGCGTGGAAACCAGCTACGACATTCCGTTCGGCTCCCGCATTGCGGTCGCTGACGGCGATGTGGTCAACGCCGGTGACGAACTCACCGAAGGTTCCATCAATCCTCATGACATCATGCGGATCAAGGGAGTCGACGGGGTTCGCCGCTACATCCTCTCCGAAGTTCAGAAAGTTTACCGCGGACAGGGTGTTGATATCAATGACAAGCATCTGGAAGTCGTTGTCCGTCAGATGACGCGCAAGATCAAGATCGCCGATGCCGGCGGTACCGAACTGCTTCCCGGAACTCTGGTAGACTTCTTCGATTTTGATGAAGCCAACCGGGTTGCCGAAGAAAACGGTCTGGTTCCGGCTCAGGGCGAACAGGTCCTGCTCGGAATCACCAAGGCCTCCCTGGCCACGGATTCCTTCCTGTCGGCCGCTTCCTTCCAGGAAACGACCCGCGTCCTCACCGACGCCGCCATCAAGGGCAAGATCGATCCGCTGCTGGGTCTGAAGGAAAATGTCATCATTGGTAAGCTGATTCCGGCCGGAACGGGCATGACCCGCTACCGCGCCATCAAGCTGAACACCGATGACGTGGTACCGGTGGAAGAACATGTCCATGCCAAACCGCGTGAACTGTCGGAGGAAGATCTGCTCGACTTCAATGAGGACGACCAGGAGTAATCCAAAGTTTCAAATGTCACGGCGGGCAAATGAAAGTTTAGCCCACGAGAAGCATTGACACTGCCAATACATCAGTGATAAAATCAACTTTGTGCGACAAAACCGAAGGGGAAGTATTTCCTTTCGGCTTTTGTCCGCGAAGTGAGGTTGATTTTTTTCATAAAATCAGTACCGGTTCGCCGGTTCACTCACTGCCGTTACTGCCGCACTGGCATCAAATTAATCACAGGAGGTGAAAAAATGCCAACCATTAACCAATTGGTCAGGAAGGGAAGAGAGACTGTTAATTACAAATCCAAGTCACCTGCTCTTCAGTCAAATCCCCAGAGAAGAGGTGTTTGCACCGTCGTTAAGACACAGACACCAAAGAAGCCGAACTCCGCTTTGAGAAAAGTAGCCAGAGTACGTCTGACGAACGGATATGAAGTCACAGCTTATATCGGTGGAGAAGGACACAATCTGCAGGAACACTCAGTTGTTCTTATCAGAGGCGGAAGAGTTAGGGACTTGCCGGGTGTAAGATACCACATCATCAGAGGTACCTTAGACTGCGCAGGAGTAAACAACAGATTACAGTCCAGATCAAAATACGGAGCAAAGAGACCTAAGAAAAAATAGGTTCTTGCAACTTATGTGAAATTGCTCTGTTTTAGGTAATGATTGTGTATTTTGGCACTTCAGGAAATAAAGCACAGCATTTTACGACCGGCCTTCGCTGCCGGTAGAGTACCGATGATCTAAAATATTTTTTAAGGAGGGAAGAAAGATGCCAAGAAAAGGATTTATAGCAAAAAGAGAGGTCCTGCCGGATCCCCTTTACAACTCAGTGGTCGTTTCCAAGCTGATCAACAACGTGATGGAAAAAGGCAAGAAGGGCGTAGCCCAGAAGATCGTTTACGGAGCCTTTGAGCTCATCCAGCAGAAGTCCGGCAAGGACCCTGTGGAAGTATTCGAGACTGCCATGAGCAACATCATGCCGCAGCTGGAAGTCAAAGCCAGACGAGTTGGCGGTTCCAACTACCAGGTCCCCATTGAAGTACGTCCGGAAAGACGTCAGACGCTGGGAATTCGGTGGTTGCTCGTAGCTGTGGATAAGAGAAACGAAAAGTATGCCAGAGAACGGCTTGCCAACGAACTCCTCGATGCCGCCAACGGAACCGGAGCAGCAGTCAAGAAAAGAGAAGACACACACAAGATGGCTGAAGCCAACAAGGCTTTTGCGCACTTCAGATACTAATTTGATGATTGCTGCAAACCATTTGAGGAATACATGCGGGAGGAGGGTTCAGCGTGGCTAGAGAATACCCATTAGATAAGTTCCGTAATATCGGAATCATGGCTCATATTGACGCCGGAAAGACCACTACGACGGAACGAATCCTGTTCTATACAGGAAAAACTCATAAATTAGGTGAAACACATTCAGGTGAGTCCCAGATGGACTGGATGGCACAGGAAAAAGAAAGAGGGATCACTATCACCTCCGCTGCCACCACTTGCTACTGGAAGGGCCATCAGATCAATATCATCGACACCCCGGGACACGTGGACTTCACCATTGAAGTTGAGCGTTCCCTGCGTGTTCTGGACGGTACCGTAACCGTTCTGGACGCCAAGTCAGGCGTTGAGCCCCAGACAGAAACTGTCTGGCGCCAGGCTGACCGCTACGGCGTTCCCCGGATCGTATACATCAACAAGATGGATGCGACCGGAGCTGACTTCTACAAGTCCATCGATACCATCTACGACCGTCTGAAAGCCAATGCCGTAGCGATCCAGCTGCCGGTGGGAGCAGAAGACAAGTTCAGAGGGATCATCGACCTCATTGAAATGGAAGCTAAGATCCATCTCGATGACCTGGGCAAAGAGATCGAAGTCGGTCCCGTGCCGGCTGAATACATGGAAAAAGCTCAGGAATACAGAGGCAAACTGCTGGAAGCCTGTGCTGATTTCGATGAAGCCATCATGGAAAAATACCTGGAAGGCGAAGAAGTTTCCATTGAGGAAATCAAGCGCGCCATCCGTAAGGGTGTTGTTGCCAATGGACTGATCCCGGTTATCTGCGGATCATCCTACAAAAACAAGGGTGTTCAGGAAATGGTTGACGCCGTTGTCGACTACCTGCCGTCCCCCATCGACATTCCGGCTGTTTCCGGAACCGATGAAGACGGTGAGCCGACCACACGTGATACGTCGGACGAAGCTCCGATGTCCGCTCTGGCGTTCAAAATCGCAACCGACCCCTTCGTAGGCCGCCTCGCCTTCACCCGGATTTACTCCGGCGTTATGGTCAGCGGATCCTATGTCAAGAACTCTACCAAGAACAAGCGGGAGCGCATCGGCCGTCTGGTTAAGATGCACGCCAACCACCGTCAGGAAGTTGAAGAACTCAGAGCCGGTGATATCGGGGCGATCGTAGGACTCAAGGACACCACCACTGGAGACACGCTGTGCGATGAATCCAACCCGGTTGTCCTGGAATCCATGAACTTCCCGGAACCCGTTATCAATATCGCCATTGAACCCAAGACCAAGGCATCCCAGGAAAAAATGGGTATTGCCCTGTCCAAGCTGTCTGAAGAAGATCCGACTTTCCGGACCTACACCGATCATGAGACCGGTCAGACAATCATCGCCGGTATGGGTGAACTTCACCTCGACATCATGGTCGACCGTCTGATGCGGGAATTCAAAGTCGAATGCAATATCGGCGCGCCGCAGGTTGCCTACAAGGAAACCATCCGCAACGCCGTCACGGCAGAAGGTAAGTATGTTCGTCAGTCCGGTGGTAAGGGTCAGTACGGTCATGCCGTTATTGAACTGTTCCCCAAGGAAGGCGACTACAGCTTTGAAAATGCAACCGTGGGCGGATCCGTTCCCAAGGAATTCGTTTCCCCCATCGATGCAGGTATCAAGGAAGCTTCAGCGACTGGTATCCTGGCTGGCTACCCGACGATCAACTTCGGTGTTCGTCTGGTCGACGGTTCCTACCACGATGTTGACTCCTCTGAAATGGCGTTTAAGATTGCCGGTTCTATGGCGTTCAAGAACGCAATGGCCAAAGCCAACCCTGTCATCATGGAACCCATGATGAAGGTTGAAGTCATCGTTCCGGAAGAATATATGGGCGATGTCATCGGCGACATGAACTCACGCCGCGGAAGAATTGAAGGCATGGATGACCGTGCCGGTGCTAAGGTCGTTAAGGGCTTTGTACCGCTGTCAGAAATGTTCGGATATGCTACTGCGCTGCGTTCACGGACCCAGGGCCGTGGTGTCTACACCATGGAATTTGACCATTATGAGGATGCTCCGAAGAATGTTCAGGAGCAGATCATCGGCAAGCGGGCCAAAAAAGACTCTTAATTGAATTTTTTTGAGATTCAGCTACAATAAAACTAGCGAAAACCTTACAGGAGGAATCAATAATGGGAAAAGCGAAATTTGAAAGAACCAAACCCCATGTTAACATTGGAACCATTGGTCACGTTGACCATGGCAAGACCACTTTGACCGCGGCCATCACGACCGTTCTGTCCAAGAAGGGATACGCCAATGCTACCAAGTATGACGAAATAGATAAGGCACCGGAAGAAAAAGAAAGAGGAATCACGATCAACACCGCCCACGTTGAGTATGAGACGGACAACCGTCACTACGCACACGTTGACTGCCCCGGACATGCTGACTATGTCAAGAACATGATCACCGGAGCGGCTCAGATGGACGGAGCGATCCTGGTTGTTTCCGCCGCTGACGGAGTTATGCCCCAGACCAGAGAGCACATCCTGCTCGCTTCCCGTGTAGGCGTTAACTACATCGTTGTTTTCCTGAACAAGGCAGACATGGTAGATGACCCGGAACTGCTGGAACTGGTAGAAATGGAAGTTCGCGATATCCTCAACGACTACGATTTCCCGGGAGATGACACACCGATCATCGCCGGCTCCGCTCTGGAAGCTCTGAACAATCCGGAAGATCCGGAAAAGATCAAGCCGATCCTGGATCTGATGGACGCTGTTGACAGCTACATCCCGACCCCGGAAAGAGCAACCGACAAGCCGTTCCTGATGCCGGTAGAAGACGTGTTCACGATCACAGGTCGTGGAACCGTAGCCACCGGAAGAGTGGAAAGCGGAATCCTGAAAGTTGGCGATGAACTTGAAATCGTTGGACTTAAGGAAGAGAAGACAAAGACCGTCTGCACCGGCGTAGAAATGTTCCGTAAGCTGCTGGATCAGGCTCAGGCCGGAGACAACATCGGAGCCCTGCTCAGAGGCGTACAGAGAGCTGACATCGAAAGAGGTCAGGTTCTGGCGAAGCCGAACAGCGTGAAGCCGCACAGAAAATTTGTTGGACAGGTATACGTACTGAAGAAGGAAGAAGGCGGACGCCACACCCCGTTCTTTGACGGATACCGGCCGCAGTTCTACTTCCGTACAACGGACGTAACAGGATCCATCAAATTGCCGGACGGCATGGAAATGGTTATGCCTGGGGATCATATCGACATGAACGTTGAGCTGATCACACCGGTAGCTATGGACGAAGGACTCCGTTTCGCGATTCGTGAAGGCGGCAGAACCGTAGGTTCAGGCGTCGTAACCACGATCAAGGAATAAGACATAAAACACTCAGAGGTCAGCGCTAGCTGACCTCTGTTTTTCGTTTTGTATTCATTTTGAGTTCTGGTATAAAAATGATCAGTACTTGTAAAGAAAAAGAAAAAGATAAAGATAAAGAATAAGAAAAATGTTCCCTGATGACTCTCCTTGCGTTTGAGGAAGGAGGTTATCAGGGAACCTTGTTTTACGCCGGGATCCAGGCTAGTCAATCAGGCTGGATTTGCCTTTGGTGCCTGAGTTCAGATAGTCCGTGGGAAACTCACCGTTGTTAATATCAAAGACTTTCGTTTTGGTTAAGAAGAGGGTCTTGCCCGAATAGTCATAACTGTCGAACGTTACCTGGAGAAGAACAAGGTCGCTCAGTGGAATAACATCTTTATTGTCCAAAGTTTTTTTCCCGTATTTTCCGCTTTTGATGACATCACTGGACAGGCTGAAAATATAGACAGGCTTGTTTTGCTCATATACATAGCCAACTTCCTGCTTAATATCAGCGACGGTTCCTTTCTTGATAGTGATACCATCTTCGTAGTCTACGGTAAAATAGCCTTGGGAGTGATCATCATTTTTTCCCAGGTTGAACATATGAAATTCGGAGGGGGGATTGTTACCCGACCATAAACTTTCAAAGTCGCCGGGACCGGTTTTTTCCCAGGCTTCAATCTTCGGATTGCTCAGATAATCATCGTCCAGGTTAATGAAGGGCAAGGCCTCGCCTGCCCATACCGGATTCTTTTTCGCTACGGCCCGGGCTGTGACATCGGTGTCTGTAAGACCCAGAATGCGGGCGAAGGAGTATTGGACATTTCTGGTGCAGATCACTTCTATGACTTCTGAATTGCCTTTATAAGGCGTCGTAATCTGAATCGTATCTCCCTCTTTTTTTATGCCGATCTTGGTCGCCTTGATCCCATTTTTTCCTGCCAGATCAAGAGCGCTGTCTTCTGCTGAAGTTTTATTTGGCAGATCCATGGCTCCGGCCAGGGCAGCTGCATCGGCAGCATTCTGAAGATTGGACTTTTGCCAGGTTACCATCCCGATGTCCACCGCAATCGCCGCAAAACCTATGAGCACTACCATCATGAGAGCAACCAGAACTAAGGCCTGGCCATCCTCTTCCTTTAATATTTTTTTCACAATCTTCATTGAAATACCCCGTGAGATTCGAATTTTCGACTGATTTTATATTGTTTATCTTTCAAGGATCGGATGCTCACTGGCACGCTGCTTAATTTCTTTATCGGCGAAAAGCATCCACTATAGGGGACGATGGGATCGAAAAGAAACAGAGGGGATCCGACTACCATTCGGATTCTGTTTCCGTTTCGTTTTCAGATCCTGCAGCCACACGTGCTGCTGTAAGATAATAGAGGATCGAAGGAGCAAGTATAAAGAATCTAAATCGAGGAGGAATGGCGGGAAAGAGACTGGCTGATTCAAAGAAAAATACAACCAAAAGTTTTGAGTTGACCTTATTCCCCCTTTCAATGAAGTACATAAGTTGGATTTAAAATGATAATCACATGATAATGGTTATTGTCACAATGAAATTCTACCACTAATAACCAGAAAAGTAAGGTGTTTATTAACTCAATTCATCATTTGTTAACCGGAACGTTTGAAATGGATTCGTTCTGGGCTGTACGCATGGAAAATTTCAGAAATTCGTCTTTTGAAAGTACATATTGTTCGGATAAATAATGATTTATTTGGTTTTGTCCGTTACAATTGAAACAGCTGGATCTGACAGTGACCACGGATCCACAGAAAACCCCGACAAGGAGAATTTTATGAATCAGAAACTGAAATCAGCTGTTAAGATCCTGGTCTTTGTCCTGGTCCTCCTGCTGCCTGTCCAGTCCATGGCTCAGGTTATGAAAACCACGATTGATCTGCCATTAAGAGCCAGAGCATCGAGCACATCCACGAAACTGGGGGTGATCCCCAAGGGGACCGAAATCAGAATTGACCGAACCACAGGCAACTGGGTGCTGACTGCCTATGCCGGCAAAGCCGGATATAGCGGACTCAAGTACCTTGCACCGACGGCCAATACGGAGATGCGCGCAGTTACGACAGATTTAAGGCTGCGCACCGGCCCGGGTACTTCCTATGCATCTTTGCTGAAGATTCCAAAGCATACGCCCATTCCGGTATTTGAACGGCAGGGCAACTGGATCAAGACGGTCTGGTCAGGTAAGATCGGCTGGGTGGGGGGCAAATACACGAAAACCATGATTGAAATGCCACAACTGCAGACAACGCTTCAGACCAGTTTCCGAACCGGCCCGGGATCGTCCTACAGTCGAATCGGTTATGTGCCGCGTTCCGCCATCATTCCGGTTCTGGGCACATCGGGCAACTGGGTAAAATCGTGGTACTTCGGGCGAATCGGCTGGATCAGCCGGTCATATCTGGCCCAGCCCATGACATCAGGCTTCCGGACAGAAGCCCTGCCGGACCTTTCCGGTTTTTCCAATCAGGAATTAAACTGGGATTACACGAAAGCTGCTACTCTGTCTGCTTTCCCGGAACTTGGCGGCGCGTACCGCTACGAGGACAGTGCTGTCCATCTGACCTTTGACTGCGGCTATGAAAATGGATATACTGCCCAATATCTGGATGTACTGAAGGCCAATGGCCTGCGGGCTCGTTTCTATGTTACGGGCTTCTTTATCAAGACGGAACCTGAACTGGTTCGCCGGATGCTGGCCGAAGGCCATGAAGTGGGAAACCATACTGACATCCATCCGGACAGTGTCGCTTTGATGGAGCAGTCACCTCAGCTTGTCTATGATGATATGGTCGGGTGGGAAGAGCTGTATCATGACGCGACAGGTTCTTATCCTTCCACCTGGTTCTACCGGGCTCCCTCCGGGATTTATTCCGAACGGACCCTCGCACTGGTGCAGTGGATGGGATATCAATCTGAATTCTGGGAGGTAGCGCTGGATGACTGGAACCCGCAAAAGCAGATGACACCGGAAGCCACCATGCATGTATTGAAACGCGATACCAAACCCGGTTCCATTGTTCTTTTGCATTGCGTCTCATCCACCAATATCAAAATTCTGCAGGAATACATCGACTGGATCCACGCTCAGAGCTGGACCATCGCAACTCCCTGAACCATCTAAAAAAAGCTGAAGCAGAGGTCGATCTCTGCTTCAGCTTTTTTTATAGTGCCCAGTCGATTGATTGCCAACAAGTCAAAGTCACAAGTCAAAGTCATAAGTCACAGCACAAGTCACAAGTCACAGCCACAAGTCACAGCCACAAAACCTCCAACTTAGCACACTGTCGATCCATAAGGTGACCAGAAGGAATTTGAAATATTCATGAATTTAATCCGGAGGGAGGTCAGCTGTAGAAATCAGGCGTGGAAAATCGGGGTCTGAATTATCAGGAATGCCTTCCTGTGCGCTTGATCAGGAGTGATACGGGATTGTAATACAATCTTTCGGAAAAAGGCTAAAATGAAATCACCCGGAAGAAAGCTTATAATTAAGCTAAGAAGAGAATCCAGCTATCCGGACACCAGGATCACGGAGTATGATCATTCGAACTGTCAATCAACGCCCCATGTTCCTTTTCGTCATTTCAAATTTTGAACAACCCATTATGTAGATATACAGAAGCAGACAGACTGGCATCACTGAACTCAATCGGTACGATTCATATCAGATACATCAGATTTGAAAATACAGCCGGATATCACGACAAGCACCCTGAACTTGAAAATATTTGCGCAGCGCGATCGAAAAGGGATCAATTTCAGTATCACTGCATTTCACACTTTTCTTGGACTCCGCAACAATATCAGTCTTTCGATTGAAAGACTGGCAGGATACGGCGATTGCCGTCCGAAGATTGATCTTCGGGGAGGTAGAATTGATGAAACGCTTTAAAACAGCCAGCGCCTGCCTGCTGCTGGTCAGCCTGAGCCTGATGCCGATGCAGGCACTGGCGGGTCAGGTCATGAAGACGACGATTGATTTAAGGCTGAGGGAAGCTCCCACCACAGCGTCTGAGACACTGGACATTATCCCGAAGGGGACATCGCTTAATATTTTCAGTACCACCGGCACCTGGGCGAAAACCATCTATGACAGCACTTCGGGATACGCGGGC
This sequence comes from Clostridiaceae bacterium HFYG-1003, assembly GCA_024579835.1. Lineage (NCBI taxonomy): Bacteria > Bacillati > Bacillota > Clostridia > Eubacteriales > Clostridiaceae > Clostridiaceae bacterium HFYG-1003. Next base: position 3,199,643 of record CP102060.1, read on the forward strand.
CTAAAGTACCTGGCACCAACAGCTCAGTCCAAAATGGGTGTTGTGAAAACCACTCTGAATTTAAGGTCCGCCCCGTCGTTGACAGCCACCATTTTAAGGACCATTCCGAGCTATACACCGATCCCGCTTTATGAAAAAAGCGGAACGTGGGTGAAGACGGTCTGGTCCGGAACAATCGGATGGGTCAGCCTGAATTACACCAAGCCCATTGACGGCTTGCCCAGAATGAAAACCACTACGAATCTGCGTCTGAGAAGCGGTCCGTCTACCAGCTACCCGATTCTGAGAACAGTTCCTACCGTATAGAACCGCAAGAAATCTGATGTTGAAAGCAGTGATTATAGTCGGATTAATTAACGAACAAGCACCAAACCGCTTGACTGAAATCCAGTCAAATTGTTTGATGCTTGTTTTGAGATGGTCACAACTGACATCGTCGGCTTGGGCCACTTGAATTTTCCTGACTCCAAGCGATTATAAGAAAGGCGGAACCCCTTGAAATCCCACTCGATGATCGTAATCTTATTGTGCTGCTTGTTAGAAAAAGACGAAACAGGCCCTCTCCATCAGATTCATTTCTAGAACCTCCTGAATTATAATCGTAAGCCCGGTTACCGATCTGCGAAAGTCTACCGACTCAGGAATCAGGTGGATTTTGGCATCGGGTTTATATCCACAGTAGTTGGACCAAGAAAACACTTCCACACTTAATGATCCCATTGTCTCAGGAGTATAGAGATGTTTCTATTTGGTATCAATTAACCGCTTACCTTAAAATCCAAAAAAAACCCCCGAAAATGAGCGAAAAATGATTGGGATTACTCGACATCTACAAATTTATTGTTCTATATTTCGACCGAAAGAGGCTTGAATACTCAGGGTTAGCCTTATTCAGCAGTCTCTATGCAAATGCCTCTTAATAAAGTGGCATTTTTTTATGAACTCTATTGTAAACAGTAATATAAAGTGCATAATGAGATTAACGATTATTGGTATGATCGTCAAAAAATATACAAAAGTGGTAATTATTAATCTAATAAAGAACTGACTGGGCGTGCCCGTGAAATGGAAAGCAATTAGCCCTAATGGACATCCATCTTTGCCGGAAGAACTGCTTCCATATATTACGGAACAAGTCAATTAGAAGAAGTCATAGTTCTAAATAAAACCTGAATAAACGGCCTAGAACAAAATTAAAAGATCCTGGTAAAGGAGGCTTGGGACAAGTGGGGCCGATAATTGAATTGATACGGAGCAAGATCGATGGATACTTATGAAAGGGAGTGAAAAGTCATGTCAATCAAACCAAGCAAAGAACGACCTTGGATGAAATACTATCCAAGCGCTTTAATCGACGGGCTATCTGATCCGGAGTGTACACTAAATGAATACCTCAGACAAAATTGTCCGGGAGAGGATGTTACAGCAATCCATTATTACGGGAACGATATTTCATGGAAAGAGCTGTTTTTTCAAGCCGAGTCAGTAGCCCGCGCCCTTCGTGCGATCGGATTTGGGGAAGGAGATACCATTCCGGTATTCTTGAAGGCCGTTCCAGAGTTCGTATATCTGCTTCTGGCGGCCGAAAGAATCGGCGCGTCGTTACTGTGCAGAGACAACACAGTGGAAGAAAATGTTGACGCCGTGTGCAAGGCCAAAGCCACTGTGATTTTTGCCCATGACTTTCTTTCCCAACAGGAGTTCAATCAATTTCGCAGTGTGGCGGGAGTCGATTTGGCAATCCTGCTGCCACCGATCAAAAATATAAGTGAACGAGGTGTACCGGAGCATATACGCAGATATGTGGGCTTGCAGTATCAAGAGTATCCAGCCTACGGCCCACAGACGCTCACATGGGATTGCTTTTTGGAACAAGGTAAACAGTTTGAGGGTACGGTGGAGGCTTCAAGAAACATCAATCGTCCCTTGTTTAAGGCTTATACCAGTGGAGCTACCGGCCCTTCAAAGCAGGTGATTCACTCTGCTCACAGCATTATTGGAAACATACATCAAATGAATTTTTACGGTTCCAACGACAACTTCCGCCCCTCATGGCTCGTGACACATTTTCCGACCGCATTGGTTGCGGTGGTGGTTGCAATGATGCTGATGCCTTTGGCATCCAACAAATTGTTGATTTTAGATCCATTTTGCAGCGATGGTGACGTCGACTTGGAGATGATGAGGTATCGCCCAAATTGTTGGCCTTTGATCCCGATGTTCGTTGAGACTATCATGCGCAGCAGCCGTGTACCGGAAGACTACGACCTGTCGCATCTGCTTTCCGCAGGGGCCGGTTGTGAGGCACTTAACAACAAACAGTTTAAAACTGTGCAAGCTTTTTTAAAAAAGCACAACTGCGGCATCAGATTTACCAGCGGATACGGTTCCAGCGAGTCCGGATCAAATATGACGCTGCCAATGACGCCCCACCCCATGGGTAACGGAAACGTGGGAATCCCTATGCCGCTGTCTGTGATGGGTATTTTTGAGCCCGGCACGACAAACGAACTTGGCTATAACCAGCCCGGCGAAATTTGCCTCTCCAGCCCAGCCAACATGCTTGGTTATGACAACCCAAAGGCAACAGAGTTGGCACTTCAAAAGCACGATGACGGCCTTACATGGCTGCACACCGGCGACATTGGTTATATGAATGAAGACGGTGTTATCTTTGTGATGACCCGAGGAAAGTCACCACGCTATGACGGCGGCGATCTGGCATTGTTGCCAATGGAAAATGCCGTGGCGGATTTAGAAATTGATGGAATCAAGGACGAGTTTTATGTTATTGTTCCCGATGGCGAGCATCCGGGTTGTTTTTTACCGTATCTTTTTATCCAACTTGAGAAGGGGTATACGCTGGAACATGTGGCGCAGGAGATTAAAAGCAAATTAGACCACACGACGTGCCCTGTGGAAATCTTTGAAATAAAGGAGCGTCCATTCTTTCACTTTAAGACAAACCGCCTTGCCTTATCAAAGATGATCAGCGAGGGCGTGACGGATTTCTCAAATGTGTAACTACATTTTAAAGAGCAATACCTGGTTAAAAGGAGAGTAGATAGATGTAGGAAAACGGATACACAGTCACAGCAATATTTTGGACAAAAAAACAGGGAGGTTAATTGACATGAATTTTAAGAAATCAGTGTTTCGTTGCTTTGTATCGGTAATGCTGTTATTTTCCCTGATTTTTGGTCTCACGGTTCCTGCCTTTGCGACAGGTCTGGCGCCAGAAAAAAGTACACAATACATCCAGTATAACAGCGCAACCAAAGAGTTGATTGAAAAGACCATTTCGGAGCTGTCTGCCAAAGGCAAGGTTTATAAGCCAAAGACAGACAAGGCTTTGGGGCTAAAAGTGAAGCAGATTAGTGGTCTTTCGCTTGGAGCGGTCAAAACCTCTATCCTGTTTGATTTGTTTTCAAACTATGAGGACGGGCGGATTGACACAGCCAGGTTTGGGTTGGATGCAGTAACGATCGAAAAAGTTCTGAACATGACCCTAAAGGAATTTGCGCTGGACAGCGCGGTCGACATAGTGGAGATTAAAACCGATGATAATGGTATTGCCATCGGCATCGAATTCGAAATGCGCAGCTCTTTCAAGTCTGGTTTGGATGAGTTTTCCTCAGTCAGCAAGGGAGAGCCTGGAGCCGTGGACGACACCGCACCGACCGTGGACAACACCGTCCGCGACGGCAAGGGCGGAACCGAAACGGCCGCAGTGACCGTGACGGAAACCGAGGTAAATGCCGCGTCTGGGTGGACGGCAGAATTCAACTGGAGTTACCGCTATGTGGGTGATCCGACGAATCAGGTTGGCCTTGTGTTTCGTGGTGGCGAAATTCAGGCTGCGAGTACGGACGAGAACGGGTACTTCCTGACCAAGATTGAGTTCTACTTAGAGAGCATTACGCTCACCCCCCTGCAGCCCGACGGCAATCCGGTTCCAGATACGGAGCCGGTCATACTCCCTGCCTCTGAGGGGACAGTATCTACAGTGGGAAATAAAACCACCATTACCTATCCAAACGGCCTGAAGGTGGAAGATCTTTTTGTGGATAACGCCTATTTAGGAGGCCTTCAGGCAGAACTAAATACGGAGCTCGAGAACAACGGAGGCGTCCCCAACGAAAAAGCCCTGCAATTGATAGATCAGCTTAATGCGTTGGGACCGTGCATTTTCAGCCATGTTCTGACGGCTTCTTTTACGGATCCGGCGAACTATCCTTCTTATGACGAAACGCTTGCCGATGTCTATAAGGAGACCATCAATGCAACGGAGCTGGCCGTTTATCAGTACTATGCCGAGCTGTGCGATTTTAACGGTGCGTTTCCGCAGCATTTCGGATCGGCCGCCAATTTCTGGACATCCAAGGATACCAGCTCCGGCGGCACACCAATTCTGGGTGCGCTCAAAACTCTATGCAATATGCAGCCGGACACCTTTGTTCCCTTCGGTGCCTATGACGCCGATCAAAACGGCGAATTGGACATGCAGACCGAGATCGGCCTTGATTTTCTGATCTCGATGCTGACGCAGGCATTCATGGCCTATGAGCAGCAGCTCGGGCCTCTTTTGGACGCGAAAATTTACGACTGCGCACAACAGATCAATGAAAACATGACAACGGAACAGAAAATGCTGGCGATTCATGACTGGCTGGCCAACAATGCGGAGTTTGACATAGGCATCATCACTGCCATGAAGGACGGCACCTCCGGGGGCTCCGACCCTTCTCAGATGACCGCTTTCGGCACGCTTTTGTACGAACCACTTGGCATAGAGGGCGCCATTTGCCTTGGTTATGCCGCCACCTATTATCTGCTGCTGCAACAGGTAATGGGGCTTAAAACAGACGTAAACGACATCGTAATGGTGCGCTGGTGGGCCGATATTGCCGAAACCAGCGTTGCCGGCCCCGACTCCGGCTTTGGCCAGGGAAGGTTCAACGAGACCCACTACTTCAATGCGGTCAAGTTGGGGGAAGAGTGGTATTATATCGATGCCTGTTATGACGATATCTACTGCGAAGTAATGACGCAGTACCGGGTGGAGACAGACGGAAACATCTCCCATAACTATTTCCTGTTTGCCCCCACCAGCGCACTGAACATGTTTGACGGCAACGTCGACTATGTTGACTCCGCCTATGACGGCGTGACTTTCCAGCGTCGTCTCGATCTCGACGATCAAGGCCAGGTACAGTACAAGAACATGTCCCCGGTCTACGAGACTGATACGGATGAGGCAGGTAATGAGCATGTGATCTGGTATCACTCGGACTATCCCGAAGCGGCGCAGGATGCGGACGATGCAACTAACGCCTATTTGGATTCATCAATTGAATGTAGCGAAACAGCTTATGATGACACGCAGTACGAGAAATCGTGGTTCACTGCCGCAATGGGGGAGATTCACTGCGACGGCACGTATTATTACTATGTGGCAGGCGAGCTGAATTCCTACGCTGCGATGTCGGGCAACGATTTCGACAACGGGCAGGGCGGCGACTATGACATTGATGTTAATTTGGGAGAGATATTTAACAACGATGACCCTTCATTTGCGGACCGATTGGTTCGGCGCAAAATGACTGCTCCGGTCAATGCCACACAGGACAGCGCAAACGAAAGCAACTGGGCGCGTCAAGTGGAGATTGAGTTCTCCATGAATGGCGGCGAACCGATGACGGCAGAGCGGGATGTATTTGTGGATCCTTATACGGAGACCATTTTCCACTATGGGTTTGGCACTCTGGGACAACCTCGGCTGGACAGTGATAAGACGACCCCGATCCTTGGGGAGGATGGCAACTATATCAACGACAAAACCGAAGTGCCGTTGCTGGCGGAATATGCAGACATTGTCGCATATGATGCAGAATTTATGGAGATCTACCCCGATCTTGCCCACACCTCCGGTGTGTACGACGGGAAGTTGTACTTTAATGTTGCAAATCAGATTTATTCGCTTAGTATAGCGGATATTGCTGATTGGGATTATACCATCGCTCTGCTCAAGGAGTACAACACGGTTTCCTACTTCTCCGATGGGTTGGACTTTGGAAATGAAAACGGCAGCAGATTTACCGGAAAGACTTTCCATCTGACCTCAGACCAGGCTAAGGCCATCGGCACGATGACCGGCAAGCCCATTGCAGCCATCTCTCTGGAAGATCGGTGGGAGGTTACAGGGGAGGGTATTATTCACCATCCGACCCTGACGGTCAGCATTGGCACAAACCTGTCTGAGTCCACAAAAGACAGCAACGAAAAAAGCTATCGCGTGGAAGCGGTGAACTACAATCCGAATTACATCACAGGCTATAGCGATGAGGACGAAAACAGCAATGTAGAGTTTATGTGGTGTGCCAATCTCGTGGAAGACCTGCTGATGAGCAATATCGAAGCGGATCTTGCAGCCGGCGCTGATAGTGCCGTGGAGGTGACCGTTGCGCCCTTCTGTCTCACCGATGGATTCACTGAGAGGCGCGGATCGATTACCGGAGTCAGCATTCCTGGAACCCGAGTGGTGGATGAGGGCACCGCCCTGGGCCACGATTATGCATGGAATGATGCCCAAAGCCAGTATATCTGCAATCGTTGCGGCGCTGTGTCTGGAGAGACATCAGCCCAGCAGACAATCATCTATGACAGCAACACCGGTTCAGGGACGATGGCCGATACAACAGGCGATACCGGTGCGTCTGTTACGCTGAGTGAGAACACGTTCACCAAGGCAGGCTACACCTTCACCGGCTGGAACACCGCGGCAGACGGCAGCGGGACAGCCTATGCCGACAAGGCGTCCATCACGATGCCGGCCGGCGGACTGACACTGTATGCACAGTGGGACGCAGACCAGCAGACAATCATCTATGACAGCAACACCGGTTCAGGGACGATGGCCGCCACACCAGGCGATACCGGTGCGTCTGTTACGCTGAGTGAGAACACGTTCACCAAGGCAGGCTACACCTTCACCGGCTGGAACACCGCGGCAGACGGCAGCGGGACAGCCTATGCCGACAAGGCGTCCATCACGATGCCGGCCGGCGGACTGACACTGTATGCACAGTGGGACGCAGACCAGCAGACAATCATCTATGACAGCAACACCGGTTCAGGGACGATGGCCGATACAACAGGCGATACCGATGCGTCTGTTACGCTGAGTGAGAACACGTTCACCAAGGCGGACTACACCTTCACCGGCTGGAACACCGCGGCAGACGGCAGCGGGACAGGCTATGCCGACAAGGCGTCCATCACGATGCCGGCCGGCGGACTGACGCTGTATGCGCAGTGGGACGCCGACCAGCAGACAATCATCTATGACAGCAACGCCGGTTCAGGGACGATGGCCGATACAACAGGCGATACCGGTGCATCGGTTACGCTGAGAGAAAACACGTTCACCAAAGCGGGCTACACCTTCACCGGCTGGAACACCGCGGCAGACGGCAGCGGGACAGCCTATGCCGACAAGGCGTCCATCACGATGCCGGCCGGCGGACTGACACTGTATGCACAGTGGGACGCAGACCAGCAGACAATCATCTATGACAGCAACACCGGTTCAGGGACGATGGCCGATACAACAGGCGATACCGGTGCGTCTGTTACGCTGAGTGAGAACACGTTCACCAAGGCGGGCTACACCTTCACCGGCTGGAACACCGCGGCAGACGGCAGCGGGACAGCCTATGCCGACAAGGCGTCCATCACGATGCCGGCCGGCGGACTGACGCTGTATGCGCAGTGGGACGCAGACCAGCAGACAATCATCTATGACAGCAACACCGGTTCAGGCACGATGGCCGATACAACAGGCGATACCGGTGCATCGGTTACGCTGAGAGAAAACACGTTCACCAAAGCGGGCTACACCTTCACCGGCTGGAACACCGCGGCAGACGGCAGCGGGACAGGCTATGCCGACAAGGCGTCCATCACGATGCCGACCGGCGGACTGACGCTGTATGCGCAGTGGACCGCAGCCCAGCAGACAATCACCTATGACAGCAACACCGGTTCAGGGACGATGGCCGATACAACAGGCGATACCGGTGCATCTGTTACGCTGAGAGAAAACACGTTCACCAAAGCGGGTTACACCTTTACCGGCTGGAACACCGCGGCTGACGGCAGCGGTACAGGCTATGCCGACAAGGCGTCCATCACGATGCCGACCGGCGGACTGACGCTGTATGCGCAGTGGGACGCAGACCAGCAGACAATCATCTATGACAGCAACACCGGTTCAGGGACGATGGCCGATACAACAGGCGATACCGGTGCATCGGTTACGCTGAGAGAAAACACGTTCACCAAAGCGGGCTACACCTTCACCGGCTGGAACACCGCGGCAGACGGCAGCGGGACAGGCTATGCCGACAAGGCGTCCATCACGATGCCGACCGGCGGACTGACGCTGTATGCGCAGTGGGACGCAGTCCAGCAGACAATCACCTATGAGGTGATAGCCGGTGCAAATCGATATGATACCGCAGCCTTGATCAGTAAGCAGCTGAATGATTCGGCGGATACTGTAATACTTACAACGGGAAAAGACTTTCCTGATGCACTTTCAGCAGGTCCTTTAGCTGTGCAGGTAAATGCTCCGATTCTACTATGTGAGGTCAATAAAATACCGACAGAAACCATGACCGAAATAAACAGATTAGGGGCCAGTAAAGTGATCATCCTCGGAGGGCTGAAGGTTATTGCTTCATCAGTTGAAACCACTCTCCAAAATAAGGGCATCAGTGTGGAAAGAATCAGTGGAGACAACAGATTCCTTACTGCAATTGAAACTGCAAAAAAAGTAAGGGCCAGCTCAGGTCAATTGAAGAAAGCAATCCTGGTAAATGGTTATGATTTTGCGGATGCTCTATCCATAGGCAGTGACGCAGCCAAAGCAGGGATACCGATATTATTGACATCGCCTAAGTCATTATCACCCGAGACAAAACAGGCAATGGTTGAGTTTGGTATCAAAGAAATCGAGATAATTGGCGGAGAACAGGCAGTCAGCAAGGCAGTCGAAGATGAATTGGCTGGTATGGGAATCAGCGTTAGTCGAATCAGCGGATCAAATAGATTTGCTACATCAGCTGCCGTAGCCGGAAAGTATTTCGCTGATTCTAAGAACGCGATCATATCAACCGGAAGAGGGTTTGCCGATGCACTGGCAGCAGTAGTGCTGGCAGTTAAACAGGATGCACCGATTCTGCTGGTTGAGAAAAACTCCCTGCCAACTGAAATTAGCAGCTACCTTGGCGGTTCAATCATTAATAATATTTCAATTGTCGGCGGAGAACTTGCGGTCAGCAGCGCAGTAAGAAATCAAATTCTTGATGTCCTACAAAATTGAACAGTCACCACTAAGTTTTCTCATGTTACGCCCCTGGGAAGTTTCGATAACCAGATAGGGCAGGCGCTCAATGTCCTGCCCGCTGATTATCAAGCAGCAGTCTATATCAAAATCGGCGCGATTGGTGGACCAAACGGTATTGGGCGTATCCGAAAACCGATATCACTTGTGATGGTACCTGGGTTTGCGATGATGCCACCGGCGGTTCGGACCGAGAGGCCAGTGAGATCGCGGCCTGCCTGATCCCGGTGACCTACAGTCCTCCGGCAGCAGGTGGCGGGGCATTACCCACAGCCGAGCTGGCAACCGATTCTTTGGATTGGGTCATTGCCAGGAGGTAAAAGTACCCTTTGCATGTTTTGTTAATGAACCCAACCTGCCGGCGCAAAATGGTGTTTAAAAAATGATCCAGGTGGTTCATGATGAATTGCCTGGATCATTTTACATGGGGATAGATGGAAAAGCACCCCTACAATTGATGAGTCCATTGTCTCATGGTAGGGAGGTTACTATAAGATGTCTTCTATAATGCGCTTTCTGTCTATCTGGAGTGTTATTGGATAACCTTCGGAGATTATGCTCTGAAAGCCAATGGCCTGCGGGCACGCTTCTACCTCACGGGCTTCTTTATCAAGACGGAACCTGAACTGGTTCGCCGCATGCTGGCCGAAGGCCATGAAGTGGGAAACCACTCCGACATTCATCCGGACAGCGTCGACCTGATGGAGCAATCACCTCAGCTCGTTTATGATGACATGGTCGGCTGGGAAGAGCTGTATTATGACGCAACAGGTTCTTATCCTTCCACCTGGTTTTACCGGGCTCCCTCCGGGATTTATTCCGAACGTACCCTTGCACTGGCTCAGTGGATGGGATATAAGTCTGAATTCTGGGAAGTAGCGATGGATGACTGGAATCCGCAAAAACAGATGACACCGGAAGCCACAATGCAGGTACTAAGGCGCGATACCAAACCCGGTTCCATCGTTCTCCTGCATTGCGTCTCATCTACCAACATCAAAATTCTGCAGGATTACATCGACTGGATCCACGCTCAGGGCTGGAGCATCGCAACTCCCTGACCCTATTAAAAAATACTGAAGCAGAGATCGATCTCTGCTTCAGCTTTTTTTGTGGGAAGCCACTACGTTTGATTGATTGACGACGAGTCGAAACACTTCATTGAATGAAATAATATGGGGTCAAAGTTGTAGTAGTAAAATCTGAAATATTCATGAATTCATCATCTGTCACGGAGATCCTACCCCAGATTTGGGTGTTTGAAATGTCAGGAGTGTCTGTCTATGCGCATCGTCAGGTGTGATACAGGATTGTAATTAATACTCTCTGAAAAGTACTAAAATGAAATCATCAGAGAGAAAGATTATAATTAAGCTAAGAAGAGACTCATTTTGTACTCTGACAATCACATCGTTGATAACACTCAATATGAACAGATAACAACATCCCGGCTCTTGACCGGTGATTCCAACAGTTTGGGACAAACAATAATTTTTTAGACAAACAGTGCCTGACAGGCTTACATTACAGAACCATATGATGGCGATTCTACAAGATGAATAAGACCAGGGATCATATCTGGAGCTCATTACGAGCATTCTGAACTTCTGTCTCTGCGCAGCGCCGACCGGAAAAGATTATACTTTATAACGACTGCATTTCACTCCTTTCTTGCACTCCGCAAAAATAATAGTCTTTCAATCGAAAGTCTGATTGGCAGGATACGGCGATTGCCGTCCGGAGATTGATCTTCGGGGAGGTAGAATTGATGAAACGCTTTAAAACAGCCAGCGCCTGCCTGCTGCTGGTCAGTCTGAGCCTGATGCCGGTGCAGGCCCTGGCGGGACAGGTCATGAAGACGACGATTGATTTAAGGCTGAGGGAAGCTCCCACCACAGCGTCTGAGACACTGGACATTATCCCGAAGGGGACATCGCTTGATATTTTCAGCACCACCGGCAACTGGGCGAAAACCAGCTATAACAGCAATTCCGGATACGCGGGTCTAAAATACCTGGCACCTACGGCTCAGTCCAGAATGGGTGTTGTGAAAACCACTCTGAATTTAAGGTCCGCCCCGTCGTTGACAGCCACCATTTTAAGGACCATTCCGAGCTATACACCGATCCCGCTTTATGAAAAAAGCGGAACGTGGGTGAAGACGGTCTGGTCCGGAACAATCGGATGGGTCAGCCTGAATTACACCAAGCCCATTGACGGCCTGCCCAGAATGAAAACCACTACGAATCTGCGTCTGAGAAGCGGTCCGTCTACCAGTTACCCGATTCTGAAGACGGTTCCTTCAGGGACCTCTATCCCGTTGCTGACAACCAGCAATGGCTGGGTAAAAACCTGGATCTTCGGAATGACGGGCTGGATGAGTCAAAGGTATCTGACTTCCGTCAAGTTCCCAATCCTGCGGCCTGACGTGCCGCCAGACTGGATCATTTACTATTTCAATGCGAAGATGGAGTGGTCCCATACGTACCCTCAGGATTATCATTACGGCTACCCGGAACTGGATTCCCACTACCGTTACAGTGACGGGAAGGTTCATCTGACCTTTGATGCCGGATTTGAAAATGGATTAACGGCAGGCTTTCTTGATGTACTGAAAGCCAAAAATGTCAAAGCCAGGTTTTATCTGACCGGAACCTACCTGAGAGATCATCCAACCCTGGTGAAACGAATGCTCAACGAGGGGCATCAGGTGGGAAATCACTCCTGGAGCCACCCGGATACAGTGGATCTGATGGCTGATTCCATAGCATTGGTCTACAATGATCTGATGCGGTGGGAGAACCAATATAAAGCAGCGATTGGACAGTCACCGGCCCGCTGGTACTATCGTCCGCCTTCCGGGATTTTTTCGGAACGGACACTGGGACTGGTTCACTGGATGGGTTATACCACGGAACTCTACCAGGTTGCTCTGCGGGACTGGGATCCGGAGAATCAGCTTTCCCCGGAAGTTACGCTGGAGTCGCTGCTGAATCAGACGAAGCAGGGTTCCATTGTACTGCTTCATGTCGTTTCCAGTTCAGACCTGGAAGTCCTGGGGAAATACATCGATACGATCCGGGCCAAGGGATGGAGCTTTGCGCTTCCTTAGGAACTGGATATGACCAAATGATGAACACAGGGAATAAACCCGAAAATGATTTAGCACAATTGAATTGCATAAGGTGCATTGTGCCTGAGTTTGACAAGAAATAGCAATGTGATGCTTATAATTTCAAAACTGAAAAAACCGTTAAAAAACTATTTACGAAAAAAAGTTAAAAAAACAGTTGATTTAGTAGCTGGGATACGTTATGATGTACTTAATCCAAAAGAAAAGCCTCTGATGGATAACAGATCAATACTTAACGAATTCAGTTATTCCTTGATATTTATTGTCAAGGAAACGAGAATCCACCAGATCAAGATCCGATCGAAAGTTTCGGAAGCCAACCAAACTCGTTAGGAACAAATCAAAAACTAGTCAATGATCCCAATCCTTCAACATTAGTTCGGATCAAACCTTACCAATGAAAGGGCCAAATCAAGAACAAGTTCACGATCCAATCCAAAACAAGTGTAACTGGTAAACCAAAACAATCAATACTCGGAACCAAATCAGTAAACCAAGTCAAGGACCAAATCAAAAACCAAGTCAAGATCCAAGATCCAGCTAAAGTTAGGGATGAAAACCCAAACCCAAGTAAGATCCAACATTAAGACCAAGTTAATGATCCGATCCAAAACTATCGTTTCAGATGATGATCCGGAAACATTCTCACAACCATCGAAAAGTATCTGAATCCAAAAGAAGCCGATCCAACGGATGATGTTGCACCAGTGATTGATTTCAATAATATCTTCTATGATATTCACGCAAATTAAATCCTGAGGTAGCAAATCAAGCAATCGAGGTGGTAGCCGATGCAGGAAGAACTGAAGGCATCTCCACCAAAAACATCAGCATAAAAGATCAAAATTTGACTTGTATATCTGGATAAGAATATGATCGCAAGATCATCTCTTATATAACCAGCAGTCATCGAATCCAATGATTCATGATCTTGTATAACTACAATATGCTGGTGTGGATGGAGTTCCTGAAGTTACAACGAAAATGGAGCCAGCCGCAGATCCGAAAGGGATCAACGGTTCATGCTACAGTGCGATAGGCACAAGCATAGTATGTACAAATCCGGAAGGGATTAGAACATTACCTGTACAAACCTGGAAGAGGTTATAACAAATCAGGCATCCATTTGAGTTAAGGGAACAACTAAATATTGTTTTCTAAGGATAAAGGCAGCAGATGACGATCTGCTGTCTTTTCTTTGGGAATGACTTTTAGCCTGTGGTTTGAGTTTTGCATTATTGGAGATGAAATCATATTATATTGTTTTCATCCAGTTAACAGAGCGTAAAAACCTTTTTGATATGATTAGAAAAAATATGAGATATCAACAAGGATGGGTATAGATTATGCAGAATTCAACCAATAAACTGAAACGTGATCTGGATCTGACCGGCGCAGTAGCTGTGGGGCTGGGCGCTGTGATCGGAGCCGGCATATTTGTGGTAACCGGGCTGGCTGCCGGACTGGCCGGACCGGCTTTTTTACTGGGCATGCTGATCGCGGGGTTCGCGGCGACATGCAATGGCCTGTCCTCGGCAAAACTGGCCAGTGTTTATCCGGCATCCGGCGGAACCTATGAGTATGGATATCAGGTTTTGAATCCGGCAACCGGTTTTGCAGCCGGCTGGACATTTCTGTTATCCAAGCTGTCGGCCGGAGGTGTTGTCGCTCTCGGATTTGGCAGTTATCTGAGTCAGCTGATTCCCGGGGTGAATCCTCAGGCGGCCGCACTCACTGCCATAGCGATCCTGACGCTGGCCAATCTGGCAGGTATCAAGAAGGTGGGGCGAATGAACCAGATCATCGTCAGTGTGACGATTCTGGGTTTACTCTACTTTATCATCTCGGGATTGGGCGCTTTCAAGCCGGAAAACCTGATTCCCTTTGCACCAAGCGGCTGGCGCAGTGTCCTGCAGTCGGCCGGTCTTCTGTTCTTTGCCTTTACCGGCTATGCCCGGATTACAACACTGGGCGGTGAAGTGCAGGAACCCAAAAAAACCATACCAAGGGCCGTGATAATCACTTTGATTGCTTCCGTTATTCTGTACAGTCTGGTAGGTCTGGCTGCAGTCGGATCCGTTGGCAGCGCGGCACTTGCGGGCTCTTCGGCCCCGCTGGAGGCCGCAGCCAGACAGCTGGGCACCCCCGGAATCACGACCATCATCGGACTGGCGGCCTGTACCGCTATGCTGGGAGTTCTGCTCTCCCAGATTCTGGGCATTTCCCGGATGATGTACGCCATGTCTGAGCGCAGTGACCTGCCCCGGTTCTTCAGCCGGGTCAGTCCCACCGGAGTGCCAGCCCTGAGCATCGGTATCACCGCGGCCATTATCGCGATCCTGGTTATGATCGGTTCCATTCCCGTGATCGCCCGGACGGCCACTTTTGCAATCCTGCTGTACTATACCCTGGCGAACCTGGCAGCCCTGCGCATGAAGGAAGGCAAGGGACTGTTCCCCGACTGGATTTCCTGGGCCGGGTTGATTGCCTGTCTGGTTATGGCCCTGACCACGGACTGGACCGTGATTGCTTCCGGACTGGGAATTCTTCTGGCTGGATTTCTTCTCCGATTTGTAGTACAAAAGGCCGGAAAATAGGATATCATGGAATGACAGAACTTGAATGGAGGTCAGCACATGAAGAAAGCACTGATCGTTGTCGACTATTCCTATGATTTTATCGCCACGGACGGAAAACTGACCTGCGGGGAGCCCGGACAGGCGATTGAGTCAGCTCTTGTCGAGCGGATTCGTCAGTTTGTGGAACAGGGAGACCTGGTCATCTTCACCATGGATGTTCATGAAGCCGATGACCCCTGCCATCCGGAGAGCCGGTTGTTTCCGCCCCACAATATTCGGGGAACGAAAGGCCGGGAGCTGTATGGACGGGTAAAGGATGTATATGAGCAATACCAGGGAAAGCCAAGCGTGCACTGGTTTGACAAAGTACGGTATTCCTCTTTCTACGGAACGCCGCTGGATGCCCTTTTGCGAAGTCATGGCGTCGATACCGTCGTCATCACCGGCGTCTGCACGGACATTTGTGTCCTGCACACAGCATTTGATGCCTATAACCTTAGTTACCGCATCGAGATCCCGCTTTCCTGTGTGGCCTCATTCAATCCGGCCGGACATCAGGCTGCCCTGGATCATTTTAAGAATTCACTGGGCGCAGATCTTACTGAATAAAAATTATCTGAACAGGAATCAATCACCAGGAGGCGGTAAACGATGGATCAAAAGAATAACAGTCAGTCCAGACAGACCGTCTTGCTGCTGGCCATCCTGCTGGTGATATCTGCGGTGCTGGGATATGGAACAAGAACCAGGCTGCCCGGATGGTTTGGCCAGGGCACCCCGCCGGTCACTATGACTCCGAAACCAGCCACACCAGCCATGGACTGGACGAAACTGGAGGATATCAAAAGCCACGTGATAAATATGTACAATGGCCCCATTGTTGAGAACACCCTGCTGGAAGGAGCCTTGAAAGGCATGGTCAATTCCCTTCAGGGCGGCGGCCAGTACTTCAATGCCCGGGAATTCGCGGAAATCCAGGCCAGGCCTTCCCTGATCCGGGGAACCGGGATCCACCTCGGGGTGGAGGACGGACGGCTGATTGTCCTCCGAGTGGATGAAGACAGTCAGGCGGAGAAGGCGGGAATTTATCCCGGTGATATTCTCCTCAAGATCAATGAGCGGGTTTATACCGGGAATGAAATTGAGGCTGCTCGCAATTTAATGCTTCATAATGATCGTCGAACGGTTTCCCTGCAGCTGCTCCGGGAGGATCATCAGTACAACGTCCTGGTCGGACTTCGACTTCTGACTCCCCAGAAAGTACGATCCCTGGTAAAGGATGGCATCGGGATCCTGCGAATTCCTGAATTCAATGAACGAGTGGAACAGGAGCTGGATAAACGGTTTGAGGAGATGACCCGGGCAGGTGCTCAGGCGTTTGTTCTGGATCTGCGCGACCTGCCGGCGGGCAAGATTACGGAGGCTGTGCGGCTGGCCGGAAAGTTTATTCCGCAGGGACAGGCCATTGTGACAATCAGGGATACCAGAGGCAACACACGCCAGTTTACCTCGGACAGCGGGCTCCTGGCCGGAAAACCGGTGGTCGTCCTGATCAACAGCCGAAGCGAAGGTACTGCCGAATTTGTGGCGGGAGCTCTGCAAAAACAGGCGAATGCTCTCCTCGTCGGAGAAGCCACTCCCGGCGAAGGTCGAGTTTACTCATACATCAACCTGCCTCAAGGCGAGGGCATCAAACTGGTCACCGGCTACTACATCCTGCCCGATGGACAGGAGATTCAGGATCGCGGGATACGCCCCGATCTGAATATTCCAGGCAGTCCGCTTCATACCAACAACCTGATTCAGCCGTTGGATCTGCAGATGGCGCGGGCACTGGAAGAGGCCGGAAACCGAATGAGCACTCCGTAATGAATCATGTCCGGAACATAAGTACAAGCCAGTTAGAGGGACAAACCAGTTGAGGGACCAAACAGTTCAAGGGACCAAACAGTTCAAGGGACCAAACAGCTAGAAGAGGCTGCGGTCAGAGAAAACATACCCGACAGTAGAATTATTACGAATATGACGAACTGAATAGAAAAACAGCACCCCTGGCATAGGAGGAAATCCCATGCCAGGGGTGAACGTTTTTAAGGGAGCTGATGTCAGTGATTGCCCTACAGGCAAATGGTTCCGATATCCAGTCGAAGGGTGAGCCAAACCTAAGCATTGGCAAATGACCGGGATTCACGTCCCCGGAGTTTCCCCTGAGCGGATTATCGGCGATTGAACGTTCGCAGAAGAAGATCTTCCAGTACGCCTTCATCCGCAAACGGGAGCAGTCCCTGAATCAGGAAGCTGCTGGCTGCGGGGCGCGATTTCAGCAGCAGATGAATCGTCTCAGAATCAAGGAAGGGAGCGAGTCCAAGAATGACATCCTCCGGGAGGGACTGGCCGGCCTGATCAGACTGCTTGATGATTCGATGCAGACCATCCCCGTCCAGGAAAGGTGCCAGCGCGATCAGGTGATCCGGTGAGATTTTCCCGGTTCGGACCAGTTCGATGGCCAGCAGTTCCAACGCGTCTGACTCGATAAAGGGGGAGGTGGAGAGCAGCAGGTCTCCCGTTACCGGGAGTTCCTTCTCAACGGCCAGGCGGATCAGTCCACCCAAATGTTCGCCGTCCAGGAAGGGCGCGATCGTACTGAGCAGCTGCGGCTCAAAGGTCTGATCCTGGCTGATGATCTGACGCAGCACCCGCTCCAGGGCATCCGAACTGAGGAAAGGTGCCATGGCGGCGATATCCTCAAACCGGAAGGACTGATCCTGGTTTTGCTCTTCATGAGTCGGTTCTTCTTGATCAGAGTCATTTTCGAACTGGGCTTTGGAGACCAGAGGAAGGATGGCTTCCGGATCAGCGGCCTTAGTTTCTATTGCGGAATGAAGCGTTTCAGGCAACCGATCCGATGCCGCCACTGCTTCGACTGCCTGGACTGGTTCGATTGACTGGATCGGCTTGATTGACATGATCGGTTCGATTTTTTGGATCGGTTCGATTTTTTGGATCGGTTCGATCGCCTGAGGAGGCTCGACCGCCTGTGGTGGTTCAATCACCGGCGGTTGTGGTGCCATCGGAGCAGACTGCCTCTGGCAGGGCTCAGCGGGAGGATTTCCTATTTGGTCCAGCAGCCGTTCTTCAAGATCCTTCGGTTTCATATAGGGAGCCGATTCGACCAGTTCGGCGATGCTGTGCGGTGTCTCCGTTCCGGAGGCTACTTTGACAATCCGGGCATCCTTATCGTTCCCCATCAGTTCGTCCAGAGAGATGTCAAACAGGGCAGACAGGTCCTTTAAGCGAAGCACATCAGGAATGGAAAGGCCCCGCTCCCAGTTGGATACGGCCTGGTAGGTTACACCCATCTGATCCGCCAGATCCTGCTGGGTCATATTCCGTTGTTTTCGATGACTGGAGATTCTTTTTCCGATTTGTTCCATTTCAAACATTAATTCGTTCTCCTTATTCAGATCCTGAGACGGTTTGTCCCGGAACCAGTTGAATGGTTTCATAATATGGTTTCCTCGTTTGGATTGATTCAGAGCTCCTGGTTCTATTCTATCGAGGCGGGTTCACTTCGTCTATCAAGTGCTCCTTGATGAGTTGAAAATTGAGTCAGGCGGATGGATCCATCCTCTCAAGCACTGCTTTAGTTGAGTCTGGAAACAGCCGCCTGTCCCGGATGCCAAGATTTGCGCGTAAGAATGACAGATGAAATCTTTTCCTTGGGCAGGGAGAGTGTGATATGCTGAACTGGGTGATGCTGCATGAAAAATCTTAATTTAAAACAACTCCGAGTCTTTCTGACGGTAGCCGAAATGGGCAGTTTCACAGGCGCAGCCATGAAGCTGTTTCTGTCTCAGTCTACCGTCAGCAGTCATATCCAGGCCTTGGAAGAAGACCTTTGCGTGGTCCTGTTTCTGCGGGAAGCCAAGAAACAGATCCGCCTGACCAAAGAAGGCAATCGACTGATTCCCTATGCCAGGGAGATTATCAGCCGCTGCGATGCTCTGGAGCACAGCCTGTCAGGTTATGTGGAAAAAGAGCTGGTGATCGGGGCTTCCACCGTACCGGCCCAAAGTTTTGTTCCCCGGTATGTCTCTGAATTTCTGAAGAAGCATCCTGGTACATCTGTTTCAATTCACACCGGCGACAGCGAGGAAATTTTGAATCTCCTGATGAACCATGAAATCCAGCTTGGATTTGTCGGAACCCATTACAACCGTCAGTCTCTGACCTATGAGGCCGTGGGGGAGGATCATCTGGTGCTTGTGACCCCCAATCTGCCGGAATTCTTCCAGATGAAGGAAAGAGGCGTGTATGGCAGGGAACTGCTGGATCAGCCGCTGATTCTCCGGGAAACCGGTTCGGGTACTCAAGCGATGGTTGATTTTTACCTCAACCGGCTGGAAGGTCGAAAGAAACCGCTGGCGCCGGTGGTGCGAACCTCAGACCCGGGCTGTATTAAGGAACTGGTTCGTCTGGGGACCGGGGTGGCCCTGATGTCCGCCCGGACGGTTCAGGATGCCGTCAAGACTGGGCAGGTGATCCAGTTCGAACTGGAAGAGATACCGGTGGTGCGACGGTTCTATATGATCCATCGTAAAAAAGGCGGATTGAGTGAACTTGGCCAGTCGTTTCTGGAGCTGGTCCGAGCGGAGCCGTTTCAATCCTACTCATAAGATAATAATAGGAACCATAAGCGGTTTGTTATCGGTTATATCGATAACAAACCGCTTATGATTTAATCTAACTATTTGTAGCAAATTTAACAGCAATCTATAATCATGGTAGGAAACAAACGATAATCAGAAGATTGCTTCTGTAAAAAGAGGATTCATATGAGTTATTTTATCGGAATTGACATCGGATCTACCAGTGCCAAGACCATTGTAATGGATCAGGATCGCAAGGTAGTACACCATCTGCTTCAGCCAACCGGCTGGAGCAGTGCTGATACAGCCCGGTCCATCGGGGACAGTTTGAAATCCCAGGGAGTGGATCCCTGGGAAGATCTTTGTGTAGCAACCGGCTACGGTCGGATTTCAGTTCCCTATGCCGACCGGCGCATCACTGAAATCAGCTGTCACGGGAGGGGAGCCTGCCATATACATGACACGCAGAACCTTACGGTCATTGATATCGGCGGCCAGGATACGAAGATTATCCGGGTCGACGAGGGAGTGGTCAGCGATTTCAACATGAATGACAAGTGCTCGGCCGGCACCGGCCGGTTTCTGGAAGTCATGGCCAATACCCTCGGAGTCACCCTGGATGAGCTGTTTCAATTGGCTCAGTCCGGCGGAGGCACCTCCATCAGTTCCATGTGCACTGTATTCGCCGAGTCTGAAGTGATCAGCCTGATCGGACGGGGCGAGGCCAAGGAAAATATTGCCTTTGGAATTGTCGATTCCATTGTTCGAAAAGTGGCGTCGCAGGCAGCCCGGTATATGAGTCAACCGGGGATTGTCTGCCTCACCGGCGGTCTATGTGACGCGGAATATGTCCGCCAGTCACTCTCAGCGCTGCTGAAGGTGCCCGTACAGTCTGTGCCGCTGGGTCGATACGCCGGTGCCATCGGAGCAGCCCTTTACGCCTGCACCGAGGGTTCCCGGGAGGTGTCCCGGTGATCTATCTGGATAATGCAGCGACGACCCTTCAGAAACCGCCCGGTGTGATCGATGCCGTGATTCAGGCAATGACCTCTATGGGAAATGCTTCCCGGGGGACTCACGCATCCTCTCTGGAAGCCAGTCGGATCGTCTATCAGGCCAGGGTTCGCCTGGCCCGGTTGTTTGGCTGTGCCCGGGCCGATCATGTGGTCTTTACTGCGAATTCTACTCAGGCGCTCAACACTGTAATCACGGGTCTGATACGCCCCGGTGACCATGTCATTACCACGGACCTTGAGCATAATTCAGTGCTCCGTCCGCTCTATCGCCTGAAGCGCGAAGCGGCGGTCAAATTAAGCTTTGTGCGGTCTGATACCAAAGGCCGGCTGTACATGGATGACTTCCGTCGGCTGATTCGTCCTTCGACCAGTGCCATTATATCAACGCATGCTTCGAATTTGACCGGGAACCTCGTGGATCTCGTGACGATCGGAGCGATTGCCCAAGAGGCCGGAATTCCATTTGTTGTCGATGCCTCACAGACCGCCGGAATTTTTCCTGTCCATATGCAGGAGATGGGGATCGACGCGCTTTGCTTTACCGGTCATAAGGGACTGATGGGACCACAGGGCACCGGCGGACTCTGTTTCAGGGAAGGACTGAAGCTTCGACCGCTCCTGGTCGGAGGAACCGGGGTGAATTCCTATGAGGAAAGCCAGCCCGATTCCATGCCGGCCCGGCTTGAAGCCGGTACCCTGAACACTCACGGAATTGCTGGACTGGCCGCAGGGGTGGACTTTATAGAAACCACCGGTCAGAGTGTGATTCGCGAACACGAACAGAGGCTGATGCGTCAGTTTGTCGCCGGACTAAAGGATATTCCAGGCGTTCGAATCTATGGCGATTTTTCAGACCGGGAACGGGCCGCCATAGTCGCTTTAAATCTGGCAGATCTCGATTCTGGGGAAGTGTCCGATGAACTGGCCCAGCGCTATGAGATCGCCACCAGGCCAGGCGCTCACTGCGCACCCCGGCTGCACCGCGCGCTGGGAACCGATCGCACCGGCGCGGTTCGATTCAGTTTTTCCTGGTACAATACCGAAACCGAGGTCCGGAGGGCCCTGGAAGCCTTGAAAGAAATTTCGGAATCGATGCGCAATTGACCGGTCAGTGATAAGGAAAGCCTTGAAAAAAGTGAACTGGACCAGGAAAATTTCAGCAATGATATTTTCGACAATAGAGAAATTCCACACAAGAGAATTTCATCAACAAGAATTTGATCAAAGCATACCGGTTGGAGCAATGAAGGGGAATTCAGGGCCAGCGGCAGGTAAAAAATAATAAAAGCGGATCGATGATCTTCGATCGATGGAGGAACAGTATGTCAGATTACGTACAGATGTGGCGGGAACTGGGAATGGACCTGGAGAATCATGATACTTTGTGCCAGGTGCTGCCGATGGCAGTCGGAGATGTTTTCCTGACTCAGGAAAATCGGCCGAAAGCAATGGATTTCTGGGATTTGGTGATCTCACAGGTCCATGGCATCCGTCCAGCCGAACTGGTAGAAGCTCAGAAAAACGGTCAGAAAGTCTTCGGCACCTTCTGTGTCTTTGTCCCGGATGAAGTGATTGTGGCAGCCAATGGCATTGTCACCGGTCTTTGCGGCGGTTCCCAGTTCTGGGTTCCGGACGGGGAGGCGGTTCTGCCCAAGAGTACCTGCTCCTTAATAAAAGCTTCCGTCGGCGCGCGTCTCGGAAAAACCTGCCCCTTCTTCCAAATTGCCGATATGTACGTTGGAGAAACGACCTGTGACGGCAAGAAAAAAGCCTACGAAATTCTCGGGAAGGAAGTTCCTATGCATGTCATGGATGTTCCTCAGATGAAGCGGGAAGAAGATATTCTGAAGTGGAAGCAGGAGATTGCTCATTTTGCCGGCACGGTGGAAGAAGTCACAGGGAATCCAGTTACACCCGAAAAGCTCAGTGAGGCAATCCGTCTGCTCAATCAGAAAAGACGGGCTCTGGCCAGAGTTTATGATGCCAGAAAATCCGAAGTGGTGCCGATCTCCGGCCGGGATGCCCTGTTGATGACCCAGATCTCGTTCTTTGATGATCCGGAGCGCTGCGCCAAGATGTGCAACCGGCTGGCCGACGAACTGGAAGAGCGGATCCGGGATGGTGTTTCCGTAGTCCCTCAGGGGACCAAGCGGATCCTGGTCACCGGAACGCCTTTGGCAGTCCCGAACTGGAAACTGCATAACATTATCGAAACCAGCGGAGCGGTGGTGGTGTGTGAAGAAATGTGCACCGGAACCCGCTACTTTGAACACCTGGTGGATGAAAAACCGAACAGCCTGGACGGACAGTATGACGCACTGGCCCGGCGCTACATGAAAAACAACTGTGCCTGCTTTACCCCCAATCAGGGCCGGATCGAAGACATTCTGCGCCTGGCCCGGGAATACAAAGCGGATGGCGTCATTGACTGCAATCTGAAATTCTGCGGACTGTACGACATTGAAAAATTCAATGTGACGAAAGCCCTGAAAGAAGCCGGAATTCCTATACTCAATCTGGAAACGGACTATACCGACACCGATGCGGAACAGCTGCGCACACGGATCGGAGCCTTTGTTGAAATGCTCCATGGCTAAAGACCTGGTGTACTATATATTATTTGAAAACTATGATCAAGGCATGGCATTGCATGATCTGCTGGATCAGAGCGGGATCGATCATCGGATCGCTTCAACGCCTCGGCAGGTCAAGGGCAGCAAACCCTGCGGCATGTCCATCCTGGTCTTTCCTGAAGCTCTTGAGTCGGTTCGAAAGACCATCCGGGAGCATCAGGCCCTCTATTTGGATATCGTTCCTCTGGAGAATCAATTGAAATCCAGACGGGATGTATATTGCTAGTTGATTCCCTTTTCGCCGGAGTGTGGGTTAGACATTCCGGTCTCTTTTTTTATGCGGATTGAATACTGCCGGTACCAGGAACAGGTTCAGCCGGGTTAAGTCACATTCGGTCTGATCTTAATCCTCCGGAAATGGAAGCGGATCTTCGGACCGGACTCGCTGCTTTCGAATCAGGGTTCATGATTTGTTAACCGGATGGTGGCAGGGCCTGTAGGCCCATCCATTTGGTTTGATGCTATAATTAGGCCATGAGAAGCGAAATGAAACCCCAGGCAGAAGCACAGGAGTGCCAGACCTGCCACCACGAGGATGTCTGTGTGAGCCATGTGCCCGCATTTATGAAGTTGTCCCGGGCGGAGATCGATGCCATCGCCCGTCTGGTTGAGCATCGCGACTATCCGAATCAGGAAATCATATTTCGAGAAGGCGATCCGACGGACCGTCTTATTATCCTGCACCGGGGCAAGGTCAAACTGATCCGCTACGGTCAGGAGGGTGAGGAAATTGTTCTGGATATAATGACTCCGGGAGATATCCATGGCGGCGATGAGCTGTTCTCCACCCAGCGGCAGAAGGAAACGGCAGTGACCATGAGTCCGGTTGGAATCTGTTTAATCTCCTATGAGCGCATCAAGGAGCTCATAATGGAACAGCCCCGGATCGGAATCAAGATCATGGAGTACCTGTCGCTGAAACTGGATCAGAGCCATGCGCTCCTGGAAATTATTTCGACCCGGGACACCATGAAAAAGCTGGTAATGTTCCTGCTGGAGCGCCGGCAGCGCACGGGTTCGGATCAGCTGGAACTGACCCAGTCCGATATCGGAAACTCCATCCATCTGACCAAGGAAACGGTGAATCGGAAATTGAGCGAACTGGCTGAATCAGGCCTCATCACGAAGGGCCATGGCTGGATTCAGCTGAAAAATATCGAAGGGCTGGAAGAACTCCTTCAAAGTTGATTTGAATCATATTCTTGAGGTCATTGCCTCGCTATACTGAAAGCATAAGACGGAGGAAACAAACCATTGATCAGACCAGGCGGGCTATCCACTGAATCAAGACAGGGGTGAACAATCTCACCGGATCCTGCATGCCAGCACTGATTTCCTCGTTTCAAGGGCCATTGTGACCCTCGAACTTGTCTTCACTCACACCGCGAAGAAAAAAACAGTACTTATCGCCACAAAGGAAAGGAGTATGAATTAATGAAAAGAACGGTCAAGAACAACGTCTCATGGATCGGAAAAATCGACTGGGAACTGGATACCTTCCACGGGGATGACTATAGCGTCAACCATGGTTCCAGCCAGAATGCCTACCTGATTGAGGAAGAAAAAACAGTTTTGATCGACACGGTCTGGACCCCGCATTCGACGGAATTCCTCGACAACCTCAAGAAAGAGGTGGATCTGGCCAAGATTGACTACATCATCGTCAATCACGGGGAAGTCGATCACTCCGGTGTTCTGCCCCAGCTCATGAAAGAAATTCCCAATACTCCCATTTACTGCACCGCCAATGCCGTAAAATCTCTGGTGGGACAGTACCACCATCCGGAGTGGAACTTCAATGTGGTGAAAACCGGGGACAGCCTGGACATCGGCAACGGCAAGCAGCTGGTATTCGTAGAAATGCGCATGCTGCACTGGCCTGATTCCATGGCAACCTATATGACCGGCGACAATATCCTGTTCTCCAATGATGCCTTCGGCCAGCACTTTGCCTGCGACGAGCTCTTCAATGACAAGGCGGACCAGTGTTTGCTCTGGGAAGAGGCTATCAAGTACTATGCCAACATCCTGTCGCCCTTCTCGCCCCTGGTCAAGAAAAAGATCACAGAAGTGGTCGGACTCAACCTGCCCATCGACATCATCGCTCCGAGCCACGGCGTAATCTGGCGGGAAAATCCGCTGCAGATCATTGAGGCTTATGCCAAGTGGAGTGATGACTATCAGGAGGATCAGATCACGGTGATCTATGATACGATGTGGGACGGCACCAAGAAGATTGCTCACCGCATCGCGCAGGAGCTGAGCGAGATGGCGCCGACCACCAAGATCAAGGTCTACAGCATCTCGACCACCGACAAGAATGACATCATGACGGAAGTCTTCAAATCCAAAGCCATCGCGGTGGGATCTCCCACCGTGGGACAGGATATCCTCTCCTCTGTCGGCGGCTGGCTGCACTTCCTGAAGGAACTGAAGATGACCGGCAAGAAAGCCGCGGTGTTTGGCTGTTATGGCTGGAGCGGTGAAGGCAATAAGGTGCTCCGGGAAATGCTTGAAAAAGCCGGTTTCCCCGTAACCGATGTTGAAATCAAGTGCAACTGGAATCCCACCGAGGAAGTTCTCGCTCAGGCGAAGGCGGTTGCCCAGTCGCTGCTGTAGAAATTTAAACCAACCGGGTGTAGAATTACTCCGGATCATAAATAAGACCCCATCCAGCGAACCAGCCCTGGCGTTAAGCCAGGGCTGGTTTATTGCATGAGGTCGAAGCAGGTTCGAGGAATCATTTCGGATCGGGGAACGCTGTGGCCGAATTCTCGGTCAGAGACTCTCGGATGAACTTCAGGAACAAGTCGGAAGCCAGAGTAAGTCTGCGGTCCCGGCGGTGAATATAGTAAATGTTGCGGCACAGCGGAATCGACTGAGTCAGATTCACCCTGCACAGTAGACCAAGATCCAGTTCCTGCCGGACGGCGCTTTCGGACAGGATGGATATCCCCATGCGATTGTACAGACTTTGCTTGATGGCTTCAATGGAGCCGACGGAGAACAGGCGCTTGGAATCGAATCTGAACTTTCCGGCTTGTTCCAGATACGGAATCAGGGAGGTATGGGGATTGGAGATCAGAAATGTTTCTTCCGCCAGCTCGTTCAGGTTGATGGAAGGCCGGTGCGTGAAGCGATGATCCGGCGGAACAACGATCAGGAGAGGATCCTCCAGGATGGACTCACAGACCAGCTCCGGCGGAGCCTCGAATTCCGGTTTTGAAATAAAGCCCATGGGGTAGGTTCCGTCCAGCACCTGGTCAATCACATTTTTAGTGTACTGGACGTTGTTCACAATGGTGATGAAGGGATATTTCTGCTGAAACTTCAGCAGAAGGCTGGGCAGAATGTAAGTTCCGGGCGTACTGGAAGAGGTGATGGCAAAATGCGACTCCTCCATCAGTTTCGACTGAAGCAGATGCGTTCGGGCGTTGGCAAAGCTGTTCTGAATCTGCTGAGCGTAGGGCAGCAGGAGCTGGCCTTCTTTGGTCAGCTCGGCCCGTTTCTTGTTGCGGGTGAACAGCGCGCACTCGAAATACTCCTCGAGGCGCTGGATCCGCATGGATACGGCAGCCTGCGTGCAGAACAGCTGTTCGGCGGTTCGGGTAAAACTTTGGGTCTGTGCCAGAAGAAGAAAGGTTTGAATGGAATCCAGATTCATAGCAGCTCCTTGCATCGGTGGGGAAAGGCAGTGGTGGAAAGGAATCAGTCCGATCGGAAACCTCCTCATTCGGCGCTGACCTGGCGGATTATCATAAACATTTTTTATTGTAGTATAAAACATATGCATATAAAAACCAAGGCATCAATTAGAAAAAAAATCGAGGAGCTAACTTAATAAGATTTATTTATGAAATCGGTTCTTCTTCAGTCTGCTATCACTTTTGCTGATGATTATGATAAAATGTCGTGATTGTTCATTGTTCTGCTTTTTTATTATCATTAGGATTGTCCTGGGATCACAGGACTGAACAGCCAGCTTTGACAACCCGGGCATTAAAGCTGGACATCGTTGGAATGGAATGGAAGGGGATATGGAAATGGAATCACCAGTAAAAGTGACCAAGCAGAAAAGTCCGTTTGAGCAAAAAATGAAGTTCTTCGGTCTGCCGCTGGCCTTTATCATCTTTGCACTGATTTATTTGATGCCGACACCCGAAGGATTGTCCTACGCCGGTAAAATGGCGATGGGAATTTTTCTTTCCGCACTGACACTCTGGATCACAGAGAGTCTGCCGAATTATGCAGTATCGCTGCTCGTGATCGTTGCTCTGCCTCTGTCAGGAGCCTGGAGTGAAGAACAGGCCATGAGCGTTCTGGGATATGAAGTGATCTGGCTGACCTTTGCCGCCTTCATTATCGCGTCCGGCATGGAAAAAAGCGGCCTGGCCAAGCGCATGGCACTCTCGCTGCTGGTTAAGTTCGGCAAGACAGCCAACAGCATTATGGCGCTGCTGATTGCCACGAACTTCCTGATCGCTTTTATCGTGCCCTCCACCACAGCGCGGGCGGCCATGATGTTCCCCATCGTATTGCTGGTGGTGGAAGCCTTTGAGCTGAGTATCCAGGACCCGAAGAATAATTTTGGCAAGTCGCTGGCTCTGCATGGCATTCAGGCGAACAATCTGTCCACGGCGGCGATCGTGACCGCAACCTCATCTCAGATTCTGGCCATCAGCTTCATCAAGGATCTGACCGGTCATGAAGTTTCGTGGCTGGAGTGGTTCATGGCATCCGCACCGGTTACCATTGCCACCCTGGTTGCCATGTTCTTCATCGGAAAAGTTCTGTTTCCTTTGCCCAAGACCGAAAAAAACAAAAAGATTGACATCTCCCGGCTGCGTGAGGAAAAAGACAAGCTGGGCAAGATGTCGCTGGACGAGAAAAAGGCCCTGGTCATTTTCCTGGGAACGCTTTCCCTCTGGGCGCTGGACAGCCTGCAGCTGAAGTTCTTTGGCTTCCGGCTCAGCCTGGTCATGGTCGCGCTCCTGTCGGCCGCCATGTTCTTCATGCCCTATATTGGCATCCTGAAGTGGAAGGAAGCCAAGATTTCCTGGAATCTTCTGATCTTTGCCTGCGGCGCTTATGCCGGCGGCGTCGCGCTGGATGAAACCGGTCTGGCGGCCTGGGGCCTGAATAAGATCTTCTCCCGCATCGGGATTGAAAACATGAGCTTTATCGTGCTGTTTGCCGTCGTAACCTTTATCGCCAGCTTCAGCCACTTCCTGTTTACCTCCAAGACGGTACGAACCATTATCCTGATCCCGACCATCATCGGAATCGCCAAGGCCACTGGCTATGATCCGGTTGCGCTGGCTCTGCCGGCTGCCTTCTGCATCGCCGATACCATTACTCTGCCGCCGCATTCCAAGGTCAACCTGATCTACTACGGAACCGGATTCTTTACAGTGCTGGAGCAGCTCACCTACGGAGTTCTGGTGCTGCTGGTGAAGTGGGGTCTCATGGTGGTTGCCGCGCTGACCTGGTTCAAGATTCTTGGGATCGCATAGGAGGAAACGGAACATGAAAAAACTCAGAATTTTTGCCGTCCTGCTGCTGACCTTCAGCATGCTTTGGACTCCGGTGCTGGCCGAAGGCTTATCCGGGATTACCCGGATTGAAGATCAGGTTGTACCGCAGGGAGATCACGCCGTATTGAATCAGAGCGTCACGGCAACGACCAATGAACTGGGACAGATCGTCTTCCCGTTCAACAAGAAAGCGGAGCTGATCCAGGTGACCGCGACGACCGGAACCATCCTCAGCATGCCTGAAAAAACGGAGCTGGGTGACTTAAGCTACTATACCATGAGCTTCCAGGAGAAAGAGACCGAGGTTTCAGTTGTTGCATCCTTCCGGCTGGAGGGCCAGTACGTTGGCGAAGAGGCGGATTTAGGGGAAACTCTGCCAAACGATGTGATTGAAGTCGGCTATAAATTCCGCAATACCACTCCGGTGGACATTGCCGCCTACCAGCTCAAGATGGGCGTGCCTGCTGAACGGGAACTCCTGAATATCGTTGATTTCAGCGATAAGAAACCCTTCTCCATCGAAACGACGGATGGTCAGGTGTTCGGCGGATTTGACTTTGCCGAAGTCAAATCCGGAAAAGAAGTCAAGTTTGCCATGAACCTCTTCCGTCGCAATCCGATCCACGGAACGGTCATCGTCGTCCTGGGACTGGTGCTGTCTGCTGCGTTCATGTGGAAGAACCGCGATCTGCTTCAGAAGCAAGCGGCTTAACCATAGAAAGGAATCAACTATGAGAAAGAAACAAGGACTGCTGATCATTGCGGATGGGCTGGGTGACCGTCCCATTGCGCGATTGAATCATAAAACTCCGCTGGAAGCGGCTCTGACACCGAATCTGGACCAGCTGGCCGCGATGGGCATGACGGGCAATGTCTACCCCATCGCGCCAGGCAAGCCGGTTGGCACCGATGTCGGGCATCTTCATATCTTTGGGTATGACAGTGCCGTGACCTATTCCGGTCGGGGACCGCTGGAGGCGTTCAGCGGCGGCCTGGACCTGATGGACGGCGACGTGGCGTTTCGGGGGAATTTCGCCACCATCGACGAGGCTGGAATTGTTATTGACCGGCGCGCCGGCCGGATCAGAACCGGTACCGCCTCTCTGGCGGACGCTTTGACCGGCATGGTTCTGAGTGATGGAACGACAGTCCTGGTCAAGGAACTGACCGAGCACCGGGTAGCCGTTGTGCTGCGCGGCCGCGGATTGTCCGACCGGGTCAGCGATGCGGATCCGGGGACGGCTCATGAAGGGGAGCTTCTGCCCCGGCCGCAGGGAACGGATGGAAGCGCCGAAGCCG
This sequence comes from Clostridiaceae bacterium HFYG-1003, assembly GCA_024579835.1. NCBI lineage: Bacteria > Bacillati > Bacillota > Clostridia > Eubacteriales > Clostridiaceae > Clostridiaceae bacterium HFYG-1003. Next base: position 3,229,892 of record CP102060.1, read on the forward strand.
CCAGAACGGCTGAGCTGCTTTGGGAATTTCTCACCCGGGCTACACCGGTACTCAATGATCATCCGGTCAACCAGGCCAGACTGGTCCAGGGATTGCTACCGGCCAATGTCATCCTGACCCGGGGCAGCGGTCAGAAAATGGCGTTCCAGACCCTGAAAGAACGCAATGGGATCAGAGGAGCCTGCATCGGAGGGGATTTAACGGTGCTTGGCATCGCCGGCATTGTAGGAATGAGCGTGTTTACCGACGACTCGTTCACCGGCAGCTTTGATACCAATTTAAAGGGAAAGTCAGACTGGGCGATTGAGCTTGTCCATCAGGGATATGACTGGGTTGTCGTTCATATCAAAGCCACCGATCTGGCCGGCCATGACAATGCGCCGGAGAAAAAGATCGGGATGATCGAAGCGATTGACGCGATGATGGGGGATCTGATGCGGGCCGTTGATCTGGAGCAATGCCTGATCTCCTTCACTGCCGATCATTCAACTCCCTGCGAAGTGCGGGATCACTCCGGTGACGGGGTTCCGACCATTATTGCCGGAACGGGTTGCCGCCGCGACGGAATCAGTTCCTGTTCCGAGAAAGACTTTGTCAGAGGCAGCCTCTCCGGGCTGACCGCCAATGACATATTCAACCTCCAGATGGATTTAATGGGATTCTCCCGCAAGATTGGCTCCTAGGAGCTGAGCGACCCAAAAGGGCTCACGTTTCAAGACGGATCCGATGACAAGACGAATCCGACGACAAGACGAATCCGACAATGCGGATCTGACCACAAGCAAAGAGCAGAGCAGCCTGGGGGCTGCTCTGCTCTTTGTGTAGGATCGACTGTTTCGGCGGGCAGCCTTCAGCTGTCCCTCTCAGGATTTGAGCTTTCCAAGGCTGATTTTTTGTAGTTTTATGAGAGACCAGCCACATGCACAGAGCATGGGAAGTTCACCAGGTTCTCCATTTCAGAAATGGTTGCATTTTGGATTATGTGGGGCGAACATTAAGGTCTGATTCGAAGTTCACTCAGCGTTCTGGCCAGAGGGTGCAGCAGGAGATACTCATCATTCAGGTCATGGTAGATCTTGCCGGTGTACTTATTTTTCAGCTCGATGATTCGGGGGTCGCTGGACTGATCAAACTGGAAGGCGGCTTTCATGGGGCCGTAGGCATCCGCTGTCAGTTCCGACAGGTAGGCGATATCAAGCCGTCCCCGGTTCTGGTAAATTGACTGAGCTTTGACTGCGATCAGACCGTCCAGGTTCAGCAGGTTCAGTACCATATAGAGACTCAGCGCCAGCAGAGTCAATGATTTCAGCAGACTGCGGTTTTTGCCGGCCAGATGCAATCCCACCAGGATGAGACCAAGGGCAAAGAAGATTAGTGCGAACTTGACGAACAGCCTCAGATGAGTGTAGCCAAATTCGGACTCATACAGCCCCATCTTGTAAAAACTGGAGATAATCATGTTGGCCGTGAAGAGCATCATCAGGAGAAAACCGGATTTCATCCAGCGATTCGTCAGGGGAGAGTCATTGGTAAAGCTGTACAGCACCCACAGCAAGAGCAGGTTGATGGCCAGTACCAGAAGCAGACTGAAGAAGCCGGATCGGGCGTACTGGGAAATGCTCTGATTCATTGCGCTTAACGCTGTTTTGGGGAAGTACAGAGTACGGAACTGCGTCAGAGTAAACAGGGCGTACAGAGTATTGACCGACCAGAGAACCACCAGTGAAATCGTCGAAGAGTGTTTGGAATCCGTGCTGATTACCATCGGTGGATGGTCTCTGGTCAGCAGGAGAGTGATGATCACCCCAAGAAAATAGACCAGGGCCATAAGAGTGCCAACGATCCGGCTCGCCGCCTGGCTCAGTTGGAAACCGGACAGGAAGTTCTGCCAGAAACTCCCGAGGGAACGGGCGAATTCGGCATCCGCCCGGGTCAGCAGACTGAGCAGGAAGAGAATCAGGGGCAAGGTGATGAGCAATCCAATCACAACGTCCTGAGCAGTCTTTCGGCAGGTGGCTTTGACGGGCTTGTGCCCCGGGCTTCTCAAAAAACCAGGCAGGTAGTACAAGCTGCGCAAAGGGCCGGTCAGAAGGACGTCCAGAGCGGTCAGGAATGGCCTAGGTGTCATGTTCGGATGGCTTCGCAATGCCAGAACGAGGCTGAATACAGCCAGAAGCGGCAGTCCGATAAAATTGATCACGGACAGCGGGACCGAAGCATACAGAGCGGCATGGGCGGAACCGGCCAGAACCGCCCCCAGGGCAAAGGCCACGGTGATGTCCCGGTACCGGAGGTAATCCTTGAAGAACCAGAAGCCAACCAGGACGAAAAACGGCCAGAACAAAGCCTGGTAGAAGCCTCGGGGAGTCGCCAGATAATGATTGGCGAAGAACCAGGCCATCGGGATGCCAAATAACGTCAGAAGGCGTCGTCGCATCGGATGAATCGTTTGAATCAATTCTTTGCTGCCGGCAAGGCGGGATTGGAATTCTCCCTGGGACAGCGGCAATGCATCTGGAATAATTGGTTGTTCCATATTAGACCTCCAATATTGGAAAGATAGAATAAGGGCGAAAAGCGGGTGGGAAAAGAACGGTTTGCGATCCCCGGTGAGACCGCTGGGGGATACCCGAGTCCACCGGATTACTCTGAAATACACCGGAATCATTTTGGAAATGACTGTAAAAAGGGTTTGCCGCAGAATATATCAAATGAACAACCAGCCTGCTGCTGTACGAGACATGTATGACCTGGCACAGATCACTTCAAAAGTCACATGCATGTCAGGACTGGATGGATCCCCTTTGATTTATATGCAGGCCACTACTGCGCATACCGCCTTTCATATTGAATCATAAGATGATTTTATTGAATATCGATAAAAAGAGTGTTACAATCAGGTAACAAGTCAAGAATTTGAGGTGTTATCTTGAAGAAAGAAACCTGGTTTCTGAAACTGGCGGTTATTCTGATCGGTTTTCCGGTTCTGGTCCTGGCAATCGCCCTTTATCCCATCGTGATCCGGGAAGCAGCCCAAGGAAGTTCGGCAATGGCCGGAGTGCTTTATGCCATACTGATGGTCATATATCTGACGGCAATTCCCTTCTATCTGGCACTGGCTCAGGCCCTGAAGCTGCTCAGCCTCATTGATGCCGGGCAGGCGTTTTCTGAGTTAGCGGTCCAGGCGATCCGGCGCATCAAGCGCTATGCCGGGATGATTGCCGGACTCTACGTGCTCGGACTTCCTCTATTTTATATTGCAGGTGAAGTGGATGATGCGCCGGGCATTATTCTGATCGGACTGTTTCTGGTCGTGGCTCCGGCGGTGGTTGCGGTGTTTGCCGCCGTGCTGGAAAAACTGCTCAGTCAGGCCATTGAGCTGAAAACCGACCAGGACCTGACGGTATGAGGAGGGTATTATGGCAATAATAATCAACTTAGATGTCATGCTGGCCCGTCGCAAAATGAGCGTAACCGAACTGTCTGAGCGGGTGGGCATTACCATGGCTAATATTTCCATCCTGAAGAACGGAAAGGCAAAGGCGATTCGCTTTTCAACCCTGGAGGAAATCTGCAAGGCGCTGGACTGTCAGCCGGGCGATATCCTGGAGTACCGCCCGGATCAGGTTCGCTCAGCCGGTGAGTAAAGGCCGTCTGAACCGGAACTGCACTTATTCTGCAATGATCAAGCCATCGGTGAGTCCATGAATAACAGGAATGATCAAGCTGCCGGATCGAAGGGTTCCCCGGTTGTAAGGCCAATGATGTCAGAACGCTGCTGCGGACAGAAACGCGGCCTGGAGGAGGCACCATTAAATTAGAAAGCCATAATAGGATATGATTGGATCCCTGACTACTCTGGAGATGCAGGGATCCGATCTTTTTTATTTATTTAGGATGCTCAGTTAGAAATCCTCCGGAGGGGGAGCCAAGGGCTGACTTAATAATAGGAAGGAGCTGACGAATCGATCGATGCGAAGAAGTGGCTGAGACAAGCGTGAAACACATTGGGGATATGACGGGGCTGACCGAAGGGAAACTCAGGGATAATTTATCATGTCAAGAATTTCCAGGCCTCATTTGGGCTAACTTTTGAAAAGTTGTTGTTTTTTATTAGGACTTGCTTTAGAATTAGAAAGCTTGATGATTTAGAATGCGGGAGTATGGCCTTTTCAAGATATTTTTTTTCGGGTCGAAGAAAAAGTATTGATGAGAGCGGTGCTTCTGTAGTATAATAATTAAGTTGCGAAACAGTAGCGATGACTCAGGAGGTGGCTGGACTTCCAGGGAATTCCTGATGAGCAAGCCTCGGCCTCAAGCCGAGACGTCGGAGTCATCGGCTGTTCGGCGTGCGCATTTTTTCGATGACACACCCGGGACAGTTTACGGTGATACCGCTGTTGTGCGTGGAAGTAATACGTACCAGAAAAGGAGGAAAAACATGGCAACTCAGAAAATCAGAATCAGACTCAAAGCCTTCGATCACTCTTTATTGGATCAGAGCGCAGAGAGAATCGTGGACAGCGCTAAGAATTCAGGCGCGAAGGTCGTAGGACCCGTTCCGCTGCCGACCGACAAGGAGATCGTTACGATCCTTCGGGCAGTCCACAAGTACAAAGATTCCAGAGAACAGTTCGAAATCCGGACTCACAAGAGATTGATCGACATCATCAACCCGACCCCAAAGACTGTCGATGCCCTTATGAGACTTGATTTGCCTGCTGGCGTCGATATCGAAATCAAGCTTTAATGGTTCTAGGTAATCCCTAAAAATCATTATGACCGCAAAGGAAGCCTTTGCGATCCGCTAATATTTACAGGAGGTATATGTAATGAAGAAAGCAATCATGGGAAAGAAAATCGGGATGACCCAGATTTTCGATGAACAAGGCAGAATGATCCCTGTTACCGTCGTTGAAGCACTGCCAAACGTCGTTGTACAGATCAAAACAGAGGAAAAAGAAGGCTACAATGCAATCCAGGTTGGATTCGGCGAGATCAGAGAATCTCTCGTCAACAAACCGAGAAAGGGTACATTCGCTAAGGCAGGTGTAACTCCCAAACGGTTCCTGAAGGAATTCCGGCTGGAAGATATTTCCTCATACAATCTAAAAGATGAAATCAAAGTAGATGTGTTCGCAGAAGGCGAAAAGATTGACGTTTCCGGTATTTCCAAAGGAAAGGGATTCCAGGGCGTTATCAAGAGATGGAACTTCAGCCGCGGTCCTGAGACCCACGGATCCAAGTTCCACCGTGCACCTGGTTCCCAGGGAGCATCCTCCGATCCTTCCAGAACCTTCAAAAATAGAAAAATGCCCGGTCACATGGGTAATGTCAAAAGAACCGTGCTCAATCTTGAGATCGTCAAGGTTATGCCGGAACGCAACGTGATTTTGATCAAGGGCGGAATCCCAGGTCCCAACAAGGGAACCGTTGTGATCAGAAACAGCGTAAAAGCTTAGGAAGGAGGACTAAAAAATGCCGAAAGTTGGATTATATAACATTGAAGGCAGCCAGGTTGGCGATGTGGAACTGAACGCGTCAGTGTTCGATTTCCCGGTCAACGAAGCTGCAATGCATCAGGTCATCTTGGCTCTCCTTGCTAACAAGAGACAGGGAACCCAGTCAGCCAAGACCAGAGCGGAAGTTTCCGGAGGCGGAATCAAGCCGTGGCGTCAGAAGGGAACTGGCCGGGCTCGTCAGGGTTCCACCCGTTCACCGCAGTGGGCACATGGTGGTATCGTCTTCGCTCCGAAGCCGAGAAGCTACCGAATGGCCATTCCGAAGTCAATGAAGAGAGTTGCCATGAAATCTGCTTTATCCTCAAAGGTTAAAGAAGAGAACGTTCTGGTTATTGACTCCCTGAAAATGGAAGCTCCCAAGACCAGAACTATGGCTGAACTGCTCAAGAAGCTGTCCGTGAAGAAAGCCCTCATCGTTACCGGTGATGTGGAAATGAACGCGTACAAGAGCGCCAGAAACATTGAAGGGATCACCATGGTCCCCTGCAACAACATCAATGTTTATGACATCGTAAAATATGAAAAGCTCATCCTGACTCAGGATGCAGTCAAGAAAATTGAGGAGGTGTACGCATAATGGCATTGAAGCTGACAAGCTGGGATATCATCAGAAAACCGGTCATCACTGAAAAATCAATGGCTGGTATGGAAGCAAGAAAGTACACATTCTTAGTTCATGTCGATGCAGACAAAACCATGATTAAGAACGCAGTCGAAGAGGCATTTGGCGTAACCGTCGAATCCGTGAAGACTCAGAACCGCCTTGGCAAGGACAAGCGGGTCGGCGTTCACATGGGCAAGCGTCCCGACACCAAGAAGGCTGTCGTAACTCTGACACAGGACTCCAAGTCCATCGAGTTCTTCGAAAACATGAACTAATTACTCTGGCAACAGAGTAAGTCAGGCCGCAATGGACTGACTTTCAGACCTGGAATCAGGCTGAACCAAAGCCTACCCAGGCTGAAGGGGATTTTATCCCACTATTGGCAAGTGAGCCAGATAATAATCACAGGAGGAAACAACAATGGCAATCAGAGGTTTTAAACCGACGACACCTTCCAGAAGACAAATGACCATGAGCACCTTTGAGGAGATCACGACCGACAAGCCTGAAAAATCGCTTCTTGTCACCAAGAAGAAACAGGCCGGACGTAATGCCCATGGAAAGATCACTGTCAGACACAGAGGTGGCGGACACAAGCAGAAATACAGAATCATCGACTTTAAGAGAGACAAGGACGGCATTCCGGGAAAGGTCGCAACCATCGAGTACGATCCGAACCGCTCCGCATACATCTCACTCATCGTCTATGCTGATGGAGAGAAAAGATACATCATCACCCCGGTCGGACTCAAAGTCGGCGACAAGGTTGAATCCGGCGTGAAGGCTGACATTAAGCCAGGCAACGCGCTTCCGATGAAGAACATCCCGGTCGGTACTGTCATCCACAACATTGAGCTGCAGAGAGGCAAAGGGGCCCAGATGGTCCGTTCCGCCGGTGCATCCGCTCAGCTGATGGCTAAGGAAGGCGACTACGCCACCTTGAGACTTCCTTCCGGCGAAATGAGATACGTCCGGATCGAGTGCAAGGCTACGATCGGAACCGTCTCCAATACCACTCACGAAATTGAGAACTATGGTAATGCAGGACGCGTCAGACACCTTGGCATCCGTCCCACCGTCAGAGGTTCCGTCATGAACCCCGTGGATCACCCCCATGGTGGTGGAGAAGGAAAGACTCCGATCGGCCGTCCCGGCCCGCTTACTCCCTGGGGTAAACCGGCACTGGGTCTTAGAACAAGAAAGCACAAAAAATACTCTGACAGACTTATCGTCAAGAGAAGGAATGAGAAGTAATCCTTCGGGATTGCTTTTCACCTTGAATTCTCGAAGGGAGGAAGAACTTGAGCAGATCAATTAAGAAGGGACCTTTCGTACACGAAGGTCTTATGAAGAAAATAGAAGAAATGAATGCTAAGGGAGAAAAGAAGGTACTCAAGACCTGGTCCAGGTCATCAACCATCTTCCCCGAAATGATCGGTCACACCATCGCTGTCCATGACGGCAGAAAACACATCCCGGTTTACATCTCCGAGGATATGGTGGGACATAAGCTGGGCGAATTCGCGTTCACCCGCACTTACAGAGGCCATGCCTCTGAGAAAAAGTCCAAAATGAGATAGGAAGGAGGAGTACTAAATGTTTGATGAATTGAACGTAAATGAAACGGTAGAAACGACAGAGGCTCCTTCCACCGAAGTGGTTAACGAAGCACCGAAGTCCAAAAAGTCCGTTGAAAAGGACGAGCGCCGCAGCGCCGGCCGCGCCAAGGCAAAAGCCAAGCGTGAAGACCGCCGCGTCCGCCTCGCTGAAAAAACGGCTGTGAAGAAGGAAAAGCTTCATCTGACCAAGGAAGAAAAAGCAGAAAGAAGAGCAGCGAAAGCCGCCGCCATGGAAAAAGTAACTGCCAAAGCAGTTGCCAAATATGTTCGCATGAGCCCCATGAAGGTCAACATCGTGCTGGACCTCATCCGCGGCAAGAATGTCAACGAAGCCCTGGCTATTCTGCAGTACACTCCCAAAGACGCCGCTGTTGTAGTCGGCAAAGTCCTTAAGAGTGCAGCAGCCAATGCTGAAAACAATCTGGAACTGGACCGCGACGCCCTTTATGTTACCGAGTGCCACGTTGGACCTGGTCCTATCATTAAGAGATTCCAGCCCCATGCACAGGGTCGGGCCTTCTCCATTTTCAAGAGAACCAGCCACATCACCGTGGTCGTCGCAGAAAGAGCATAAGGAGGTAAAAAGCTAGTGGGACAGAAAGTTAATCCAAACGGATTCAGAGTCGGCGTCATCAGAGACTGGAATTCCAGATGGTACGCTGATAAGAAAAACTTCGCCGACAACCTCGTCGAAGACAATAAAGTCAGAGAATTTGTTAAGAAGAAGCTCTACACAGCCGGTATCTCCAAGATCGAGATCGAGCGGGCTGCCAAGAGATTAAAGCTGAACATCTATACCGCCAAGCCGGGCATCGTCATCGGAAAGGGTGGTTCAGGGATTGATCAGCTGAAAAAAGAGATCAGTGCGCTGACTCCTGATAAGAATGTAGTTTTAAACATCGTCGAAGTGAAGAATGTCGATGCCAATGCTCAGCTGATGGCTGAAAACATCGCCGCTCAGCTGGAAAAGCGTATTTCCTTCCGCCGCGCCATGAAGCAGACCATCCAGAGAGGCATGAGAGCTTATGGAGTCAAGGGTGTTAAAACCATGTGCGGAGGCCGTCTGGGCGGAGCAGAAATTGCCCGGTCCGAGGCTTACCATGAAGGAACCATTCCGCTGCAGACTCTGAGAGCTGACATTGATTACGGATTCGCCGAGGCTGATACGATCTACGGAAAGATCGGTGTCAAGGTCTGGGTGTACAAGGGCGAGATCCTTCCTGTTAAAAAGAACCAGGAAGACAAGAGCCAGAGAAACTAGGATCTTTTGAAAGGAGGAACGACACATGTTAATGCCTAAGAGAGTGAAACACAGAAAGCAGCAGAAGGGCAATATGCGAGGAAAAGCAACCCGAGGCAATTTTATTGCCTACGGCGAGTTTGGTCTTCAGGCTATGGAACCCGGCTGGATCACATCCAACCAGATCGAAGCTGCCCGTGTTGCCATAAATCGTTATATTAAAAGAGGTGGAAAGCAGTGGATCAAAATATTCCCTGATAAGCCCATCACCGAAAAACCGGCTGAAACCCGTATGGGATCCGGTAAGGGCTCAGTTGAATATTGGGTTGCCGTCGTGAAGCCGGGCCGCGTTCTGTTTGAACTGGCCGGAGTCGACGAGGATCGTGCCCGCGAGGCCATGAGACTTGCATCCCACAAACTGCCGATCTCCACAAAATTTGTTACAAGAAAAGATTTTGAAGAAATGGGTGGTGAAGAGTAATGAGGACCAGAGAACTTAACGAAATCAGAAAGAATTCTTCTGAAGATTTAGAAGCCAGACTGACTGATCTGAAGAAAGAGCTCTTCAACCTCCGGTTCCAGCTTTCCACCGGTCAGCTCGAGAATCCGATCAGAATCAAAGAAGTCAAGAAATCCATCGCTCAGATCAAAACTGTTCTGAGAGAACAGGAAATTGGCTCCGTTGTAGAGCAGTAGACTTTGAAAGGAGGTCATTAAAACATGGAAGAAGTTAAAAATGAAACCGTAGCGACCGAAGTAATGGAATCTGCGGGCAGAAAAAATAGAAAAACTCTCATCGGCCGCGTTGTCTCCAACAAGATGGACAAGACCATTGTCGTAGCCATCGAAACCAAGGTCAGACATCCGCTGTATGGAAAAACCGTTAATCGGACCACTAAGTACAAGGCCCATGATGAAAAGAACGAAGCTCAGATTAACGACAGAGTTTTAATCATGGAAACAAGACCTTTGTCAAAGGACAAACACTTTAGACTGGTCGAAATCATAGAGAAGGCCAAGTAAGGCTTTGGAAGGAGGTCAGAAATGATTCAGCAACAGACACTTTTAAAGGTCGCTGATAATTCAGGTGCGAAAGAAATTATGTGCATCCGGGTTATGGGCGGATCCAGAAGAAGGTATGGAAATATAGGAGACACCATCGTCGCTTCCGTAAAGTCCGCAACACCAGGCGGAGTTGTTAAGAAGGGTGATGTAGTGAAAGCGGTCATCGTACGTTCCGTCAAGGGAGTCCGCAGAGTGGACGGTACCTACATCCGGTTCGATGAAAACGCAGCCGTAATCATCAAAGATGACAAGAACCCGAAAGGTACCCGTATTTTCGGGCCTGTAGCCAGAGAGTTGAGAGACAAGGACTTCCAGAAGATCCTTTCCCTGGCTCCAGAAGTAATATAAGGAGTGAGAGACAATGAAAATGCATGTTAGAAAAAATGACAAAGTTGTCGTGATCTCCGGTAACGACAAGGGCGTAAAGAGTGAGATCCTGGAAGCGCATCCGAAGAAGGGCACGGTTCTGGTGAAAGATGTCAACATCGTCACCAAGCACCTGAAGGCTTCCAAGAATGCCATGAAATCCGAGATCGTAAAGATGGAAGCGCCCATCAATTCCAGCAAGGTCATGCTGTGGTGCGAAACCTGTAAAAAAGGCGTACGTCCCAGCTACCGCTTCCGGGAAGACGGTGCCAAGGTACGGTACTGCAAAGCCTGCGACAGCGAACTTTAAACAGGAGGTAACATATGCCAAGATTACAGGATAAATACAACAATGAAGTTGTAGCAGCCATGATGGAAAAGTTTGGATACAAGAACGTCATGGAAGTGCCAAAGCTCGAAAAGATCGTGATCAACATGGGCGTTGGCGAAGCTAAGGAAAACTCCAAAGTTCTGGAATCCGCCGTATCGGACCTCCAGATCATCTCCGGACAGAAGCCGGTCATTACCCGTGCGAAGAAATCCGTTGCCAACTTCAAATTAAGAGAGAACATGGCCATCGGAGCCAAGGTCACCTTAAGAAAAGCGAACATGTACGAATTCGCTGACAAACTCATCAACATCGCTCTTCCCCGTGTCCGTGACTTCCACGGAATTTCAGACAAGAGCTTTGACGGAAGAGGCAACTACTCGCTGGGTATTAAAGAACAGCTCATTTTCCCGGAAATCGAATACGATAAGATCGATAAAGTCCGGGGAATGGACATTGTGTTCGTAACCACAGCAAAAACCGATGAGGAAGCCAGAGAACTGTTAAGATTCCTCGGCATGCCCTTCGCACAGAACTAGGAGGTAAATAGATTTGGCACGTAAAGCTATGATCGAAAAATGGAAGAGAGAACCGAAATTCTCATCCCGGGCTTACACAAGATGCAGAATCTGTGGAAGACCTCACTCAGTATTGAAAAAATATGGTGTATGCCGTATATGCTTCAGAGAACTTGCGTATAAGGGCGAAATCCCAGGCGTGCGCAAGGCCAGCTGGTAATTTTAGGAAAGGAGGCATATAAGATATGATGACAGATCCGATTGCGGACCTTTTAACAAGAATCAGGAACGCAAATGATGCAAGGCATGAATCAGTGGAAGTACCGTCTTCCAAGGTCAAGAAAGCCGTTGTGGAGATCCTTCTGCAGGAAGGCTATATCAAGAGTGTAGAAGAGTACAACGTGGGAATCATTCCCATGATGAAGCTCACTTTGAAGTATGGCGAAGGCAAGGAGAAGGTAATTAAGGGACTCAAGAGAATCTCGAAGCCCGGATTAAGAGTATATTGCAAGTCAGGTGAAGTTCCGAAGGTTCTGAATGGCCTGGGCACTGCCGTGATCTCAACCTCCAAGGGGATGGTCGCGGATAAGGAAGCCCGTAATTTAGGACTCGGCGGCGAAGTAATCTGCTACATCTGGTAGAAGTTACAGCTAAGGAGGAAACTATAGTATGTCAAGAGTAGGCAAAGCGCCGATAGCAATTCCCAATGGTGTAACTTTCACAGTGTCAGACGACAATGTCGTCACTGTCAAGGGACCAAAAGGACAGCTTGAAAAAGCGTTTAACAATAGAATGAATATCGAGAAGAATGAGAACAACGAGATCGTTGTAACCAGACCTTCCGATTTGAAGGAAGACCGTGCCCTGCATGGCCTGACCAGAGCTCTCATCAACAACATGGTTGTCGGTGTTACCGCTGGTTACCAGAAGAACCTTGAACTCAACGGCGTCGGTTACAGAGCCAGTGTTCAGGGAAACAAGCTGGTCATGAACCTGGGTTACTCCCATCCGGTTGAAATCGTCGCCCTGGAAGGGGTTACCTTTGAAACACCGGCTCCGACCAAAGTCATTGTCAAGGGAATTGACAAGGAAAAGGTCGGCGACATGGCGGCGGATATCCGTAAATGGAGAAAGCCGGAACCGTACCTTGGAAAGGGTATTAAGTTCGAAGGCGAACAGATCCGTCGTAAAGTCGGAAAGACTGGTAAGTAAAGGAGTGAATCGCGATGTTTAAGAAGGAAAACAAAACCGCTTCCAGAGAAAGACGTCACGTAAGAGTGAGAAGAAAAGTCACAGGCACTTCCGAGCGTCCCAGACTTTCTGTCTACCGGAGCGAAAAGAATATTTATGCTCAGATCATCGATGATACAAAGGGTGTTACCCTGGTTGCCGCCTCAAGCCTGGATAAGGAATTTGAAGGAACTGGCTGGAACATCGAAGCTGCCAAGAAAGTCGGCGAAGCAGTAGCGAAGAAGGCCAAGAATGCCGGAATCGACAAAGTTGTATTCGACCGCGGCGGCTACATCTACCATGGACGAGTCCAAGCCCTTGCGGATGCCGCAAGAGAAGCAGGACTTGAATTCTAGAAGGAGGTAACATCAATTGAGAATTGATCCAAGCACACTGGACCTGAAAGAAAAAGTCGTTAAAATCGGCCGAGTAACGAAGGTTGTCAAGGGTGGACGTAATTTCAGATTCAGCGCACTCGTTGTCGTTGGAGATGAAAACGGACATGTTGGTGTCGGAACTGGCAAGTCCATTGAAATTCCGGAAGCCATCAGAAAAGGAATCGAAGACGCCAAGAAGAACCTCATTGAGGTCGCATTGGACGGAACGACAGTACCTCACTCCATCGACGGTATATTCGGAACCGGACGCGTTCTGATCATGCCCGCCAAGGAAGGTACCGGAGTTATCGCCGGAGGACCTGCCAGAGCAGTCCTTGAACTTGCCGGACTGAAAGACGTTCGCGCCAAGTCCCTGGGATCCAACAACCCCAGAAACATGGTTCGCGCTACGCTGAACGGCCTGTCTGAACTGCGTTCCGCAGATAAGATCGCCAAGCTTCGCGGCAAGACCGCTGACGAGATCCGGGGATAGGAGGAGAACAATGAAGATTACACTGACCAAGAGTCTGATCGGAAGAAAGAAATCTCACATTGCGACCGCCAAGGCCCTGGGCTTGTCCAAAATCGGCAAGACGGTTGAAAAAGAGAGCAATGATGCCATCAACGGCATGATCAAGGAGATCTCTTATCTCCTGAAGGTAGAAGAATAATTTTTTAGTCAAGGAGGTGTAACACGATGAAATTACATGAGCTCAAATCCCCGGAAGGATCCAGAAAAGCCCCCAAGCGGCTTGGACGCGGAACCGGATCAGGCCTTGGAAGAAACTCCGGTAAAGGAGAAAAAGGTCAGAATTCCAGAACCGGCGGCGGTGTAAGACCCGGCTTCGAAGGCGGACAGATGCCTCTGTTCCGGCGGTTGCCCAAGAGAGGCTTCACCAATCCTTTCAGCAAGGAATACAATGCCATCAATTTAGATCGTTTGAACATATTTGAAAATGGAACTGAAGTGACCGAACAGCTGCTTTTAGAGAAAGGCGTGATCTCCAAAAAGCTTGACGGCGTTAAGATTTTAGGAAACGGAACTATCGAAAAAGCATTAACTGTAAAGGTAAGTAAGTTCTCTAAGTCTGCTTCTGAAAAGATTGAAGCTGCTGGAGGAAAAGCGGAGGTTCTATAATGTTTGAGATTTTTACCAATGCCTGGAAAACAAAAGAACTGCGGAAAAAAATGTTATTTATGCTTCTCATCGTCTTTGTTTTCCGCCTTGGAAATCACATCACAGTACCTTACGTTGATCCACGGGATTTAGCCAACCTGACCAATCAGGGCAACCTGCTCGGTCTGTACAACCTGATTTCAGGCGGTGCACTGGGACGCTTCAGTCTGTTCGCACTGGGCGTCATTCCCTACATCAATGCCTCAATTATCATGCAGCTTCTGACCGTCGCCATTCCGCCCCTGGAAAACCTCCAGAAGGAAGGCGAAGAAGGCCGGAAGAAAATCCAGAACTGGACCCGGTATGCAGCCCTTGCAATCTCAGCCCTGATGGCCTACGGAACCTATGTTCTGGTCGCCAACACCGGCGCGGTCAGCAACCGCAGCGCATCCGCCGTTATTCTGATTATCCTGACCCTCGTGGCCGGAACATTCTTCCTCATGTGGCTGGGCGATCAGATCACCTCGTATGGAATCGGAAACGGTATCTCGGTTCTGATCTTCATCAATATCATTTCCAGACTGCCGCAGACGCTGCAGCAGATGGCACTGACTGCTTCCGGCAATCCCATGAACGCGATCCTGGTCACTTTGCTGCTCCTGGCGCTGTTCATCGGTGTAGTCTACTTCTCCCTGGGAGAACGCCGGATTCCCGTACAGTATGCCGGTCGGATGGTTAATGGCCGGGCGACCAAAGCCCAGACCCAGCACCTCCCCATCGGCGTCGCTTCGTCAGCCGTTCTTGGAATCATCTTCGCCATGTCCATGATGGAGTTCCCGGCAACACTGTATCAGCTGTTCACGAACAACAAGATCCTGGAAACCATGACGATCTCCAAAGCCTGGTTCAACCCGTTCAACCGGGAAACCTGGATGTACATCCTCGTTTACGCTATTCTTGTCGTCTTCTTCTGCGTATTCTATACCCAGATCACCATGAAGCCGGAAGAAATGGCGGAGAACATGCAAAAGTCCGGCGGTTATGTCAATGGCATCAAACCGGGCAAGGCAACTGAGAACTATCTGGATGGCGTGTTCAACCGTGTGGCGTTCTACGCCGGGTTGTTTGCGGCTGTCATTGCGATCTTCCCGTTACTGATCGGCAAACTGGATTCGAGCTATCAGCAGATGAATTTCGGTGGAACCGTTCTGTTCATTGTGATCGGGGTGGCCCTGGATACCATCAGACAGCTGGAATCACAGCTGATGACAAGGCATTATAAAGGCTTCCTGAAATAGGAGCGTAGCATGAAAATTGTTCTTTTAGGCGCACCGGGAGCAGGAAAAGGGACTCAGGCTCAAAGTATCAGCAAGTATTTCAACATTCCGCATATTTCCACCGGTGATATTTTCAGAAAAAATATTTCAGAGGGAACCAAGCTCGGCAAAACTGCCAAGCGATACATGGATGCCGGTCAGCTGGTCCCGGATCAACTGACGCTGGACCTCATTGAGGACCGGCTCAATCAGGAAGACTGCCACCGCGGCTATCTCCTGGACGGCTATCCCAGAACGGTTGTGCAGGCTGATTTCCTTGAGGAAATGCTAAGGAGAAAACACGATCAGCTGGATTGTGCCTTACTGATCGCAGTCCCTCGTGAAGCGATCCTCGACCGGATCACCGGCCGACGGATCTGTCCCTCCTGTGGGGCGTCCTACCACTTGAAGCATAATCCGCCCTTGAAGAAAGACACGTGTGACATCTGCGGACACCAGGTGATTCAGCGTTTGGATGACAAGGCGGAAACAGTGGAAGAGCGGTTGGATGTGTACGACGAGCAAACCAAACCCCTCATCAGTTTCTATGATGAGCGCTGCATCTTGAAATCCGTTGACGGCACCAGGGCCATCAATCAGATTTTTAATGACATTGTGAAAGTACTGAGTGAGGTCAGACTCCATGATCATACTCAAGAATAACAACGAGATCCAAAAGATGAAGGTCGCAGGCCGGATTGTGGAAGAAGCGCTCCGACTGATGGAAGCGAACATCCGCCCCGGCATCTCCACGGCACATCTGGATCGGATTGCAGAAGAATTTATAACTAAGCAAGGGGCGGTACCGTCCTTCAAGGGGTACGGCGGTTTTCCCGGTTCCATCTGTGCATCGGTCAATGATGTGGTTATCCACGGGATTCCCTCGAAAGAGGTCATTCTGAAGGACGGCGACATCATCTCGGTGGACATGGGAGCGATGATTGACCGTTACCACGGGGACGCCGCCAGGACCTTCGCCGTGGGTGAAGTCAGCCAGACTGCCAAAGACCTGATCCGGATCACAGAAGAGTCCTTTTTCAAGGGAGTCGAGATGTTCCGGGAAGGCGGCCGGCTGGGCGATATCTCCCACGCCATCGGATCCTATCTCACCATGGCCGGCTACGGCGTGGTGAGGGATTTCGTAGGTCACGGCATCGGACGAAACCTTCATGAGCAGCCCAATGTCCCCAACTATGGGAAACCAGGAGCGGGAGTGGTGCTGCGGGAAGGAATGGTTCTTGCCATCGAGCCCATGGTTAATGTGGGCAGTTATGAAGTGAAAGTACTCAAGGACCAATGGACAGTGAAAACGGTCGATGGCAGCCTGTCTGCCCATTATGAAAATACCGTGGCACTGACGTCTGACGGTCCGCAGCTGTTGACATTAACGATTTAACGCACGTTGATCGTGCTGCTTAGTTATAAATTCCCTCACGGATTTATGACTATTGGTAATCAGGAGATTGATCCATGGAAGAATTACTGGGACGCGAAGTCCTGTCTGTCAAAGGACGCGACCGCGGCAAGCACTACGTGGTGGTGGAGATCATCGATGCCTATTTTGTCCGGGTGGCGGATGGAGAACAGAAAACCGTCAGCTCACCGAAACGGAAAAACAAAAAACACATCGTCTGCACCGAAAACCTGAATCCCATCCCCATGGATTGGACGGAAACAAAACAAGGCGATGACCGGATCAAGCAATTTTTAACGAATCGCAAAAAGGAGGTTTGATTACCTATGTCAAAAGACGATGTAATTGAAATGCAGGGAGAGGTATTAGAGGCTCTACCCAACGCCAATTTCCAGGTTAAGCTGGAGAGCGGCCACTGCATTACAGCACACATTTCAGGAAAACTCAGAATGAACTATATTAAGATCCTGCCGGGCGACCGCGTGACGGTAGAACTGTCACCCTACGATCTGACCAAGGGCAGAATCACCTGGAGATCCAAATAAGGAGGTTTGAACGATGAAAGTAAGACCATCAGTAAAGCCGATCTGCGAAAAGTGCAAAGTCATCAAGCGTAAAGGGAAGGTCATGGTTATCTGTGAAAATCCCAAGCACAAGCAGAAACAGGGCTAGTTGATCAATTTAAACACGGAGGTGTAATAGGAATATGGCGAGAATCGCTGGTATCGATCTACCGAAGGAAAAACGGGTAGAAATCGGATTAACATATATTTATGGAATCGGAATTTCCACAGCCAGAAGAATCCTGGCTGAAACAGGCGTAAACCCGGACATCCGGGTGAAGAACCTGTCAGAAGAAGAAGAAAACTTGCTGCGTGACTATGTCAACAAGAACGTGAAGGTGGAAGGCGACCTCAGAAGAGAAATCGCTCTGAACATCAAGCGTCTGTCCGAAATCGGATGCTACAGAGGCATGCGTCACAGAAAGGGTCTGCCGGTCCGCGGCCAGAGAACCAAAACCAACGCGAGAACCAGAAAAGGCAAGAAAAAGACCATCGCGAATAAGAAGAAGTAGGGAGGCAGGAAAATGGCACAAGCTAAGAATGTCAAGAAGACAAGAAAAAGAAAAGAACGCAAGAATGTCGAACGCGGCCAGGCCCATATCCAGTCGACCTTCAATAACTCCATCGTTACGATCACTGACGCGGCTGGCAATGCCCTGTCCTGGTCCAGCGCCGGAGCACTTGGATTCAAGGGTTCCAAAAAGAGCACTCCCTTTGCAGCTCAGCTGGCTGCAGAGACCGCTGCCAAGGCAGCCATGGAGCATGGCCTGAGAACCATCGAAGTCTTCGTCAAGGGACCTGGTTCAGGCAGAGAAGCTGCGATTCGTTCCCTCCAGGCAGCCGGACTCGAAGTGACCATGATCAAGGATGTCACTCCGCTCCCGCACAATGGATGCAGACCCCCCAAGAGAAGGAGAATGTAGTCCTGAGGGATACATTCACCCCGCCCGAGCGATCGGGCGGCACATGGTACGTGAATAGATCAGTTGCCCTCACGTATAGTTGCCAAAATCATCAAGGAGGGTTTTAAATCAATGCTGGAAATCGAAAAGCCAAAAATAACGGTCGTTGAGACCAATGAAGACGGGACCTATGGAAAAATCGTGGTGGAACCCTTATTGCAGGGTTACGGCATCACCCTGGGCAATGCCCTGAGAAGAATTCTTCTCTCCTCGCTGCCCGGTGTAGCCCCCAACTCCGTCAAGATTGACGGGGTACTCCATGAATTTTCCACCGTTCCCGGTGTGAAGGAAGATGTCACTGAACTCGTACTTAACATCAAGAACCTTGCCATCAAAATGCAGGGCGACGGACCGAAGAGCATCTACATTGATGCAGTGGGTCCCTGTGAAGTAACAGGCGCTGATATCAAGACCGACGGTGACGTCGAGATCGTCAACCAGGACTTCCACATCGCGACATTGGACGACAACGCAAAGCTCTATATCGAGATCGCCATTGACCGCGGTCGCGGATATGTGTCTCAGATGAACAACAAGTCTGAGGAACACTCACTCCAGACGATTCCAGTCGACTCCATCTACACGCCGGTTAAGCGTGTAAACTTCACGGTGAACAACACCCGGGTCGGCCAGGTCATGAACTATGATGAACTCACGCTGGAGCTTTGGACCAATGGCACCATCAAAATCGAAGAAGCGATCAGCCTGTCTGCGAAGATCCTGATCGAGCACTTCAAACTCTTCATGACGTTAGTGGACAACAACAATGACATGGAGATCATGATCGAAAAAGAGGAAGACAAGAAGGAAAAAGTTCTGGAGATGACCATCGAAGAACTGGATCTTTCGGTTCGGTCCTATAACTGCCTCAAGCGGGCAGGCATCAACACGGTTCAGGAACTTACTCACAAATCCATGGAAGACATGATGAAAGTCCGGAATTTGGGTAAAAAATCCCTGGAAGAAGTTGAAAGAAAATTAAAAGACCTCGGTTTAGGTCTGAAAACGAGCGACGAGTAGGAGGATAGAAAATGGCTATTGAAAGAAAACTTGGCAGAAGTACTGACCAGAGAAGAGCCATGCTGAGAAGCCTTGTAACAAACTTCCTGAAGCATGGTGTCATTCAGACAACCTATACAAGAGCCAAGGAAACCCAGTCCATTGCTGAAAAAATGATCACTCTCGGCAAGAGAGGCGATCTTCATGCAAGAAGACAGGCTCTGGCCTTTATCACGGAGGAAGCGGTGGTTGCCGAATTATTCGACACAATCGCACCGAAGTACGCAGAACGCGAAGGCGGATACACAAGAATCTACAAAGTGGGACCAAGACGGGGCGATGCAGCGGAAGTTGCCATCCTGGAACTGGTTTAATCCCCAATATGAAAAAGCCGGCTCACAGCCGGCTTTTGTCATAGAATGAATTAATTTCCAAAGACTGGAGAGGGTTATTCTCCAGCAATCGCAGGAAGCAGGTGCTGACCACAGATCAGCGCTGCGTCTGTTCCTGAGCTTCCGGTTCATCCTGCTGCAGCAGGGACGTCGTTCCGTGCCGGCGCAGGATGTTTCGGCTGGGCTGATCCTTCATGGTCATTACCAGCACGCCGGTGACCACGGTCATGATCAGTGACAGATAAAAACCGGGCGCCAGTCGGTTCATATTCCGGGCAGACGCGTAGAAAAGCTCCGCCAGAAACAGCAGGACAAACAGTCCTGAGGTCATGGAATACTGTCCAAGGACCAGCAGAATAACTGCCAGCAGAGACAGTGCCAATATCAGGAACCGATACTGCTGTACAAAGTCAAGGCCCGTCAGATCGGTCTGGGTTCGATAATCCAGCCAGGTCAGGAAGAACGATCCGAAGAACAGGATCGTCGACAGGGCGATCAGAATCGACTTTTTTTTCGTCATGGAATCATCCCCTTTCTTTCATCATAATCCTCCGCCGGAGGGATTTCAACCCAATGACAGGATGCGCCGCCGCTCTGTGACGGCAGGGAAGAGTCCGGAAGGCAAGGCAGCCTGGATCCGGGAGAAAGGATGCCGGACACTTATTCAGGATCCTCCATCAGTCCGGACGGGGAATCTGTACTGGTAAATCTCGAGGAAGACAAGCCCTTACATTGAGAACTCGTTCCCCTTCATATATAATTTAGAAGTACAATTATGCTCAATTTTAAAAGTCTGGCTGTCATTGTGCGGCCAGCAAAAATTTAACGTCAGGATGGGCCATGCTATGGACGAAAAAACGGGATTGCCCGGCGATCCAATGATCAGAACGGAACATCTTTATCATTATTATCACCAATACGATGAAGATGGAAATCAGACTGCGCTCCCCGAGAGCGAAATTCAATATTCCATCAAGGATATCACGCTGACGGTTCCCAAGGGCCAGTTTCTATGCATCCTGGGTCACAACGGATCCGGCAAGTCGACGCTGGCCAAGCATTTTAACGCGCTGCTGCTGCCGGTTCGCGGCGGGATCTGGGTCGATTCCATCGACGCCACCAACCCCGCCAATACCTGGGAAGTGCGTTCCCGGGCCGGCATGGTATTCCAGAACCCGGACAACCAGATGGTAGCCACCATTGTGGAGGAGGACGTAGCCTTCGGCTGCGAGAACCTGGGGATTCCGCCCCAGGAGATCCGCCAGCGGGTGGAGAAGGCACTGAAGGAAGTCGGGATGTACGAATTCCGCAAGCATGCACCGCACCTGCTGTCCGGCGGCCAGAAGCAGCGCATTGCCATCGCCGGAATCCTTGCCATGCGGCCTAAGTGCATTATCTTTGATGAGCCGACGGCTATGCTGGACCCTTCCGGCCGCAAGGAAGTCATGGAAACAGTGCGCGAACTCAACCGGGATTACGGCATTACCGTCATTCATATTACCCATTATATGGAAGAAGCCGTCCAGGCTGACCGCATCGTGGTCATCGAGGAAGGCAGCATCATGATGGATGATACTCCGGTCAATGTCTTTTCACGGGTTCAGGAAATTAAAGCAATCGGGCTGGATGTGCCCCAGGTCACGGAAGTCGCCTATCTGCTTCAGACAGCCGGCATCCCGATCGATACGCACATTCTGACCATCGATGAAATGGTTGGTATATTATGTCAATTAAAGCAGAACATGTAACATTTGAATACTCACCCGGAACGCCCTTTGCCAAAAAGGCGCTGGATGACATCAGTCTGGAAATCCCGGAAGGAAAGTTTGTGGCTCTCATCGGCCATACCGGTTCGGGAAAATCCACGCTGATCCAGCACTTCAACGGGCTGATTCAGCCAACCTCAGGCCGGATTCTGGTCGATGGGGTGGACATCCATGCCGAGAACGTCAAGAAATCGGACATTCGCAAAAAGGTGGGACTGGTGTTCCAGTATCCGGAGTATCAGTTGTTTGAAGAAACCGTCGAGAAGGACGTGGCCTTCGGTCCGGGCAATCTTAATTTAACCGAAGACGAGATCGCCGGCCGAGTCCGCCGGGCCATTGAGCTGGTGGGCCTGGATTTTGAGGAATACCGGCATAAAAGTCCCTTTGAGCTCTCCGGAGGTCAGAAACGCCGCGTTGCCATAGCCGGTGTGGTGGCCATGGAGCCCCGCGTCCTCATCCTGGATGAGCCGACTGCCGGACTCGATCCCCGCGGCCGGGAGGAGATTCTGTCCCAGCTGAAGCGGCTGCATGAGAATTACGGCATGACGACGATCCTGGTATCGCATTCCATGGAGGATGTGGCCGATCTGGCGGACCTGGTCCTGGTGATGTATGAGGGCAAGGTCGTCATGGCGGATGTACCCAAAGTCATTTTCTCCCAGGCGGACCGGCTGGAAGCCATGGGCCTGGCGTCGCCTCAGGTGACCTATCTGATGCGCCGGCTGAAGGAACACGGCTTTGACGTGCCTTCCGACATCATCCATGTCCGGGAGGCGGCCGAAGCAATTGCGGCAGCTCTGGGAAAAGGCGGTGAGTGCAAATGATCAAGAATATTACCCTGGGTCAGTATATTCCCAGTGATTCGGTGATCCACCGGCTGGATCCCCGAACCAAGATTCTGGCAACCCTGGTGTTCATCACCTCCCTGTTCCTGGTCCGGACCTATACGGCCTATGCAGTGGTCTTTGGTTTTATCCTGCTGATTACCTACCTGGCCAAAGTCAGATTCCAGTTCCTGTACAAGGGGCTCAAGGGCGTCTTCATGCTGATTCTGCTCACGGCACTGCTCAACCTGTTCCTGACGGGGGGCAGCGGCGATCCCATTCTGCAGCTGGGCTTCCTCCGGGTTTACCGGGAAGGTCTCCGGCTGGCTCTGTTCATGAGTCTGCGCCTGGTGCTTCTGATTATGGGCACTTCACTCCTGACGCTGACCACGTCGCCGATTGAGCTGACCGACGGCATTGAAAAATTGCTGAACCCGTTCCGCCGCTTCGGGATGCCCGCCCATGAGCTGGCCATGATGATGTCCATCGCGCTGCGCTTCATTCCCACTCTGATGGATGAAACGGATAAGATCATGAAAGCTCAGATGGCCCGCGGAGCCGACTTTGATTCAAAAAACCTGGTCAAGAAAGCCAAGAGTCTGATTCCGCTGCTGGTGCCCCTTTTCATATCGTCCTTCCGTCGGGCCGAGGACCTTGCCATGGCCATGGAAGCCCGCTGCTACCGGGGTGGGGAAGGCCGGACCCGCATGAAGGAACTGGCTTACCGAAAGCGTGATTTCCTGGCTTACGGAGCCCTGGCACTCTACCTGCTGCTGGTTGTTGTGACCGGCCTGCCGCACCTTGGTCTGTGGTAGCACCGAGATGACCCGGGATTTGATCAACATCGCGCTGGTCCTGGAATTTGAAGGGACCGGATTCAACGGCTGGCAGGCTCAGGATTTCGGCCGGACGGTGCAGAATGAGATGGAACGTGCGATCCTTGCCGTCACCGGCGAGACGGTCCGGGTCACCGGCTGTTCCCGCACCGATGCCGGCGTCCACGCCAGCTGCTATGTCATGAACTTTCGAACCGCATCCGCGATCCCTCCCGACCGGATCAAGTTCCCGCTGAACAACGTTCTGCCGGCGGACATCCGGATCCGGGAAAGTTTTGCCGTGCCGCCGGAATTTCATGCCCGAAAGCATGCCCGAGCCAAAACCTACTGCTACCGGTTCATTAATTCTGACACCGATCTGGCAGTCGGCCGCCAGTACGTTGCCCAGGAAAAAGGGGAGCTCGACTTCGCGGCCATTGGCCAGACCCTGGAGCTTTTCCGCGGCACCCACGATTTTCGGGCCTTCCGATCCACCGGATCCTCCGTCCAGTCCACTACCCGCACGATTTATGACATCCGCCTGGACCGGCAGGACCGCGTGTTTACCCTGACGGTGTCAGGCGACGGATTTCTGTACAACATGGTCCGGATTATCGCCGGCACCCTGTTCTATGTCGGACACGGAACCCGCACCTTGGAAGAGGTGAGGGAGGCCTTAATACACGGGGACCGTCTCAAAGCCGGACGGGTGGCTCCGGCCCGGGGCCTGATGCTGGAAGGCGTTGCCTATGACCCGCAGGATATTGGACGGGATGGAAATTTTCATGGATCTTAAGGCGATGCTGGATTACTTTTTTCGCGGAAACTGGGAAGATTACCGGTTTCCGCTGTTTACCCCAGTCCACTTTCTGCTGATGGGACTGACTCTGGCCGGAATCTGGATGATCCGGAACTGGCGGGAACCCTTGAAGCGGGATCCTCGTCAAAGACTCCGCCGGTTCCTCATCGGCGGGCTGCTGCTGGAGCAGGTAACCCAGTATGGCTGGTACGCGCTGGCCGGGACCTTTACACTGGGTGACGGACTGCCCCTTTATATCTGCCGCACAGCCATTCTGGCCATTCTGCTGGCACTTCTGACCAGACAGTCCTGGGCCAGACACCTGGCGGTCTACTGGGGAACCTTCGGGGGTGTCCTGGCCTTAGTCTTCCCGGTGGTTTATCCGATGCATTTTCCCCACGTTACCAGCTTTACCTATTTTGGCGGCCACATTTTGATGGTCTGGGCCGTGGCTTATCTCCTGGCGGTGGAGGAAATCCGCCTGACCAGGCAGGGACTGATCTTCAGTCTGTTCTTCACCAATGCCTTCAATTTGTTTGTCCTCTGGCTCAATCCAAGGATCCAGGGAAATTACAGCTATTTTGAGTTTCCCCCGATGTTTTCCGAACAGCTGAGCCAGCTGCCGCGGCCGGTCTATCTTGGGGCCGTTTTTCTAATTTACAATCTCCTGATTCTCCTGATTCATCGCGTATTCAGACCCACAGCCAGTCCCGGACAGAATCCGGACAACGACCGCGCGGCCATCACCGCAGCAACCCATCAGAACAAGGAGTGAATCCATTGAAACAAATGAATAAATCTTCCCATCCTCAGACAGCATGGGACAACCACGGGAGGCACGTCATATGCTGATGCAGCTGCCGCGGCCCACGGCCAAACTGGCCGTTCGGTTCCTCTTTTATGTCATCGGCCTGTTTATCCTGGCTCTGGGCGTCGCTTTTTCCGTCAATTCCCGACTGGGTGTATCCCCGGTCAGCTCGCTGCCCTATGTCGCCAGCCTGATCACCGGCCTGAATCTCGGACTTATGGTTATGGCCAGCTACCTGATCTACATCGCGCTTCAGATGATACTCCTGGGCAAAAAATTCCGCTGGATCGATCTGACGCAGCTCCTGTTTTCCGTCCTGTTCGGCTACTTTGTGGATTTTACAAAAGTACTGCTGGGGGATTTCCGAATTCCGACTTACCCCGGACAGCTCCTGATGCTGGGCATCAGCATGCTCCTGATCAGTATCGGCGTCGTTCTCTATGTCAATGTCAACCTCATCAACATGCCCATGGAGGCTTTGACCGTGGCCGTACGCGACCGACTGTTCCCCAAACGGACCTTTTCCGATGTGAAAATCATGCTGGATACCACTGTGGTGACCACAGCGATTCTGCTGTCCTTTCTATTCCTGAAAAATGTGTCGGGGGTGCGCGAAGGAACCGTGCTCTCAGCGCTGCTGGTTGGACGCATCATGAAGGTGATTCATCCGATCATTGTACCCCGTCTGAGAAAAATTTGTTTCTAGGTCGAAAAAGTGCATTATTCGTTTGACACACGCCGATGCGTGTAATATAATACTAATGTTTGTTATATGAAAAAGTAAGGATTCACTAGCCCCGAATCCTATTTTTTACAGCGGACAGTAAAACGGGAGGTTTAAAGATGAAATCATATTTAGCGAAAGCTGGAGAAATTGAAAGAAAATGGTATGTCGTCGATGCTGCCGGAAAGCCTCTTGGTAGAGTGGCTAGTCAGGTTGCATCAATCTTGAGAGGAAAGAATAAACCTGAGTTCACTACCAATGTAGACACAGGTGATTTTGTAATAATCATCAATGCAGAGAAGGTCGTTCTGACCGGCAAGAAGCTGGATCAGAAGATGCTGCGTCATCATTCCCTGTATCCGGGCGGACTGAAGGAAACTCCTTACCGTGTGGTAATGGAAAAGAAGCCTGAATTCGCAATGACTGAAGCTGTCAGAAGAATGCTGCCCAAGGGTGTCCTTGGCCGTCAGATGGCAACAAAGCTGAAGGTATACAGAGGATCCGAACATCCTCACGCTGCACAGAATCCAGAAGTTCTGGAACTGAAGTACTAAGGGGAGGAAATCAGTAAATGGCAAAAGTTCAATACATGGCCACAGGAAGAAGAAAGAAATCCGTTGCGAGAGTAAGACTTGTTCCCGGTGAAGGCAAAGTCATCATCAACAAGAGAGAATTCGAAAACTATTTCCCGATGGAAACCACCCGTCTGATCGTTAATCAGCCGCTGGAACTCGTTGGAATGAAAGCCACATTTGATGTCCTGGTTAACGTCCACGGCGGCGGAACCACCGGACAGGCCGGAGCAATCCGCCACGGAATTTCCCGCGCCCTGGTCAAATCCGATGAGAACCTCAAACCGGAATTGAAGAGAGCAGGATTCCTGACCCGAGATTCCAGAATGAAGGAAAGAAAGAAGTACGGCTTGAAGAAAGCTCGTAAGTCTCCTCAGTTCTCCAAGAGATAAGGATCTCACCACCAATCGAATATCAAAAGGATGTTTTCAAACTTGCATTGCATTGGAAACATCCTTTTTTTCTCTATTACGAGTCCTTTCCGACTTCAGATCATAAACGCCCATGGTCATCCCTGCCAGGGATCGGAGGCAGGTTTGGCAGCAGGGCTGGCTTTGCTTATCCAGGACTGCATTTGCGCATACAGGAACTATTCGGAGGATCCCCGGAATGAACCATCGCATTCGCGCGAGAAATCATCATCCTTTATAATGAGTTTAGAACGATTAACAAGGAGGGGCAGAGGATGAATCAAATGACGGAATCGGATCCGATTCGCCTGATCAAAGGCTATCAGGCAGATCCGGAACAAAGAGCGTCCTTTAACCGGCTGGCGACTTCTGTCTTTGGACTGGATTTTGAAGACTGGTATCAACTGGGGTGCTGGAATGAGAAGTATATCCCGTATTCGATTTTTCGACAGGGTGAGGTCATTGCCAATGTCTCGGTCAGCCCCATGGTGTTCTTGGACGACAACCGGCCGGCTCGGCTGCTGCAGCTGGGAACCGTGATGACACGGGTGTCCGAGCGTGGAAAAGGCTGGATCCGGCTTCTCCTGGATGAGGTTCGCCGGGATTTTGGCGGTCAGACAGACGGGTGGTTTCTTTATGCCAATGACTCGGTGGTCGGCCTTTATCCTAAATTTGGCTTTCGTCCCCATACCGAGCAGGAGTTTTACAAGGCTGTGATCAATCAAGGCACTGCCCGCGTCCGCAGCCTGCCGCTGCAAAGTGATGCAGACCGGGCCCGGCTGGTGGAAGCGATTCGTGCCAGCGCGATTCAGCACCGCATGTGGCTTCAGGATCCGGTACCCCTGCTGCTGTTCTACCTGACGAAGTTCATGCCGGAATCGGTGTATTATCTGGAGGAGCAGAACTCCTGGATGATTGCTGAGATCCAGGAGGATACCTTGATTCTGCATGAGGTATTTGGGCCGGATCCTGTCAACCTGCATCAGGTGATCCAGGGATTCGGCGGCGGCATCCGGGAAGCGGTGATTGTGTTTGCTCCGCTGGATCCGAAGGGGTTTTCGGTCCGGCCATTGATCCAGGACGATACCACCTGCTTTGTCCAGGGGGCATGGTTTGAGCATCCCGTTGGCCGAATTCCCGGCCTGGCCCGGACCTGAAGACACAGGCGGATCCGATCGGGACACAGGGACCGACGGACCGTTTGGTAACTACGGAAAAAGGCTGGTATAATGGCTATACCGCATGAGGAGGTACGTATGAGAATTGTAATCGGAGGCGGGGGGAAAGTTGGTACGTTCCTGTGTCAGGAACTGTCCAAGGCCAACCATGACGTCTTTTTAATAGAAATGAAAGAACAGATCCTTCAGGATATCATTGACATGAACGACATCACCGGAATTGTGGGGAATGCGGCGGACTATGAAACGCTGATGGAAGCGGAGATCCATCGGGCGGACATGTTCATTGCCGTAACCAGCTCCGATGAGGTCAACATGATCGCGGCGATCCTGGCCAAGCATCTGGGAGCTCACCATACCACGGTCCGTGTCCGCAATCCCATCTATACCAACAAGAACAACATGCTCAATCAGGGACTGGGGCTGGATGTGCTGATTAATCCGGACTATGAGGCCGCCTTCCACATTGCGGGGCTGATCCGGAATTCCCATGCCCTGAATATCGAAAGTTTTTCCAATAACCGGGTCAGTCTGATTGAACTGCACATCGATCCGGGCAGCAAACTGCACAATATGCCCCTGGTAGAGTTCCGGCAGCGGTTTGGAGCTATTCTGGTTACGGTCATCGAGCGCAATGGCGAGGTGATCATTCCGGACGGCACCACCAGACTTCAGACCGGCGACAACTTCTTTATCGTCGGGGAGCGCAGTGCCATCAGCAACTTCTACACGCTGGTCGGCCGCTCTGAGAAGACCATCCGCAGCGTCCTGATTCTGGGAGGCGGCCATATTTCGTTCTATCTGGCCAAGCTCCTGGAATCCAGCGGCAAGGAAATCACCATCCTCGAGGTGGACCCAGCCCGGGCAGAAGAGCTGTCGGAACAGCTTCCCTTCGCCCGGATTCTGCAGGGTGACGGTTCCGATCAGGATTTTCTGGAAGAAGCCCGGATTTCATCCTATGACTGCATGGTCACTCTTACCGGAATTGACGAGGAGAACATCATTGCCTCGCTGTTCGGCCTCCACAAAGGCGTGCAGAAGATCATCACGAAGGTCAACCGCACCAACATCCTGAAGCTCCTCCAGAACCAGGGCATTGACGCGGTGGTCACCCCCAAGTTCCTGGTGGCCAACCGGATTCTGAAAAAAGTTCGCTCGGTGGAATCATCCCGGTCATCCAATGTCGATGACATCTATCGGATTGCCGGCAACAACGCCGAAGCTCTGATGTTCACCATCAACAAGGAAAGCCGAGCACTGAACGTCCCGCTGCGCAAACTGAAAATCCGCAAAGACGCCATCATTGCCTGCATCCTGCGCGGCAGCCAGATCATCTATCCGGATGGCAATACGACGATTCAGTCCAGCGATCAGGTGCTGGTGGTCACAACCAGCAAGCTGTTTGACGATATCGACGATATTCTGGAGGGCAAGGCATGAACTATGGAATTGTAGGCTGGGCCATCGGGCGGGTTTTATGGGTTGAAGCCAGTTTGATGATCTTTCCGGTGGCCGTGGCTCTGATCTACGGCGAAGCGCCGATTAACGCCTGGTCATTCCTGATTACCATGGTGCTGCTTGTCATTTGCGGCGCGCTGCTGGGACGCAAGAAGCCGGTGATCGACAAGCTCTATACCAAGGAGGGTCTCGTCATTACCGGTTTGTCCTGGGTGGTGCTGTCTTTTTTCGGTGCTCTGCCCTTTTTTATCTCGGGCCAGATTCCGTCATTGGTCAATGCCTTGTTTGAAACAGCCTCGGGCTTTACCACCACCGGAGCCAGTATTCTGACTGACGTGGAGGCGCTGACACATTCCATGCTGTTCTGGCGCAGCTTCACCCATCTGATCGGCGGCATGGGAATCCTGGTGTTCACCATGGCCATCCTGCCCAGAATGGGAGACGATACCGTCCATATCATGAAGGCGGAAGTGCCTGGGCCGGTATTTGGCAAAATCGTCTCCAAAACCGGCAGCACCGCCCGGATTCTCTATATCGTCTACCTGGGGATGTGGGCGTTGACGGTACTGTTTCTGATGCTGGGCGGCATGCCACTGTTTGATTCCATGCTGCACGGCTTTGGCGCCGCCGGCACCGGCGGGTTTGGCATCCGCAATGGTTCAGTGCTGCCCTATAACAGCGCTTATATCGAAATGGTTCTGGGCATCGCCATGATATTGTTCGGTGTGAATTTTAACCTTTATTTCTTCCTGTTGTTCGGCAACTGGAAGACTGTGTACAAGAATGAGGAGCTGCGCTGGTACCTGGCCATCATTGCCGGGGCGATTGTCTTCATTTCCTATAATCTGAAAGACCTTTACGGACCACTGACCGAACGCCTGCGCCATGTCTTCTTTACGGTATCTTCCATCATTACAACAACTGGGTTCACTACAGTGGATTACGCGACCTGGCCCATGCAGACCCATATCATCCTGTTGCTGCTGATGTTTGTAGGCGCCATGGCCGGATCCACCGCCGGCGGTCTGAAGGTATCCCGAATCGGGATTCTGGCCAAGAATGCTCTGTCCGAACTGCGCCGGGTGCGGGAGCCCAAGCGGACCCTGGTGGTCCGGTACGAGAACCGGGCGGTCATGAAAAGCGTGACGGACAGCGTCCTGAAATATCTCGTGATTTACTGCATTGTCTTTTGGGGACTGGTGCTGCTGGTATCACCGGATGTGCCGAATTTCGTTTCAAGCTTTTCCGCTGTGGCCGCGACCTTCAACAACATCGGCCCGGGATTGGGCATGGTCGGACCGATTTACAGCTACAACGATTTTTCGGATTTCTCCAAAGTGGTTCTTACCATCGGCATGATCGCCGGCCGCCTGGAAATCTATCCGATCCTGCTGCTGTTCATGAAGCACACCTGGAAGCGGTACTGATACTCACTTCGGTCCGGTCCGCTGCCCTTCGGGATTTGTCCCTGCCGATGCGGACTTGGGGCATCCCTTTCGAACCTGCCAGATAGAGAGCTCCTGAGTTCGTTATAAGAGAGACATCCTTTACCGGGTGTCTCTTTTTCATCAAATAAGACTTTTCTATAAAACTTCTCTTAACGTTTTCCGGTTTGACACTATTTTGAGATAATCGTTGCTATAATTATATAAAATATAACGATAGGAATAATATCAACGAAAATCGACTTCGCCTGACCGGATCCCCTCAGGGATCCAGCTCATCAAATAAGAACTGGAGGACGATGGATATGAATGAAACGCTCAAGCAGCCAATGAAGCAAACCGATGGAGCGAAACTCTCCCTGTTCATGCCGACACATCTCTCCGATCCTGAAAATCGTCAGGACCCCATCGTATTCAAGAATCTATTACGAGACGCCGAGGAAAAACTGAAGGAGTTCCCGGAAGGAACCCTGGTCCGGGTTATGGATGAATTAAACCAGCTCCAGAAGGACATCATGTTCTGGAACCGTACCAAGGGAGGCATTGGCATTCTCGCCTCAGAGGCCGAAACTCGGATTCATCATCTCACCTATCCTGTTCCGGCTTCGATCAAGATCGGCCATGAATTCCATGTCCTGCCCCTGTTAAGATATCAGGAAGGCGAACCGGAAGCATTCCTGGCTGATATCAGCCGAAACCGGCTGAGGCTCTATTACTTTGACGGACATACTGTAAAGGCGGTTCGTCCGGCGGGTCTGGAACAGGACTTTTATGACCTGTTTGACGACTTCGATCCGGATTCAGACGGAGGCTCCGGCAACTTCAACGGACTGGTCGGATCCTATCACGGCGGCTGGTCCAAAGCTGAAGAAGAGCGCAAGGACCGGGAAAAGTATTTCCGGTATCTGGATAACGCGTTTACCCGTCTGTACAAAGATCAGCCCATGCCCGTAATTTTGTCCGGAACAACGGAAAATCTTTCTGCCTTCCGGGAAATCGCCAAAGGCGACTTCTACGCGGAGGCAGCCATCGATAAACCGCTCGACTCTCTGAATGCCCATCAGATCCGGGATACCGTCACCAAAATCATGGAGGACCGGCGCAAGGCAAAATATCAGAAGACCACCGACATGGCCTCCGTGGCGCTGAGTGACAACCGGGCCGAGACGGATCTGGCTAAAATCCGCAAGCTGGCTCAGGAAGGGCGCGTCGCCGAATTCCTGGTCAATGAGCAGTACATCAGCGAGGATTCGCAGGAGTTGGACAGCCTCATCAATGATCTGACTGCGACCGGCGCGAAAATCAAGCCAATGGCTTACGAGGACGATTCCCGGCCGGAGCCGTACCTGGCGATCCTGCGCTATTGATCAGAATCCCGGAAAGAACCGGCATGACGACACTTCAATAATTTCTCCTGTTCACCCCCTTGTATGAACCACCCTCCGATCACTCCCCGGCGGACGCATTGCGATGCTTCCGCCGGGGAGTTTCATGTCAGAGGTGAACAGTCCGGATGGTTGGAGTATCGGAGCACTTCACCTCACCGGCCGGATTCCTGAAGAGCGACAGACAGGGAGTCCCTGTGGTAAAATCAGGCTAGCCAGTCTATGGGAGGATTGTCATGAAATTGAGTTTGGAGCTGCTGAACCTGTTTGGCAGCGTCGCCTTATTTTTATTTGGAGTAAAACTTTTAGGGGAGGGACTGGAAAGCGTCGCTCGGGGAAAACTGCGGGAACTGATCGGACGCCTGACGCAGAACCCGATGGGAGCTTTTGCTGTGGGTCTGTTTCTGACCCTGGTGCTGCAGTTTTCTTCCGCCACCGTGATTCTGGCCATGGGACTGGTCAATTCGGGGATCATTACCCTGGCACAGGCCGCCGGGATCGTTCTGGGGGCGAACTTAGCCACCCCGCTGAAAAATCATATACTGGTCTTTGATACCAGCTTTTTCATGCCGGTCTTTTTTCTGATCGGGGCGTATCTGTACATATTTGCCAAAGAAAAGAAGAAGCGGGATCTGGCACTGATCTTTCTTGGACTGGGCATCGTGCTTGCCGGCCTGAGATTTCTGGAGCTTTCCATATCCGTTCCGGAATTTGCCCACGATCTGGAAGGCATTACAGCCTCTTTGGGAGATAACTGGTTTTTTGCGCTGCTCCTGGGGATCGGCCTCACAGTGCTGCTCCAGTCTTCCTCTGCTACGCTGGCGATTCTGATCATGCTGGCAGCCAATGGTTCGATCAGTCTGTCCGCCTCTTTCCCTATTATTCTCGGGGCGAATCTGGGAACGACTTCCACCGCGCTGCTCTCTTCCATTGGCGCTCAGCGCGACGGAAAGCGCGTAGCCCTGCTCCATTTTCTGTTCAATCTCACCGGTGTGCTGGTGCTGCTTCCGCTGAGCGGAGTTCTCATTGAGCTTTCTGGCCGCTTTTCCAATGGCAGCCAGCCCCTGCAGATCGCCAATCTGCATCTGCTCTTTAATTTAGCCATGGTTTTGGTGGTATCCCCCCTGATCCGTCCGCTGATCCGGCTGACGGATATCCTGCCGGGACGCCGGCAGGATGTGGAGGTAACGACTTCGCCGCTGCTGGACAGCCGGATGATTACCTCACCGACCATTGCGGAGGAGCAGGTGATTCAGCAAACGCTGCGCATGGCCGACTATGCCCGGAAAAATATCCGGATGGCGGTGGATGCGTTCCTGCAGAAGGATGATCGGGACTTTGAGGAAATTCAGGGCAACGAAGATTACATCAACTACCTGGAGATTCAGATCACCAGCTTTCTGGTCAAGCTATCCGCGGCCGAACCCACCGAATCCGGCCAGGAAATCGTCAATCTGTATCAGTATGTGATTGAAGCGATCAATGTGGCGATTGACTCCTTCCGCTACGGCGACAAAAACCTGGCTTCAACCATCTATGATCTGGAACGTCAGATCGGCCGGCTCGAAGGGACCTATCGCGATCAGCACATCATTCGGCTCAATCGGGGCATATGCACGACCACTTCCGGCATCCTGTTCCTTGACGTGATTTCTCATCTGAAGCGGGTGGGGAACCACTGCGTCAATATATGCGAAGTCACCTTGAAAAGCCGGCACCTGCCTTAGAGTGGAACCGTCCCGACGGCTGCCGGTTTTGAAACTCAAAGGAATCATCAAACTAATATCAGTACCAAGAAAACCAGCCCCCCGTTCTTCCAGGTATCCGGAAGTACGGGGGGCTGACTGTCAGGCTGACTGATCTGACATCGAAGGGGCTGAGTGATTGAGTTGATATCGAAGGGATTGAGTGATTGAGTTGATATCGAATGGATTGACTGATTGAGTTGATATCGAAAGATCGGGCTGATTCAGAGGCCATGAAACGGAATGCTAACCGTTGATGATCTCACCGCCGTTGATGTGGATGGTCTGACCTGTGATAAAGCTTGAGGCATAGTCCCAGGCCAGGAAGACATAAGCCTCTGCCAGTTCCACCGGCTGTCCGGGACGATCCAGCAGGCCGCCGCGGCCGAAGTTATCCAGGCCTTCCCCGGAGAAGGTCGAGGGAATCAAAGGCGTCCAGATGGGTCCCGGCGCTACCTGATTCACCCGAATCTTCTGGGCGCCAAGGTTTGCGGCCAGAGCTCGGGTAAAACCGGCGATGGCTCCCTTGGTGGAAGAGTAGTCGATGAGCTGGTCATTGCCGCGGAAGGCAGTGATGGATGTGGTATTGATGATGCTGGCACCTTCCTTCAGATGGGGCAGGGCCTCCCGGGTCAGGCAGAACATGCCGAATATATTGGTGCGGAACGTATTTTCCAGCTGTTCATCGGTGATGTCCAGCAGGCTGGGCTGAGGGTGCTGTTCTGCAGCGTTGTTGACCAGGATATCCAGTTGACCGAATTCCTCCATGGTTCGGGCGATGATCTGCCTGGAAAACTCCGGAGTGCCGATGTCTCCGGCCAGTGTCACCACCCGGACGCCATGCTTCTCGCATTCCGCTTTCGTCAGGTCAGCGTCGGCATGCTCGTCCTTATAGGCTAACAGCAGGTGAGCGCCTTCCTTGGCGTAGGCGATGGCAACCGCCCGGCCGATGCCTGAATCACCGCCCGTAATAATGGCCACTTTATCTTTCAGCCGGCCATAACCCTTCACGCTGACATCTTCATAAATCGGTTCCGTCGCCATCCGGTTCTCTTTTCCAGGCTGCTCTGCCAGTTCTTCCTTAATAATTTCTTCCCCTTTCGGGAACAGCTCTGTCTTATTGTCTGCGGGATGCATCCCGCGTCCGGTTTTTCCTTCCATTGTTTCCTCCTTAGTTGATGTGTTGAATAGGTGTTGAATCGATCGTAGATCCGCCGCTGGCAGAGTGGGTGATCGCTGGTTGAATGGGGCTTGACAGGTTTTTGACAGGTACCTGACAGGCATTTGACAGCTCTTTGGCTGCATCCGCTGAGTATCGGCTGCGCCAGCAATATCGGGGCATGCGGGAGCATCCGCTGATCGGATGACAGACCAGGATTTGTTCCTGCCTGTTCTGCTATTATCCCATCAGTTTTTCAATGGGGAGTGAACTGACGTTTAACAATGATTGACGGAGCGGGAGGGTTTTGTTAACAACTGCCTTTCTTCCTAATTTTTGCTGTCATTCCCATCATTTGTTAAGTCAGAGGGGATGAGGCAGGGAAGAATCCCTGGGTAATTGTTAACAATTTGTAAACGAAGCGAAACCTGGGGGAATTTGGGTCCGAAAAAATGACGGGTTTTTTGAATGGAGGACCGTCCGATCTTGCAGAATTGGCCTGATATCCATTACACGACGTCATAAATCCCTTCATTTTGAAAAAACGAGTGACAACTTATGCACAAACTTATGCAATGGCACTTAATGGATTGATATAACTGAAAAAAGTAAAGGTTTTCAGTCTCCAATGGCCTGTAATGGTACTGAAATTTTGATTGAAATAATCAGGGTTCATACTATAATGGATTTGAATGGAGTGGGATTATGGAACTTGTTCTTAACAAAGGTTCAGGCATACCCCTGTATAAGCAGGTCAAGCATGCCATAACCGATAAAATCAGATCAAAAGAACTTTCTGCCGGCTTCAAGATGCCGACGGAACGAGAATTGTCCGAACATCTGAAAATCAGCCGCAATACCGTATCCGCTGCCTATAAGGACCTGGAAAAAGAAGGGCTTCTGATTTCAAGGCAGGGAAAGGGAACGTTTGTCGCCGAAGAATCGGACCGGATCATCCATGGCGAAGTTCATGAGCGGATTCTGCATCTGGTGGATGCCGGAATGAAGGAAGCTTTGGACTACGGCATGGAAGCGAAGGATTTCCTGCATCTGGTGGAACAGCGCGTCGAAGAGAAACTGGATCTGATCCGGACAGCCAGCGCGGTGTACATTGAGTGCAATACCGAACAGGCCAGGTACTTTGCCCAGCAGATCGAAGCAGGGACGAACATGAAATGCGATCCTCTGACCATCGCCGACCTCATTGAGATGACGGATGAGACCAGACTGCTGCTGTATAAGGCCAAAGTTATTGTTTCAACCTTCAACCATGTCCCCGAAGTGCTCGAGTATGTTGAGAGCTTCGGCAAAACCGTCCTTGGGGTCGCGATCAATCCCGACCTGAAGACCATCGTTCGGATCGCCCGCCTGCCGCGGGAGACCAGGCTGGCTTTTGTCTGCATCTCCGATGAATTCAAAAGCAAGGTGCAGCAGGCATTCGACAATGCCGGTCTGACCGATCTGGATCTGGTGTATACCAATACCCAGGACCCAGACCAGCTGGAACGGATTCTGGCAGACAGGGATCAGATCATCGTATCACCCGGTCGTTTCCGGGACGTCAGGACCTATGTCGAACAGGAGCGGATCATTCCCTTCCTGTACAACCTGGATGAAGGCACACTCAAGACCCTCAAGCAGAATCTCCTGGAGCTGAACATCGTCTGATGCGATCCGGCCCAGACGAGGGAAGGGGTTCACAGTCACCGTTCTCATTCATTGAAATCACAAGACCATGAAGACAGAAGAAGAAACAGAAGAAAATAACAAACGAAAATAACGAACGAAAATAACGAACGAAATAACAGAAGAAAATAAGAGACATTAACACAGCCGAAAGAACCAGACCGAGAGGTCAGGCAAAAGAAACTGAATAAAAGAAGAAACAGACCGAACAATCCACAGAAGAAGAAATAGACGAAGCAGTAAAAAAAGATAAAAAAGGGAAATCAGGAAGGATCAACATGGAAAAGAAGAAACTGGTCATAGGTGTCATTGGTGCAGACTGCCATGCAGTCGGAAATAAGATTCTGGATTACACGTTCTCAGAAGCAGGCTTTGAAGTCGTCAACGTGGGCGTTTTGTCCTCCCAGGAAGATTTCATCAATGCCGCCATCGAAACCGATGCGGATGCCATCATTGTCTCCTCTTTGTACGGTCATGGGGAAATCGACTGCCGCGGCATGCGCGACAAGTGCAATGAAGCCGGACTCAAGGACATCCTCCTTTATGTCGGGGGCAACATCGTAGTCGGCAAGCAGAACTGGGATGAAGTGCATGCCCGGTTCAAGGATATGGGATTTGACCGGGTTTACAAGCCCGGAACACCGGTGGAACAGGATATCGCGGATCTGAGGGTGGATCTTAAAATGGATGTGCCGGCTCGGGAAGGAGCAGGTGCATAGGCGAATGGAATATTATCTTCTCATCGACTTCGGGTCAACTTACACCAAGCTGACAGCCGTAGATACCGAGAAAGAAGAAATTGCCGCCACCGCCAAAGCCATCACCACGGTAGAGACCAACATCATGGATGGGTTCAATACCGCCATGGAGGAGATCCATGCAAAGTTAGGCAGGCAGGCTCACTATATTAAGAAGCTTGCCTGTTCTTCTGCAGCCGGAGGCTTGAAAATGGTGGCCATCGGTCTGGTGCCGGATCTCACCGCGGAAGCAGCCAAGCGCGCTGCCCTGGGTGCCGGAGCGCGGGTCATCAAAACCTACAGTTTCAATCTTTCATCGGACGAAATCAGTGAAATCAGCCAGCTCAAGCCGGATATTATCCTGCTGGCCGGCGGAACCGACGGGGGGAACAAGGAAACCATCATTTTCAACGCGGGAATGCTGGCCGGTTCCTACATCCGAAAACCCATCATAGTGGCCGGCAACAAAAGTGCCCGGGACGAAATCCGGAAAATCTTTGACCAGTCCAATATGGAATACTACATCACCGACAATGTCATGCCCCGCCTCAATGTGCTGGATGTGGATCCGGCCCGGGAAGCGATCCGCAAGGTCTTCATGTCCCGGATCATCCAGGCCAAGGGCATGGGCGAAGCGCAGAACTTCATCTCGGGCATCCTGATGCCCACACCGCAGGCGGTGC
Source organism: Clostridiaceae bacterium HFYG-1003 (assembly GCA_024579835.1). NCBI lineage: Bacteria > Bacillati > Bacillota > Clostridia > Eubacteriales > Clostridiaceae > Clostridiaceae bacterium HFYG-1003. Next base: position 3,267,718 of record CP102060.1, read on the forward strand.
TCAAGGCAGCGGAAGCCCTGTCCCAGGGGTCCGACGAGGAAGAAGGCATCGGGGATCTGATCGTTGTCGACATCGGCGGCGCGACCACCGACATTCATTCCATCTGCACCGGCATGCCGACCAAACCGGGCGTCACCTTCCGGGGGTTGGAAGAGCCCTTCGCCAAGCGAACGGTGGAAGGGGACCTGGGCATGCGGTATTCCGCTCTGTCCCTGTTTGAAGCGTCATCCACCAGGGAAATGAAGAAATACCTCAGCAACAAGGACCAGGATGTGGAAGCCGAATGCCGGCGCCGGTCCCAGAACATCCGGCTCGTCCCGACGACGGAGGATGAAAAGGACTTTGATCAGGCCATGGCCAAGATTGCCACCGATCACTCCATGTCCCGTCATGCCGGCACGGTGGAAGCCGTTTACTCGCCCATGGGCATCATGTACTCCCAGGAGGGCAAGGATCTCTTGGAAGTGCGCTATATGATCGGAACCGGCGGAGTCCTGATCCATTCGGAACATCCGCATGAGATACTCGAAGCCGGCACCTATCGCCAGGATGAGATCAACGCCCTAAAGCCGGTGAAGCCGAACTTTCTGGTGGACAAAGAGTATATTCTGTCTGCCATGGGACTTCTGGCCGAAGAGGATAAGGATCTGGCCGTGCGCATCATGAAGAAATATATCGTCAACGGGTAACAGGCTATGGAGGGGAAGTCCATTCCAAATGCCGCAGGAAATAGAAAAATAGAGAAACAACGGGAGTGAACAATTCATGAGAAAACTGGAAAATAAAAAGCTGACCGAAGCCGAATTTTTCGAGGAACGCCAGGAAGTCCTCGCTCAGTGGCCGACGGGCAAGGATGTCAACCTGCAGGAAGCGGTGGACTTTCTGAAAGCTCTGCCGGATCACAAGAACTTTGCCAAGAAGCTGCGCTGGGCCAAGGAGAACCGGCTGACGCTGGCTCAGCCCAGAGCGGGTGTCGCCCTGATCGATGAGCACATCGAGCTGCTGCGCTACCTGCAGGATGAAGGCGGAGCGGACCTGCTGCCCTCCACCATTGACTCCTATACCCGCCAGAACCGGTATCACGAATGCCAGATCGGCATCGACGAATCCATCAAAGCCGGCCGAAGCCTGCTCAACGGATTCCCGGTCGTCAACCACGGCGTTCATGCCTGCCGCAAGGTGCTGGAATCCGTCAACCTGCCGCTGCAGGCCCGTCACGGCACACCGGACGGACGTCTGCTGGCAGAAATCATTCACGCCGGCGGCTGGACCTCCAATGAAGGCGGCGGAATTTCCTACAATATCCCTTACGCCAAATCCGTGCCCATGGAAAAGACTGTCCTCGACTGGCAGTACTGCGACCGTCTGGTCGGCTTCTACGAGGAGCAGGGCATTCAGATCAACCGCGAACCATTCGGTCCCCTGACCGGAACCCTGGTTCCGCCTTCTACCAGCAACGCGGTTGCCATTGTGGAAGCTCTCCTCGCAGCGGAGCAGGGAGTCAAGAACATCACCGTCGGTTACGGCCAGTGCGGCAACGTCATTCAGGACGTGGCAGCCATTCGTGCCCTGGAAGAGCAGACCAAGGAATACCTTGAAATGGCAGGACACAAGGACGTGTTTGTCACCACCGTGTTCCATCAGTGGATGGGCGGTTTCCCCGAGGATGAATCCCGGGCGTTCGGCCTGATTTCCCTCGGAGCTATGACAGCGGCATTGTCCGGAGCCACCAAGGTTATCGTCAAGACCCCGCATGAAGCGGTCGGTATTCCTACCAAGGAAGCTAACGCGCAGGGCATCAAGGACACCAAAATGGTTCTGTCACTGCTTCAGGGACAGCGCCTGCCGTCCTCCCTGGAACTGAAGAACGAAATCGAACTGATCAAAGCCGAAGTTCAGTGCATCGTTGACGCCGTCTACAAGGTCGGTCACGGCGATCTGGCCATCGGAACGGTCAAGGCCTTTGAAATGGGCATCATGGATATCCCGTTCGCTCCCAGCAAATACAACCAGGGCAAGATGATGCCGGCCCGCGACAATTCCGGCGCCATCCGCTACCTGCTGTTCGGCAACATCCCCTTCAGCGATGAAGTTAAGGACATCAACCGGACCAAGCTGAACGAGCGCGCTGCCTTTGAAAAGCGCAACATCGGCTTCCAGATGACCGTTGACGACATCTATGCCGTCGGCCGCGGCCGCCTGATCGGACGCCCGGAAACCAAGAAGGATAATATCTACAAGCCGGAATAACCTCCAGGATTATTTACTGATACCCGGATCACGGGATCGCCTGATCCCGTGATTCGATTCAAATAAAAAACAACCCAACCACTTGAGGAAAGAAGGAGTTTCAAATGAAGATCATCGACGTTGTTTTATCAGAAGGGACTACAGGCTTTTACTTTGACGATCAGAAAGCCATTAAGAAGGGCGCAGGCCACGACGGATTCTTTTACACCGGCGAAGCCGTTACCCCAGGCTTCTCCAAGATCCGCCAGAAGGGCGAAGCCATCTCCGTGATGCTCGTACTCGAAGACGGACAGGTAGCCCTGGGCGAATGTGCTGCCGTGCAGTACTCCGGAGCCGGCGGCCGGGATCCGCTGTTCCTGGCACAGGATTTCATTCCGGTCATCGAATCTGAGATCGCGCCCAAGCTGATCGGACGGGAACTGACTTCCTTCCGGGAACTGGCTGAAGAAGTCGATGCGATGGAGCATAACGGCAAGAAGTTCCATACCGCAATCCGTTACGGCGTCACCCAGGCGATTCTGGATGCCGTGGCCAAGAGCCAGCACCGCACCATGGCCGAAGTCGTGGTGGATGAATACCAGACCGGCGTCGAACTGAAGCGGATTCCGATCTTTACTCAGTCCGGCGATGACCGCTACAACAACGTAGACAAAATGATCATCAAGGGAGCCGATGTCCTCCCCCACGCCCTGATCAACAATGTGGAAGAAAAACTCGGCCGCAACGGCGAGATCCTGAAGGACTATGTGCTCTGGCTCAGACAGCGTATTTCCGAGCAAAAGCAGAGCGAAGGCTATGAGCCGATCCTGCACATCGACGTATACGGCACCATCGGACAGGCCTTTGCCAACGACTTCAAGCGCGTGGCTGAATATGTTGCCGAGCTCGGCGAAATCGCCAAGCCCTACCACCTCCGGATCGAAGGACCGGTCGATGTGGATGAGCGCGAAGCTCAGATCAAGGCCCTGGCTGAAATCACCCGTTACCTGGCCGAAGCCGGATCGGACGTGGAGATCGTAGCGGACGAGTGGTGCAACACCTACGAAGACGTCGTGGATTTTGCCGATGCCAACGCCGGCCACATGCTCCAGGTCAAGACACCTGACCTGGGTGGCGTCAACAACACCATCGAAGCCCTGCTCTACTGCCGCAAGACCGGCAAGGGAGCATACAGCGGCGGAACCTGCAACGAAACCAACCGTTCCGCTGAAATCCTGACCAACATCGCCATGGCCTGCGGAGCCACTCAGTGTCTGGCCAAACCGGGCATGGGCGTCGATGAAGGTTACATGATCGTCAACAATGAAATGAATCGGGTCCTGGCCCTGAGCCGTCGCAGAAAGAACAGCTAAGCACAGGCGATCCCCGGCTGGACCGGAACCAGCAAAGGCCTGCCAGCAATGGCAGGCCTTTGACGAAACCAGACATATGGCGTAAGCTTGATTTTGGCAAGACCGAATCAGGAGAAAAGCCGGGTGATCCGAAGGCCGGCTGCGATTCATCCCGATTACCGGCTGCCGGGCTGACTGTCCGGCCGAAGGCGCCAAACTGAGAACCGATATCGTGCCGCGAGGCGCAAGAACGAGAAGATCCCGGAGAGGAGAACGACATGAGTACAATCAGAGAAATCAATGTGGGCGAAGTGACCAAAGCTGTCCGTCAGCTGGCCATGGACGCCAATTATTATCTGCCGGAGGACGTCAAGGGCCGTCTGGTAGAGTCCCAGAAGAAGGAAAAATGGATCCTGGCCTCGGATACCCTGGGCCGGATCATCAACAATGCGGACCTGGCCGCTCAGGAACAGCTGCCGATGTGCCAGGATACCGGCATGGCTGTAGTATTTGTTGAACTGGGTCAGGATGTCCATCTGGTGGGCGGCACGCTGGAAGACGCCATCAATGAAGGCGTTCGCCAGGGCTATGCCGACGGTTTCCTGCGCAAGTCCGTGGTGGAGGATCCCCTCAACCGGATCAATACCAAAGACAATACCCCGGCCGTCATCAATCTGTCCCTGGTTCCGGGCGACCGCCTGAAAATCCAGGTCGCGCCCAAGGGTTTCGGTTCAGAAAACATGAGCCAGATGAAGATGCTCAAACCTTCGGACGGTCTGGCCGGCGTCAAGGAATTCATCCTGAAAGTCTGCCGGGAAGCCGGACCCAATGCCTGCCCGCCCATCGTGGTCGGTGTCGGCCTGGGCGGAACCTTTGACAAGGCGGCTGCCCTGGCCAAGAAGGCGCTGATGCGCCCGCTGGATCAGCCCAATGCCAAACCCTTCTACCAGGACCTTGAAGCGGAGCTGCTGGATGAGATCAACCGCCTGGGCATCGGCCCTCAGGGCTATGGCGGACAGACGACAGCCATTGCCGTAGCCATCGAATACTACCCGACCCATATCGCCGGCCTGCCGGTTGCTGTGAACATCAACTGCCACGCGACGCGGCACAAGGAAATCATTTTATAGGAGGGGCACCATGGAACAACATGTACATCAGAAAGAGGATCAAGTGAAGCGCATCCTGGCCCCGCTGACCCGTGAAGCCATCGCTTCGCTGCGGGCCGGGGACATCGTGCTTTTGTCCGGCGTCATCTATACCGGACGCGACGCCGCCCATAAGCGGCTGGTGGAAGCCCTGGACCGGGGCGAGACCCTGCCCTTTGAACTGAAGGACCAGGTCATCTATTATGTCGGACCCACCCCGGAAAAGCCGGGCCAGATCTTCGGCTCTGCCGGGCCCACCACCAGCTATCGCATGGACGCCTATGCGCCGCGGCTGCTGGATTTAGGCCTGAAGGGCATGATCGGCAAGGGCTATCGCAGTGACGAAGTCACCGAATCCATTAAAAAGAACGGGGCGGTCTACTTCGGCGCCATCGGTGGTCTGGGGGCCATCATCGGCAAGAGCGTTCGCGAAGCGGTCATCATCGCGTATGAAGACCTGGGAGCGGAAGCCATCCGCCGACTGGTCGTGGAAGATCTTCCCCTGACGGTTCTGACTGACAGCCAGGGCAATGACCTCTATAAGATCGGACAGGCTCAGTACCTGGAATGGAGGGAATCCCATGACGCTGAATAAACCGGCCAAAGCCGGATCCCTGGAATCCAATGACATTCTGATCCAGGTCTATCCGGCCGCCGATCGGACCATTGAACTGGAATCACCGGTCAAGCAGCAGTTTGGTGACGCCATCCTGGCCGTCATCAATGAAGTGCTGGATGAAATGCAGGTGGAAGCGGTCCGGGTTATCGCCAAGGATCGCGGGGCACTGGATTTTGCCATCCGGGCCAGAGTGCGCACCGCGCTGGAAAGGGGGGCATAAGGCATGAAAGGACTCAGACGGAGTTTCCAGTTCGTTCCGGCCAATAACCCCGGAATGCTGATGAGCGCGGATATCCTGGGCGCCGATTCCATTATTTTTGACCTCGAGGATGCGGTAGCTCTGACGGAGAAGGATGCCGCCAGAGGTCTGCTGCGCGAAGCGCTTCAGGTATTTGACTACTCAGCCATTGAAGTGGTGGTGCGGATCAACCCCCCGGATTCGGGCTTCTGCCGGGCAGACATCCAGGCTTTGGCCGGAACGAAAGTCGATGCCATCCTGGTGCCTAAGGCAACGGTGGAGACCATGAGCCAGGTTCTGCCCTGGCTGGACGAGATCGGCTATGCCGGATCCATCCTGGCCCTGATTGAGTCGGCACTGGGTGTGGAACAGGCCTATGAGCTCACCCGCCTCGATTCCAGAATCGACGGCGTCCTGCTGGGCGGCGAAGACCTGACCAGCGACCTGGGCGTGATCCGGACCAAGGCGGGCAATGAGATCAACTATGCCCGGACCAGAGTCGTATCAGCCTGCAAGGCGGCCAAAATCACCTGCATCGATACCCCCTGGACCGATGCCGAAGATCTGGAGGGGCTTGCCCGGGATACAGAATATGCCCGTTCCATCGGCTTTAATGCCAAATCCTCCATCAATCCCCGACACCTGCCGGTCATCCATCAGGTCTTTGCCCCCAAGGGAAAAGAGATTCAGTACGCGCTGCGCGTAATGGAGGCGATGGAACTGGCCGCTCAGGAAGGCAAAGGGGTCTTTTCCCTGGACGGAAAAATGGTGGATGCCCCCATCATCGCCCGGGCCCGTCAGACCCTGGAGCTGGCCGAAGCACTGAACCTGGTCAAGGAGGGAGAATACTGTGGAAACTAAACATACATTGCCAGCTGAAATCGAAGGCTATGGCATAGTCACGCCATACCGCCAGGTGTTTGATCCCGAGCGGGTAAAGCCTTGCATTCCCCGTCCCGGCAAGATGTCCCGGCCGGGTCAGCCGAAGCTGCAGAAAGACCTGAGAAGCCTGATGGAAAGCCTGGAGCTGAAAGACGGCATGACCTTCTCCTTCCATCATCATCTGCGCAACGGCGACTATGTCCTGAATCTAGTCATGGAAGAAGTGCGCCGGCTGGGCCTCAAAAACATCCGGGTAGCAGCCTCGTCGCTGTTTCCCACTCATGCGCCGCTGGTTCAGCTGATGGAAGACGGCACCGTGACGGATATTCACACCGACTATATGTCCGGGCCCGTGGCTCAGGCTGTTTCCCGCGGCCAGCTGAAGCACCCGGCGGTCATGACGACCCACGGCGGCCGGCCCCGCGCCATTGCTGAGGGTGATGTCCACATTGATGTGGCCTTCATTGCCGCTCCGGCAGCGGATCCCAGCGGCAATCTCAACGGCGTGACCGGGCCTTCGGCCTGCGGCACCCTGGGCTATGCCATTGCCGATGCCGAATATGCCGATGTCGTGGTGGCGGTAACCGACCACCTGGAGCCGTATCCGCTGTGCCCCGCCGAAATTCGCCAGAACCTGGTTGATTATGTGGTGGTGGTGGATTCCATCGGGAATCCCAAGGGCATTGTTTCCGGGACCACGCAGATTACCAAGGATCCGGTGGGCCTGAAAATCGCCTCCGATACCCTGAAGGTACTGGCTGCTTCCGGACTGCTGAAAGAAGGACTGTCTTTCCAGACCGGTGCCGGCGGCATCTCCCTGGCTGTCGCCAAGGAACTCGAGATCTACATGAAGGAGCACGGCATCACCGGCAGCTTTGCCTCCGGCGGCATCACCGGCTACATTGTCCGCATGATGGAAGCCGGCCTGTTCAAGGCGCTGTGGGATGTCCAGTGCTTTGACCTGGACGCGGTGCGCAGCTTCCGGGAAAATCCGAATCACATGGCCATGTCCGGCGATCTGTACGGCAATCCCCACAACAAGGGAGCCGTGGTCAATGACCTGGATATCGTCATCCTGGGTGCCACTGAAATGGATCCTGAGTTCAATGTCAATGTCACCACCGGTTCCACCGGAATCATCATGGGCGGTTCCGGCGGCCATGCCGACACCGCGGCCGGTTCCAAGCTGACCGTCATTGTCTCCAAGCTGGTATCCGCCCGGATTCCGCTGATTAAGGAACGGGTCACCACCATTACCACCCCGGGTGAGACAGTGGATGTACTGGTAACCGACCGCGGCATCGCGGTCAACTCCAAGCGCCCGGAACTGGCAGAAGCCCTGCGCCAGGCAGGAGTAGCCGTCCACTCGATTGAAGAACTGCAGGCTTTGGCGGAACGCCTGACCGGCAAGCCCCAGCCGATTCAGACCGGGGAGCGCATCGTCGCCGTCGTGGAATACCGGGACGGTTCGGTTCTTGACGTCGTGCGTCAGGTGCTGGAGTAGACTTTCCATAACTTCGACCGGTCGATCCGCTCCGGTCAGCGGACTGGATCAGCCGACTGGATCAGCCGACCTGACCAGCCGACCGGATCAAAGGCAGAATGATTGTCTTCATCAAAGAAGGATCTCATGGAATGTTTTCGATGGGATTCTTCTTTTTTGGTCGGATCACCGGCTTTGGAGTGTTCGTGGCCAGGATTTAGACCAAGGCAGTCCGGGGTGGAAAGTGATTGACAATCCAAAGACTGATTGTTAAAATGAACATTGTTCAGTTTGGGGGTGGAGTATGAATACCATTGTTACTTCCAGAGAAGCAATTCTCGCGGCGGGAAAAGAAATTATGATTGAGTCCGGGGTGGAACGCCTGAGCATCCGCGATGTCGCGCAAAAATGCGGAATTTCAGTTGGTTCCGTCTACAATTATTTTCCGTCCAAGAGTGATCTGGTGGTGTCCACGATTGAATCCGTCTGGATTGAGATCATCATGGAACCAGGGGATGACAGCGCCGGGGTGAGTTTTACCGACCATTTACGGGCTTTATTCAACCGCATTCAAAAAGGCTGCCTGAAGTACCCTTCCTTTTTCAGTGTGCATTCATTAAACGCGGCTCAGTTTGACAAGACGAAGGGTCGGGAAGTCATGCAGCGGTATTTCAGCCATATGAAAAAGGGGCTGTTTGATTCGCTCGAGCAGGATCCGCTGGTAAAAAAGGGGGTTTTTACCAGTCAGTTTACCGAAAATGATTTTATCGAATTTGTTTTCACCAATCTCATGACATTGTTCATGAAACGCGTGAGTTCGTGTGACACGCTGTGTGAAATCGTGAAGCGCATTATTTATTAAGAAATCATTTACCCACCGTCCGGTGGGTTTTATTCAGGGTCAAACTGAACGATGTTCACTTAGGATTCAAGTGCTTCGTGTCCGGGGTATTTCATAAAACGAACGGAGCTGGGCCGGTTCAACCGGCTAAAGAGATTCACAATATTTCAGGAGGTTAGGATTATGTTAACATTAGCAATTATTCTTATCACCAGTGCACTCATTTTCTATACGGTCGGGGTTTGGGCTGAAAAGCTGCAGGGGAAACTCAAGCTGTGGCATACGGTTCTCTTCTTCATTGGGCTGGTGTTCGATACCACGGGTACCCTGACCATGGAATCCATCGCCAGGAGTAATCAGATTTCTGCTGCCGCAGTCGGGTTCAATCTGCACAGTCTCACCGGACTGGCTGCGATCCTGCTGATGCTGGTTCATGCGGTGTGGGCGAGCTGGGTACTGTATAAAAAAGATGAAGGGCAGGCCAAAACCTTTCATCGCTTCAGTCTGGTTGTATGGGTAATCTGGCTGATTCCATTCCTGTCAGGAATGATCTCCAAGATGTAGCCGCGAAGCATCCGTCGAATATGATTCACCCTTTGAACGGGCGGCCTGGAAGAACCGGCTTCAGACGGCAGCCTCAATCCGACACCGGCCTGTTCCCAGAGTCAAAAGAATATGAAAATGGAAAAGGATATGTGATGAAATCAAATCAGACAAACAGGATAACACAGCAGAAAAACACGATCGAAATCATGGTGAAATTATATTGCGCAAAGAACCACAGCGGTGACAATGAAGTTTGTCCCGACTGCAGGGAAGTGCTGGATTATGCCCTCACCCGCGTGAGCAATTGCCGGTATGGGGAGAACAAGCCGAACTGCGGGGACTGCAAAACCTGCTGCTACAAAAAAGACATGAAGTCAAAGATCACCCACATCATGAAATATTCCGGCCCGAGGTTACTGGTCCATCACCCCAGGGTGGCATTGGTGCACATTTTGGATAAATTCAGGTACCGCCCGCAAGAAAACAGCTCATCCAACTTGTAACCATGACAGCATACACTGCCGCCCCTGTCTCCATAACAACCGCCCGGGTTCCAGCGATCCTGGAGCGGATCACCCCCCTGACCTCAGTGCATTCCGTCAGATTCCGGACTAGTATCTCATTTGCCGCTGAATCTAATCTCTGTTCCACTTGAATGACCATTTCCCGATCATTCCCCGATATCCTCGTCATGTTACCCCAATCCCAATCGGGTCACTCATATCCCCATCGGGGCACTCATATTCCCATCAGGGCACCCCTTTTCCCATCAGGGCAGCCAATCACGAATCAGAGGATCTTAATCCGGATCCCAGTCCCCAGTCCCCAGTCCCCAATCCTCAATCCCCAATCCGGATCCCCCAATCATGGTGGGCAGTCCATTTCGGGAAAAAACTCCAGAAGCAGGTACATGTCTTGTGCATAACTGCTTCTGGAGTTTTTTTGATCATCCGTTCAGGAAAAGTCATTCGATCGATTCTCGGCATAGCCTCGATCATGGTTCCGGCTATGCCGATTTTTTGTACTGCGCTGACTTTTTTCGTTTGAGGAAGTCAGCGGATGAACCCCTGTTTTCAGGGTTCAGTCCTGGATCTCAAGGAAGGTCTGTTTCAGGAGTTCATAGATCGTCAGGTAGCGTGAGCGGAAGTAGCTGTCCTTCAGCAGGACGAAATTAAATTCACGCTGTTCCGAAAAACCGGGGATATGGATCACCGCGAGACGACCTTCCTCAATTTCCTTTCGCCCGGCCACCTCAAACAGAAACGTAATGCCCAGATCATCGGCTACCATTTTCTTGATGGCCGCCATATTGCCTATTTCGATCACTTTCTGAAAGGCGTGGAGCGAATAGTTATTTTTCTGCAGGATGTTTTCAAATATCTCCCGTGTGCCCGAACCCTGCTCCCGCAGTATGAGGCGGCTTTCGGTCAGCTTCTTGAAACTTGCCGCTCCTTGCGCCAGTTCTGATTTCGGGGAACAGACGGGAACAAACCGTTCGAGACTGAACAGGGTGGAGTCGTACTGTGACTGATCGAACAGGCCTTCCACCACAATGAAATCCAGTTCACCGCTGTTCAGTCGCTCCAGCAGAACCTGGGTATTTGCGACGGACATATGGATTTTCAGGTCCGGGTATCTGTTCAGCAGGCGGGAGAGGATTCCAGGCATCACATACTCCCCGATCGACAGGGTGGCCCCGAAGGAAAACTGCATCGGAGCTGTCTGCGGGGACTGAATGTTCTCCTTGAAGTGTTTGGCATCCGAAAATACCGTCATGGCAAATTCTCTTAACTGTTCACCTTGCTGGGTCAGTCGGATTTTCCGGTTGGAGGTATCAATCAGCCGGCAGCCGTAGAGCTCTTCCAGATGTTTCATGTGCTGTGATACGGCAGGCTGCGTCAGATGCAGAATCTCTGCTGCTTTCGTATAGCTTCGGCAGGAGCATAACGTTAAAAATGTTTCGTGTCTGAAATCAAGCATTATTTGGCACTCCATAATTTTAAGTAATAGATGAATAAGGATATATAATTTTAATTTATCAAATAGGAGTGATAAAATCAAACACAGGTCAACATCATCGAGAAGGAAAGGAATTTTATTCGTATGAGTCATGTGAAAAAGTACATCCCGGGGATCACGCTCTCGGGCGCAATTGCCGCGGCGGCGTTTCTGATCAGCGATCTTCTCCCGGCCGGCATCCTGGGAGGAACACTCCTGGCACTGATTATAGGCATGCTGCTGAATCCGCTGATCGGATCCAATGAGGCGGTTGAAGCGGGGATCAACTGGTCCTCAAAGAGAATTCTCCGGACGGGGATCATCCTGGCGGGGATCACGCTCAGCTTTTCTCAGGTTATTCAGGCTGGAAAGTATGCGTTGATCCTCATGGTGTTTACGCTGGCGACCTCTTTCGGAGTGGGGTATCTGTGCAAGAAAGTCTTCAAGATCAACTGGAAGCTGGCCAGCCTTCTGTCGGTCAGCACCGCGATTTGCGGAGGCACTGCAGTGGCAACCCTGGGACCGGCCATTCGGGCCAAGAACCGGGATATTGCCTACGCGATATCCGCAACCTTTATTTTTGACATCATTACTGTGATTGCCTTTCCCTGGATCGGACGACTGCTCGGTCTTGGCGATACCGGATACGGCCTGTGGATCGGTACCGCGGTGAATGACACTTCATCGGTCGTCGCGGCGGGATATGCCTTTTCCGATGCGGCCGGGGTGCTGGCAACCATCGTGAAGCTGACGCGAACGCTGTTCATTGTTCCGGTCGTTCTGATCTTTTCCTGGATCTACGCAAAAAAAGAAGCGGATTCCCAGGCAGCGGAGAAGGTTGAGCTGGCAAAGATTTTTCCCTGGTTCATTCTGGGCTTTCTCGCTGTGGTCGCCATCCGAAGCGTCGGGTTGGTACCGGAGAGCCTGGTCCCAGGCATCGTGTTTTTTTCCAAATTTTTCCTGTCCATGGCACTGGCAGCGATCGGGCTGAAAACCAGCCTCAGGGAAGTCGCAGGGGTCGGCATCAAGCCGATGATCGCCGGAGTAATCATCGATACGTCAGTAGTATTCGTATCGCTGTTTGCTCAGGCAGGCATCCTGCACTATCTGAAATAACGTTCGGCGGTCAGCCAGCGGTTGAAAGAGAAAAGACTACATCAAAGGACATACCCTTCGATGCAGTCTTTTTTTGAACCTCGCTGCCGACGGCTCGGGCGGATGAAACCCGGAGTCCGGATTAAGGCCTGGTCTGTTCCTCGATGCTTTCCGAATCCGTCTGATTGGACAGGGGATCGGGCTCTGATACGATCTGACGGATCAGATTCACCATGCCGTGGTCGTCAATCAGAACATAATGGTAGGGCAGGGCCAGTCCTTCGGTTTTCATGACAGAGTTCTTCATAAAAATATACTTGTTTTCATACTTGCCGCGGGAATACCAGATGGCCATGGTGGCCACTTCCTGTCCCGGTACGATGGGCGCCAGTCCCGGCTTAAGTTCCATGGCAGCCAGGGTTTCGGTCAGGGCTTCGATTTCGTTGACGTGGACCGTTCGCAGAACCCGGGTCTGGTCACCGTAAGTCAGGATGATATGGCGGACATCGCGGTAGTCGATGGCTTCGGGAATAGCCCGGCCTCGCCCCAGAATCAGGGAGTAGGAGAGGATCAGGAGCGCCGCCAGACAGAGGCCGCTGATGATTCGATTGGTGCGTTGTTTCATGGATTAAGCTCCTTCGTCAAATGTCAGAGGCGAATCGCCGGTTGAACCGTAGGTTCCGAACGCTTCCTGCACGCCGCCCTCGAAAAACAAGGGGAGCTGCTGGAGAAAGCCGGGGCACAGCCGGACCGTCGGAAGCTCGGCCAGGGGCAGCCAGGCCACAGGGCCTTCGGCTGAGTCGTGCAGCGAGCCGCCCAGGGCTTTGGACCGCACGCAATGAACCAGATACCGTTCGCCGTTCTCCCGGTTCAGCCAGTGAATGAGTCCGGTCAGGCGCAGCTGATGAATCCGGATGCCGGTTTCCTCCAGCACTTCCCGGCGGGCGCAGTCCAGCACGGACTCATCCGCTTCCAGATGACCTCCGGGAAAGGTAATGCCGGGCCAGGATTTGATCCGCTCCAGGGTCAGTACTTCATCCTGGTCGTTGGTCACCATCACCATCACGGTGAGATGACAGGCTGTGGTTTCCTGAAACATGACAAATCCTCCTTTTATGGTCGATTTTGCTCTGAGATTTTAACACATGATTCCATTATACGGAGTGGAAAGCCATTCCGTAAAGGGACGATTCATGTTCTCCCGCTTTCTCCGGGACCGCACTTTCCTGGGGGGCCTTCTCCGGGGATCGGTAACGCCCGGTCAGGAGCAGGTGGTTTTCACCAACCGGGGTTAGCATCGGTTGGTGATATAATGGAATCAGAAACAAAGCGAGGGATTCTATGTATTATCCGGAAAAAATCAATCTGAACAATCCGCGGGCCATCCGTGAAGTGCGCGATTGGCTGGCCCGGCACTTTCATTTGAACTATGGCCCAGACGCCCAGGCGACCTATGTGGTGCGCGGGGAGGAGGAGCTGATTGCCACGGCTTCGCGCAGCGGCAATGTCTTTAAGTATTTCGGCATTCACCCCGATCACCAGGGGGAGAATCTGACCTCGATCCTTTTGGGCGCCCTCCTGGATGATGCCTTCGCCCAGGGCATCTATCATTACTTTATTTTTACGTCGCCGGCCAGCCGGCCGCTTTTTCAGGCAGCCGGCTTTCAGCTCGTCATGGAAAATGAGTATGCCGCGCTGCTGGAGTCCGGCAATCGCGATATCAACTCCTACCTGGGTGAGCTCCGGCAGGAGCTGGGGGAGCCCGCCGGCACCCGCGGGGCAATTGTGATGAATCTGAACCCCATGACGCTGGGACACCTCTATCTGATTGAAACAGCCCGCCGTCAGGTGGATGAGCTGATCATCTTCCTGGTGGAGGAGGATCTGTCGCTGGTGCCGTTCCGCGACCGTCTGGCCATCGCCCGGGAAGCCGCCAGGGACTTGCCTGGCGTCAAAGTTCTTCCCGGGGGACCCTACATCATTTCTCAGGCGACTTTTCCCACCTATTTTCTGAAGCGGATGGATGACGAACTGGCAGCCTACACAACCACCGACGCAGGAATTTTTGCGAATTACTATGCCCGGCAGCTGGGGATCACCCACCGGTTTGTGGGAGAGGAACCCCTTGATCCAGTGACCGGAGCCTACAATGAGGCTCTGGCCAGGGAACTGGGGAAAACCGGCATTGCGTTCAGCATCATTCCGCGGGTGGAAGCCGAAGGCGGCGTAATCAGCGCCTCCAGAGTGCGGCGACATCTGGCCCGGGATGAATATGAGCAGGCTTTCCGCCTGGTTCCGCCGGCCACCCGGCGCTATCTGGAATCGACCGCGGGAGCTGACCTCATCACGAAAATCAAGGCAGAGGAGGCGAACATAAAGTGATATACCAGGGAATTGCGGCGGCCGAGGGGTACGCCAGCGGCATAGTGCATCTGAAGCGGGACTGGGAACTGCTGATTGAGACCGGAAACCATTATGATCCACGTCAGGAACTGGCTCGCCTGGAGCAGGCCCGTCAGGAAGCCAGGCTTCAGCTGGAGGAAATTCGCCGTCAGGCAGCCATTGATCTGGGCGAAGATCACGCGGCAGTCTTTGATGCGCATCTGATGTTTCTGGAGGATCCGGAGTACATGGGAGCGGTGGAGTCAAAAATCCGGCAGGAGCGCCTGTCTTCCATGGCAGCCCTGGCCGAGGTGTCCGATCAGTTCGGTCAGATGTTTGCCTCGCTGGAGGATGAATACATGAGGGAACGGGCAGCCGATCTGGAAGACGTCAGCCGGCGACTGCTGCGCATCCTGTCCGGTGAACAGCCCGAGGAAGAGTCTCATGCCGAACAAACCGTGCTGGTGGCCAGGGATCTGACGCCTTCGGATACAGCAGCACTGGATCGTTCGAAAGTCATCGCCTTTGTCACCGATGCCGGCGGGCGGACCTCACACACCGCCATCATGGCCCGTTCCATGCAAATTCCGGCAGTGGTCGGCCTGAAGAACATCACCGCCCGGGTGAAGAGCGGAGACCATATGCTGGTGGACGGAAACCGGGGGGAAGTCCTGGTTAATCCGACTCCGGAACAGATTCGGATGTTTCACGAACAGGAACAGGAATACCGGGAGGAGCAGGAAGCGCTGCGCCGCCTGATTCATGTCCGGACCCGGACGCTGGACGGCAAGGACATTGAAGTAGCCGCCAATATCAGCCGGCCTCAGGATGTCGACCAGGCCATTGCCAACGGGGCCGACGGAATCGGACTCTACCGGACGGAATTCCTGTACATGAACCGCCTGGACCTGCCCAGCGAAGAGGAACAGGTGGAAGCCTTCCGCTATGTTCTGGAACGGATGGAGGGCAAGCCGGTCATCATCCGAACCCTGGACATCGGCGGCGACAAGGCGGCCCACTCCCTGGATCTGCCCCGGGAGGAGAACCCCTTCCTCGGGTATCGGGCCATCCGGCTTTGCCTGGATCGCCCCGACCTGTTCAAGGTTCAGCTGCGGGCTCTGCTGCGGGCCTCGGTGTATGGCAATCTGAAGGTGATGTTTCCCATGATTTCCGGCATCGAGGAGTACCGGGCAGCCATGGCCCTGGTTGAAGACTGCCAGGCCGAACTGGACCGGGAGAATATTCCCTGGAGCAAAACCATAGCCTGGGGCATTACGGTGGAGATTCCCTCCACCGCCATTATGGGAAAAGAGATTGCCTCTGAAGTTGACTTTCTCTCCATTGGAACCAATGACCTGACCCAGTACACCCTGGCCTGCGACCGGATGTCCGAAAAAGTTTCAGGACTGTACGACCCCATGCATCCTGCCGTCCTGCGCCTGATACAGATGACCATCGAAGGCGGCCATGCCTGGGGAAAAAGCGTCGGAATGTGCGGCGAAATGGCAGGAGATCCGGAAGCCATCGCGTTCCTGGTCCGGCTCGGACTGGATCAGTTCAGCATGGCCCCCGGCGGAATTCTGTCAGCCCGGGAGATCATTCTGCAGAGCGAAGCAGGGGATCCGGTCGATAAATATTAAAAAACTCTTCATACTTCCCGCCCTTTATTTAAAATATTTGACGGGTTTGTCTGATATAATCAATTTACATTGAAGTCGAGGAGGACAAGTAGAATGATCGAACATGTTACAGACTCCAATTTCGCTGACGTAGTGGAAAAAAGCAGCGAATTGGTATTAGTTGATTTTTGGGCCAGCTGGTGCGGTCCCTGCAAAATGCTGGGTCCCATCTTTGAAGAAGTGTCCGGTGAAGTTGCCGGCGTGACTTTTGCCAAGCTGAATGTAGATGAAAACCCCTCCACCGCTGCCCGTTATCGCGTTGGATCCATCCCAACCGTACTCGCCATTAAGAACGGCCGGGTCGTGGATACCATGGTCGGTTTCAAACCGAAGGCTGAAATCAAGAAATTTGTTGAAAGAAACCGTTAATCCGGTATTCCAGTAAGCAAAGCCAAACTTCAATAAACTCAAAAAACCAGGCCTCGCCTGGTTTTTTGCATCGAAGCATTTCATTGAAAACGGCCAACTGTCCGCTTGAATCCCAGAAGACCCGGTTTGCGGAACAGTCGATTTACGGAACAGCTGGAGCAAAGAACAATGGGTCACGGTACAGTCGGAGCAAAGAACAGCGGATTCTGGAACAGTCGGATCGAGAAACAGTCGGATCGAGAAACAGTCGGACCATATACTGTCGGATCCAAACGTTGGATCATAAAAGAGGAGAGAAACCAATGACCTATCAATTGCATTCCATTGAGGGCGAGGAGGACCGGCAAAAGATCCTTGAGATATTCCAGTCCAATCCCGGATATTTTCTGATGTTTCAGGGAAGGACCGCGCAGATGAGTGATGTCCTTTCGATCCTGGAGGAACGTCCGCCCGGCGACCCTTTGGTCGACAAGCAGTTCTGCCTGATTGAGGGGCAGACCGGGCAAGGCTCTCGGCCGGCCGCTGTGGCCGACTGGCTCAGGGATTACCCGGAAGCCGGCATCTGGTACGTTGGACTCTTCATGACGGCGGCTTCCCTTCATGGGACTGGCCAGTCCAGGGCAATCTACCGGTGGCTGGAAGAGCAGCTTCGGTCGGAAGGAGCGGTCAGAATCCGGCTGGCTGTGCTGAGGGACAATCACCGCGCCCTGCGTTTCTGGCATAACGCCGGCTTCCGCGAAACTGACCGCAGAACCCACGCCGGGGAGGGCGTCACGCATCAGGTCATCGTCCTGGAGAAGCATCTGATGACCAGGGACTGAACTGGGCGTCAATGCTGAGGAATAAGAGAAGAAAAAATAATTTTGTGAAAAATCTGGGAGCCCGTTGCCTTTTTTGATTGGAAGCAATATAATTAGGAACATAATCCCAACTGAATTACTAGGAAATACAGCGAAAAAGGAAAGTAGTCTGTCACGAATTTTTAGAGAGAGCGTCTCATCGGCTGAAAGGATGCTTATTGGAAGGACAGGGGAAGTGCCCTTTGGAGTACAGCACCGAATCAAGTAGGCTGCTGCGGAACCACCCGTTAACGTGGAGTAGCATGATCGTGCTATGGAAAAGTGGGCAAAAGCAATTAGAGTGGAACCGCGGAATTCATCCGTCTCTTGGATAAGAGATGGATTTTTTGTTTTTTCGCAGACCTTCACGCTCGAATTTGCTAGTTATTTCAGAGGAAATCAAAGAAAGAAGGTTATACAGATGGACATCAGAACTACATTGGATCTTGTAGGGAATACACCGGTGGTCAAGCTGCCGGGAGAGAATATTTATCTTAAAATGGAGAAATTCAATCCGGGCGGCAGTGTTAAGGATCGGGCAGCCCTGGGCATGATCCGGGAAGCGGAAAGCCAGGGCCTGCTCAAAAAGAACGGGACCATCGTGGAACCGACCAGCGGAAATACCGGCATTGCCCTGGCTCTGATCGGGCGCATGTCGGGCTATCGCGTCATCATCACCATGCCTGAAACCATGAGCGTAGAGCGGCGCAGCATCCTGGCGGCACACGGAGCGACCCTGATCCTGACCGAAGGAACCAAAGGAATGAGCGGTGCCATCGAACGGGCCAGGGAACTGGTCGCGGCGGATCCCTCCATGTTCATGCCCGATCAGTTCAATAATCCGGCCAATGCGAGGATTCACTATATGACCACGGGACCGGAAATCCTGCGTCAGCTGCCTGAGGTGGATATCTTCACGGCGGGGGTGGGAACCGGCGGTACCATCACCGGCGTATCCCGGCGGCTGAAGGAGCATAGTGCCGCCATCCGCACCGTTGCGGTGGAACCGGCCAAATCAGCCGTTCTGTCCGGCAGCGGCCCGGCTCCCCACAAGATTCAGGGCATCGGCGCCGGATTCATTCCCGGAAACTATCAGTCAGAGTATGTGGACGAGATTTTGACGATCACCGATGAGGAAGCGATTGATACGGCGGTGGAAGTTTCGGCTGCCATCGGCATGCTGGTGGGGATCTCCACCGGAGCCAATGTGGCGGCAGCCCGCCAGCTGGCCAAACGCTATGGTCAGGACAAGAACATCATGACCATCTCACCGGACGGCGGAGAAAAGTACCTGTCCATGGTGAAATATTAGAAGGAGGAAACCCTGATGATTCGATTAATACGATCCCTGCTGGAGGATGTTGATTCCGTCCTGGAACGTGACCCGGCTGCTCAAAACCGCTGGGAGGTCCTCCTGCTTTATCCCCATATCAAGGCGATCCTGGCTCACCGCATCGCCCATTCGCTCTACCTGAAAAATCATCGTTTTCTGGCCCGCTGGATCGCCAATATTGCCCGCCGGCGGACCGGCATTGAAATTCATCCGGGAGCTCTGATCGGCAAAGGATTGTTCATTGATCACGGCATGGGGGTGGTCATTGGTGAAACCGCCATCATCGGCAATGACGTGACCATGTTCCATGGCGCGACGCTGGGCGGCACCGGCCGGGACAAGGGGAAACGGCATCCGACAGTGGGCGACCATGTCGTGATCGGCGCCTCCGCGAAAGTGCTGGGTGACATCTACATTGCTACCGGTACCAAAATCGGCGCTAACGCAGTAGTTCTGAAGGACACCGCTCCTTACACCACCGTGGTCGGCGTTCCGGCTTCAGAAGTTCAGCCCCGCGGCCGCATCCTGTCCCTGCTGGATTACGCGATTTAATCCAACCCGAAGCGCATCGAACCCGAAAGCCCCCCGTTTGTCAGAAATCCAGTGGATTCGGACCAACGAGGGGCTGATTGCTTCTTCGGAGCCCATGACCTCTCCATACAGAGCGGCGCTGGCTCAATCGCCGGCTGTTGGCGATTTCAGGATCAGCAGCTGCTGATCCAGCTGGGTTTTGATCACATAGCCATCTGTCAGGAAGCGCGGGACGAGCTTTTCGTGGTCTCCCTTATACACCGGCCGCAGATCCACCACTATGTAATCGGCGGGGAAATAGCCGGTCGGCGTGACATTGTAGCTCAGATCATACAGCTCTTTTCGCTGGGACAGCGCACCGGTCAGAAAATCCGAAGCCAGGACGCTGGCTGAGTCAGGGATTTCGGCCAGGGCTTCCTTCATGACTGACAGGGAAGCGGCTTCGGTGCGGAGCAGCGCGGGATACTGTTCGTAGTCCAAAAGGTGCAAGCCGGAGAATAAATATCCGCTGGCCAGGGCCCCTGCCAGGAGAAGGCCAGTCAGCCGGGATGGCTTCAAGGATGCCGGTTCGGGGGTGGTCAGACTGTCCTGATCGGACAGAAATAGAATGGCCAGGTAGAACAGCAGGATATAGGATCCGTAATTATACTGGAAGCGAATATCAAACTGATACTGGTAGTCTACCATCAGGTTCATCAGCAGGAAGGGGACGAGCAGCACCCAGCGGCTGAGACGGCGGGTTAACAGCGGCAGGAATCCAAGCGGAGCCAGCATCTGAATCAGATAGGGCAGCTTGTCTTCCCGGTAGATCTGGGAGAGAATGAATCCCGGGTTGCGCCAGACCGCAAAGGGGACGGACAGCAGGGACCACTGGGGCACGCTGATCAGACTGTGGAAGCGGTCGGTCATGGCTCCGTCCCCGAACTCATTGAGAAAACGGACAGCACCCATGAAATAGAGTCCGGATACGCCCAGCATAGCCAGGCCCTGGCGGACCATCCGCCGATCCAGGATCATGAAGGCGGCCAGAGCCCAGAGATAGATCACCGCGTCCTCCTTGACCGACAGGGTCAGGAGCGTCATGACGGCAAGGCCGAGGTTGGACCGCTTTTCAATGAACCAGATCAGCCATAACAGGATGGGCACCAGGAAGCAGTTCTCGTGCAGGTCGTAAAAGTTGGACGTGATCAGGGGCGTCGAAACCAGGAAAACACCGCACAGGATTCCCTGAATCATCCGATTCAGCTGGCGCTGGCGCAGGATCAGGACCAGAGGGAATACACCCGATGCCACCACCATTGCCTGAAACACATTCAGGGCAGCTGGCGAGCGGAAAACCAGATAAAAAGGCAGAAGCAGGTAATAGATGGGCGAGAGGTGAACCTTGAAGTGAGACAGGGGCATGTTCCGTTCCAGGGTCGTGACCGGCTGCAGCGTTTCGGCCAGGTTATGGAACATCTGGGCAAACAGGTTGAAGTCATAGGTGGGGGTGGAGAGGCTTTCCACCCGGGCATACAGAATCCGGCCGAGCAGAATGGCCTGGATCAGGAAGACAGCGGCCGCCACTCCCCAAACGGCACCCGCGGTTCGCGGCAGAATTCTTCGCCGCGCAAGCAGTACGCCGAAGATTACGGCCAACCCCAACCAGGCCAGCAGCAGAGGGAACAGAATGCCTGTTTCGACCCCAAGGTAGTTAGCCAGTGATTCTCCCAGTCCGGACCAGGGAACCAC
This sequence comes from Clostridiaceae bacterium HFYG-1003, assembly GCA_024579835.1. Classification (NCBI taxonomy): domain Bacteria; kingdom Bacillati; phylum Bacillota; class Clostridia; order Eubacteriales; family Clostridiaceae; species Clostridiaceae bacterium HFYG-1003. The sequence continues at coordinate 3,289,013 of CP102060.1, forward strand.
CCACACATTCCGGATGAGCAGAAGTCCGCCGGCCAGAGTCAGGATGCGGTCACCCAGCGGGCCGCCGTTCCAGGAGGATCGATGGATCTCCCTGGCCAGGATAAAGGCGGTCAGATTCACCATCAGGTGAGTGACCGACGGAATCTCATAGTCCAGCCGCCACAGAACGCCTGTGGAGAAGATCAGCCAGCTCAGATACAGAATTCTGCTGTAGGGATCGGCTCCGACATACTCATCCAGTGCTGGAGCGGTCCATAAGAGCAGACCCGTCAGCCCCAGAAAGAGCAGAAGCAACGGCAGCGTTCCGCTTAATCCAGCATAACTCAGGGAGAAATAATCCGCGGTTCGGCGGTGAACCAGATTCATCACCGCACTGGACATCAGCCAGGCAGAGAGCACGGTCACTGCGATTTGTTCCAAGGTTTGGATTGGTGCCCGCAGGCGGTTGGTTCGTTTCATACTAAACCTCACAAAATACAATTAGGCAAGATCCAGGGGGCAGCCCCCGGGAGAAAAGTCAGTTCAGCCTGAAAGAAGGAGCAGTTTCTATGGTTATTATACTGTAAATTTGCTGTTTTCAAGAAATATGTCCGAAACACTCTCATTTCAAGCTTTCTTCATAATGAAGCGATCTCTGGCTGTCGAAATCATACTTCCGATCCGGGAAGCATAAGGTGATCATTGTCAAATTAAATGGAGGGGAATTTGTAAAAAAGATGATTGTAATATTCTCGGATTCCATCAAGTGAATGTAAGGTTCACTCATTCTTGCCAGGAATGAATATTGGATTAGACAGGGGTGTTATGGATCGGAACATTTATAGTATCATTCTGGCAGTGGTTAATATAAATATTGCAGCTGATGCGGAAATCCATCCGAGTTTGTCTGGAACCGTGAGCTTTTCAAGGTTCTTTTACTTTTCTTTTGGTTTTCATCCGGTTGGTTGTTATAATGGAAATAGATTATTTACGACTGGGAGGAAGAGGTTTTACTATGGAAAAATTCGATATGATCAAAAACACTCTGCTGAACCTCAGATTTGCCTCCATCATTGAGATCCTGATCGTTGCCTGGCTGCTGTACAAGCTGTACTGGCTGATCCGGGAGACCCGGGCGGAGCAGCTTCTGAAAGGAATACTCATTATTCTCGCCCTGATTCCCATTTCCTACATTTCCAACATGACCATGCTCTATTTCCTGCTCTCCCGGGCGATAACGCTGGGCGTGCTTTCCTTCGTCATCATCTTCCAGCCGGAAATCCGGCGGGCACTGGAACATCTGGGGCGGTCAGCCTTCAACGATCGTCACATTACCCCGGAGGAGCGGGCCTGGGAGGAAATGATTACTGAAATTGCCACGGCGGTGGAGAGCATGAGTCAGTCGAAGACCGGCGCGCTGATTGCCATTGAGCAGCAGACCATGCTGCGGGAAATCATCTCGACCGGAACCATGATTGACGCTAAAGTTTCCGCGCCCCTGATGGAGAACATTTTTGTTCCCAATACACCGCTGCATGACGGAGCCATGATCATCCGGAATGACCGGATCGCCGCCGCCGGCTGCATGCTGCCGCTGACGACTTCCAGCGAGATCTCCAAGAAACTGGGCACCCGTCATCGCGCGGCCATCGGACTGACGGAAGTATCGGATGCCGCGGTGATCGTGGTATCGGAGGAAACCGGGGTAATCTCCCTGGCGCTGAACGGAAAACTGGTCCGAAACTATGACAAGGACCGCTTGAAAGCCATATTGTTGAAGATCTTGTTTAAAAAGCAGCTGAAGGACGAAGAATCGATGAGAGAGAAGGTGAAAAAATGGCTAAAAGACAAGTCAACGACCTCCTCATAAAGATTTTATGCATCATCGCTTCCATCGCTCTGTGGGTGTTCATCATCAATACAACCAATCCGCCGCAGCGGATGACGTTCAACAACGTATCCGTCCAAGTCCAGAATGCGGATACCCTGCTGGCCAAGGGGCTGATCCTGGTGCCAAACCAGCAGCTGACCGTGCGGGTGCCGCTGGAAGGGCCGGCGAATGATCTATACTCCATTAATGCCGATGCCATCAATGTCACGCTGGATGTGACGCAGCGAGCCCTTAAGGTCGGGGAACAGGAAGTTCAGGTCACGTATGTTCAGACTCCCTCCGGTGTCAATCTGACCGGATCCAATCCGGCGGTGAAGCTCCAGGTCGATGAATACCTGAAAAAACCGGTGGAAATCAAGAAGGACCGCCTGATCTACGAGGCCGCTCCCGGCTTCTATGTGCCCGAGCCCCAGATCGATACGAATTTTGTCACGGTGTCCGGCCCCAAGGCCAGCGTCGATCGCGTCGCTGCCGTCAAGCCGATCTCCGAGAAAAAGAACATCAGCCAGCTGGCCCGGGAAGTGCTCAAACTGGAAGCGCTTGACTCCGACGGTCAGATCGTGCCCAACGTCACCCTGTCCGAAAGCTATGTCGAGGTCACTTATATTCCCCAGCCGGTGAAAGTCGTGCCTGTTACTGCCATCTGGGACGGTGTCAACGCCAGCATCAACCTGGTCCGGATTACCGCCGAACCAACCACGATCCGCATCACCGCCAAGGAAAACATCCTGAAAAACATTTCCGAAGTGGAAACCGGATCGCTGAACATGGAACTGATCGAGCCGGGTGAAACCCGCCGGGCCATGCCGCTGATCCTGCCCATCGACGTGATTGTGCTGGATGACGCGAATAAGCCGAAAGAGGCCATCGTTGATGTGGTTACGGTTGCCGAACCCATCACCACCAAGACCGTCACCAAGAATGTCACCCTGACCGGCCAGCCCGCCCAGGGAACCGTGACGCAGGTGCCGATTCCCATAACGGTGACCATTTCGGGCACTCAGACCAAACTCAATGAACTGAGTGATTCCCTGATCATCATTACCGCCGACGTGACGGGTCTGGATTCCGGTACGCACAAAGTTCCGATCAAAGTCGACCTACCCAAGGATTACACGTTAATCAAGACCAGTCCTGAAACCGTCGACATCACCATCGAACCGTAAGGTTGTCGCTCTGAGACCATGCATCGCATGGTCTCAGCCTGTCTAACGGATTCATCCTGCCAATTTCACGAAAGGAACCAACCATGATCTTAGTACGTGATCTGTCACTACATATTGAAAAAACCGAGCTGGAACGCGAAGCTTTGCTGGGCGAACTATGCCGCCGCCTGGAGGTATCGGATTCAGCCATCGACTCCTTTCGGATTCTGAAAGAAAGCGTTGATGCCCGTAAAAAGGAAGATATCTATTTTAACTACCAGGTACTGGTGTCCCTGAAGGAGGAAGCTGCCTATCTCGCGGCCGGATCCCTGCCGTCCGGTGTCTCGCCCCATTATGAAGAGGTCAGCGAACCGGTGGTACCGGGCGAGGCGCCTCTGATCGGCCGGATCATCGTCGTCGGCTTCGGCCCGGCCGGCATCTTTGCCGGGTTGACGCTGGCCCGGGCCGGCTATCGGCCTCTGATCTTAGAGCGCGGCCCGGCCATGGCAGAGCGGACCAGCGCCGTGGAACGGTTCTGGCAAAACGGAGCGTTCGATCCGGCGGCCAATGTACAGTTCGGCGAGGGCGGCGCCGGAGCCTTCTCCGATGGCAAGCTGACCACCCGGATCCGTGACCTTCGGGTCGAACAGGTGCTCAGCGCGCTGACCGGGGCCGGTGCTCCCGAGGAAATCCTGTATCGCAACAAACCTCATGTCGGAACCGATCTGCTCAAGGGCGTGGTCATGAATCTGCGCCGGGAGATTCTTCAGCTGGGCGGAGAGATTTGCTTTTCGACCAGGCTGCTTGACCTGCGGACGGCGAACGGACGGGTGACTCACGTCAACGCCGGCGGTAACTGGATTCAGGCGGCTGCGCTGATCCTTTGCCCCGGGCACTCCGCCCGCGATACGTATGAAATGCTTCATGCCCATGGCGTCGCCATGGAGAGCAAAGCCTTCGCGGTGGGACTGAGGGTGGAACATCTGCAGGCGGAGCTGGACCAGAACCAGTATGGCGTCTGGGCATCCCACCCCAAGCTGCGGGCATCCGAATACAGCCTGACGGCCAATCTGCCCCAGGGCCGCGGTGTTTATTCCTTCTGCATGTGCCCCGGCGGCCAGGTCGTCAACGCCTCCAGCGAGGACGGACTGCTGTGCGTCAACGGCATGAGCTATCATGCCCGAGACCTGACCAACGCGAATTCGGCGGTGGTGGTGTCCGTATCGCCCGCCGACTTCGGGACAGCACCCCTCTCAGGGATCGCCTTCCAGCGTGAGCTGGAGCGGACGGCTTTTCGCATGGGGGGTTCCGACTGGAAAGCGCCGGTGCAGCTGACTTCTGATTTTCTGAAAAATCGCGTCAGCCGGGACTTAAAGCAGGTGTATCCTTCCGTTACGCCGGGCTTTGCCTTCGCGCCGCTCCATCAGGCCCTGCCTTTGGCAGTGACAACCAGTCTGCAGCAGGCCCTGCCCCTTTTCGGCCGCCGGATCCGAGGCTTTGACAAGCACGGACTGCTGACCGGAGTGGAAGCCAGAACCTCGGCGCCGCTGCGGATTCTGCGCGGCGCGGATCTGCAAAGTCCTTCGCATCAGGGACTTTATCCCTGCGGCGAGGGAGCCGGATATGCCGGCGGAATCGTCAGCGCGGCAGTGGACGGAATCAAAGCGGCCGAAGCCGTAATTCGAACCGGGCGTCCGACCGACTCTGAATGACTTTGCATTTATGAGGCGGCAAGCCCGCTGATTCGTTAAAAACACCGGGTGAGACACCGGGGTTTATTAACGAAATTATATTGTTATTATCACCCTTTGCAACCGGCGAAAGCCGGTTGGTTTTTTTTGAAGAGCGCCGGTAGATATGACTTTTTGAAATCTGATATGATAGATGGGTGAAATCAATTGCAAGCAAGGGGGAATCTGAATGAGTTTAATCCTGACGATCAATCCGGGATCCACTTCCACGAAAGTGGCAGTGTTCCAGGATGAAGTGGTAGCCCATGAAATATCCTTATCCCATTCCATGGAGGAATTAAAGCAATACGACGATATTTCAGACCAGAAGCCAATGCGTGAAGCAGCGATCCAGGACTGGCTCAAGTCAATCGGCATTGCGCCGCAGGACCTGGATATCATCGTTTCCCGGGGCGGTCTGGTTCGACCCATTCCCACCGGCACGTACGAAGTGACCGACTTGATGATCGAGGATCTCAAAGCGGGATATTCCGGAATCCATGCCTCCAACCTGGGCGCTCAGATTGCCCGGGATCTGGCCAAAGCCGGCGGCATTCAGGCCTATATCGCAGATCCGGTAGCCAGTGACGAAATGGAGCCCGTGGCCCGGCTGTCCGGACTGCCGGAAATCACCCGGCGCTCGAACTCGCATTACCTGAACATGAAATCCGTGACGCGCCGCGTCTGCAAGGAGAAGGGCTTCGATTTTCAGAAGGATAACTTCATCATCTGCCACCTGGGCGGCGGCATCTCGGTAGCTCCTCAGCAAGCGGGACGAGTCATCGACACCAACAATGCCAATGAATCCGGTCCCTTCTCCCCGGAACGGGCAGGCAGCCTGCCGGTGGGGGATCTGGTCAAGCTGGCTTTTTCCGGCAAATATACGGAAAAGGAACTGCTCAAGAAGATCATCGGCGGCGGCGGTCTCATGGGGTATTTAAAGACCAATGACGGACGCAATGTCGAAGCTATGATCGCCGCCGGCGATCACAACGCGGAGCTGATCTTCCGGGCCATGGGCTATCAGATTGCCAAGGAAATCGGTGCGTCCGCCGCGGTTCTGGCCGGGGATGTCCGGGCGGTCATTCTGACCGGCGGACTGGCCTATTCCAAACGGCTCATTGAAACGATCCGGGAGTATGCCGGATTCATCGCGCCGTTTATTGTAGAACCGGGCGAGGATGAGATGAAGTCCCTGGCGGAAGCCGGACTGCGGATCCTGCGGAAGGAAGAAACCGCGAAAAACTATGACTTGGAGGCAAAAAAACATGATCAGATCCTTTGATGAAGTATTCCAGCAGATTAAGGCACTGCCCGACAAAGTAGTGGCCGTGGCAGCAGCGGAGGACGAACCGGTTCTGGAAGCGGTCAGTTTCTGCAAGGCCAACGGACTGGCAGATGCCATTCTGGTAGGGGATGAGCCCAAAATCCGGGAAATCGCCAAGCAACTTGACATGGACCTGACCGGCTGGCGCATCATCCATGAAGCCGACCCGGCAGCGGCGGCCCTGAAAGCAGTGGAACTGGTGTCCAGCGGTCAGGCGGACATGCTGATGAAGGGCCTGATCGATACGAAGAATTTCCTGCGGGCCGTCCTGAACAAGGAAGTCGGGCTGCGCACCGGCAACCTGATCACCCATGTCGGCGTGTTTGACCTGCCGCCTTACGACCGCCTGATCTATATCACCGATGCCGCTTTTTCCATGTATCCGACCCTCCAGCAGAAGGTTGGCATCATCAACAACGCGGTGAAGCTGGCTCATGCCCTGGGCAATGAGAATCCCAAGGTTGCGCCGGTCTGCGCCGTCGAGGTTGTGAATCCCGATATGCCGGCGACTCTGGATGCAGCGGAGCTGACCAGAATGAATGAAGCCGGAGAGATCACCGGCTGCACCGTATACGGGCCACTGGCGTTTGACAATGCCATTGACCAGGAAGCAGCCACCCACAAGAAAATCAGTCACCCGGTGGCTGGCAATGCCGATATCTTCCTGATGGCTAACATCGAAGCCGGCAACGGAGTATTCAAAGCGCTGACCTATACGTGTCAGGGCGAGCGTCACGGGGGCATCCTGATGGGAGCAGCCGCTCCGGTCATCGTGACATCCAGAGCGGATTCCTTTGAAGCCAAAGTCAATTCCATCGCTCTGGCATCTTTAGCAGCCATGGGAGGAAAGAAGTAAACATGAAAAGAGTATTAGTAATCAATCCGGGATCAACATCCACCAAGATCGGGGTCTATGACGATGAGCAGCCGGTTCTGATCGAAACGCTGCGCCATTCCGCCGAAGAGATCGCTCAGTTCGCGAAAGTGGCGGACCAGTTTCATTTCCGAAAGGATGTCATCCTGAAGGTTCTGGAGAAGAACAATATGGATCTCAAGACACTCCATGGAGTGGTCGGCCGGGGCGGACTGTTCAAGTTCATCCCATCAGGCACCTATGCCGTCAATGATGAGATGGTCAAGGATGTGCTCAATCCCACCAAGGGCGAGCATGCCTCCAACCTGGGCTGTCTGATTGCCCGCGAAATCGGTGACGAGCTGGGCATTCCTTCCTTTATCGTGGATCCTGTAGTCGTGGATGAACTGGATCCCCTGGCAAGAATATCGGGAATGCCGGAGATTGAGCGGGTATCGATTTTCCATGCCCTCAATCAGAAGGCGGTAGCCCGGCGCTATGCCCATGCCATCGGCAAGGCGTATCAGGATCTGAACCTTATCGTGGTTCACCTGGGCGGGGGAGTATCCGTCGGCGCTCACGAACAGGGACGCGTCATCGATGTCAACAACGCACTGAACGGGGAAGGACCTTACTCGCCCGAACGGGCCGGCGGACTGCCGGTGGCCGATCTGGTGAAGCTGTGCTACTCCGGCCAGTATACCCAGGAGGAGCTGCTGCGCCGGATCACCGGCCAGGGCGGCGTGGTCGCCTATCTTGGCACCAACAATATGATGGAAGTAGAAGAACGCATGGCAGCGGGCGACGAAAAGGCCAAACTGGTCTTTGAGGGAATGGCCTACCAGACCGTCAAGGAGATCGGTGCCTGCGCCTGTGTCCTCAAGGGGAAGGTGGATCAGATCATTCTGACCGGAGGCATCGCCTACTCCAAGCCAATGACGGACTATATCACCCAGCGGGTAAGCTTCATTGCCCCGGTCACCGTCTATCCGGGCGAAGATGAGCTCCTGGCCCTGGCTCAGGGCGGCCTGCGCGTCTTGAACGGAGAAGAGGAAGTCGCTGTCTACTAGACCCTTTGCGAAAGAATTTCAATAAATACGCCGAACCCTCGGGAAATCCAAAAAGCCATTGGTATTTTTGTGAAAAATGTATTTATTGATTTTCTTTTTATCATGGATTGACAACCTTTACATTCCAACCTGATAACATTTGACCATCGCTGATGAACATTTGATTCAGGAAGCATATGGTATAATAAATATTAATAAAGAAATTATCTTTTTGATTTCAATCTCGAAATTAGTGAATTGATAATTTCTATTGTAAAATTAGAATAGGTTAATAAACCGTACGGAAATGAGGTAGGAATGAAACGCATCAATCTGTTTACAGGCCATTTCGGAAGCGGAAAAACCGAAATCGCCATCAACTATGCCAGGAAACTGAAGCAGGAAGGAATTGCCAAGGTCACCATTGTAGACCTGGACATTGTCAATCCGTACTTCTGCTCCAGGGATCTGGAAGATGAACTGAAGGAAGAGGGAATCCGCGTGATCTCCCAGGGCCGACACCTGGCCAATGCCGAACTGATGGTCGTTCCGGCAGAGGTTATGGCTGCCTTTCAGCAGAAGGACCATACGGTAATTTTTGATGTAGGCGGAGATGACATGGGTGCGACCGCTCTCGGCCAATACAACCGTTTCTTTCGGGAAGAAGACTATGACATGTTCTTTGTCGTCAACATCAATCGCCCGCTGACCCGGGATCTGCCCGGCGTCAGGGAATATCTGGACGCCATTGAGCATTCATCGCGTCTGAAGGTATCCAAGCTGGTCAACAACACCAACCTGGGCACAGCTACTTCATTAAGCGACATACAGGCGGGAGAACAGCTGATTCGTCAGCTGTCGGAACAGACCGGCCTGCCTCATGCCTTTACGGCTGTGCGGCGGGATCTGGCCGAAGAAGCCCGCAGCGTTGTCGCCGGGGAAATGATTCCCATCGATATTACCATGAAGCCACCGTGGGTGGATTAATAAGGGGGGAAAGTAAAAATGCCAAGAGTGAATTTCAGGGAAGATCGCTGCAAGGGTTGCGGTCACTGTGTGACGGTCTGTCCGGTGCACATTATATCCTTTGCTGACCGGCTCAACGACAAGGGATACAAGCCAGCCACCATCCGGCCGGAACTGATGGAACAGTGCATCGGCTGCACATCCTGTGCCCGCATGTGTCCGGATCTTTGTATTTCAGTGTATAAATAGGGGGATAGCTAAATGGGAGAAAAAGTACTAATTAAGGGAAATGAAGCCATTGGCGAGGCGGCGCTTCGTGCCGGCTGTCAGTGTTTCTTCGGATATCCGATCACACCGCAGACGGAAGTTGCGGCCTACATGGCAAAAAAGATGCCGAAAATGGGACGGGTGTTCCTCCAGGCTGAATCTGAAGTAGCTGCCATCAACATGGTATACGGAGCCGGCGGCGCCGGAATCCGCGTCATGACGTCCTCCTCTTCCCCAGGAATCAGTTTGAAATCTGAGGGAATCTCATACATCGCCGGAGCCGAAGTGCCCTGCGTCATCATCAACATCGTCCGCGGCGGCCCGGGCCTTGGCTCGATTCAGCCGGCACAGTCCGACTACAATCAGGCAACCCGCGGTCTGGGACACGGTGACTTCTTTGTTCCGGTCCTGGCACCGGCTTCGATTCAGGAAATGGTTGATTTCATCGGAGAAGCCTTCGATATGGCCGACCGTTACCGCACACCGGTCATGGTCATGGGCGACGGCATGCTGGGACAGATGATGGAACCCGTGGAATTTGCGGATGTCGAAGAACGGGAACTGCCCGTGAAGGAATGGGCAGCCAACGGACTGGGCGATCGCAAGAAGCACAATGTCATCAACTCCCTCTTCCTGAAAGCGGATGAGCTGGAGAACCACAACATTCATCTGTTCAAGAAATTTGACGCCATCAAGGCCAATGAAGTTCGCTACGAACTCTACAACTGTGACGATGCCGACCTGATCCTGGTTGCCTACGGCACCACCGCCCGGATCTGCAAAAATGCGATCCGTCTGGCCGAAGCCGAAGGTCTCAAGATTGGTCTGGTCCGTCCCATCACCTTATGGCCCTTCCCCTTTGAAGCATTCGAAAAGACTGTGAATTCCACAAAGCATGGCTTCCTCTCCGTTGAAATGTCCATGGGACAGATGGTGGAAGATGTCAAGCTGGCTGTCCTGGGCAGAAAACCGGTTGGCTTCTACGGCCGTGCCGGTGGAATGATCCCGACCCCGGACGCGATCCTTGAAAAAATCAAAGCAATGGTAGGAGGAAACTAAGATGCAGATGGAAAAACAAGAAGTGAAAGTGCTCTTCCAGCCTACCAAAGCTCTGCTTGACGTACCGACCCACTACTGTCCGGGCTGTACGCACGGCCTGATCCACCGCCTGGTGGGAGAAGTTCTGGAAGAACTGAACATCATCGAAAAGACCGTCGGAGTCGCTCCGGTCGGCTGCTCGGTTCTGGCTTACGACTATTTCGCCTGTGACATGTTCGAAGCGGCCCACGGCCGTGCTCCGGCAGTCGCCACCGGCATCAAGCGCTCCCTGCCGGATCGCGTGGTCTTCACGTATCAGGGAGACGGCGACATTGCGGCCATCGGAACAGCGGAAGCCGTTCACGCGGCAGCCCGCGGCGAGCAGATCGTTACCATCTTTGTCAACAACTGCATCTACGGCATGACCGGCGGCCAGATGGCTCCGACGACTCTGCCCGGTCAGGTGACGGAGACTTCACCCTATGGCCGCGACACAGCGACGCAGGGCTTCCCGATCCGTTTCTCCGAAATGATCGCTCAGCTCGAAGGAGCTCATTACGTTGAACGTGTCTCGGTTGACACGGTGCCCAACGTGGCAAAAACCAAGCGTGCCATCAAGAAGGCCTTCCAGAATGCCATTGCCGGCAAGGGCTATAACCTTGTTGAGGTTCTGTCGATCTGTCCCACCAACTGGGGATTGAATCCGCAGGAGTCCATGGACTGGCTGAGAAACAACATGATTCCATTCTACGAACTGGGCGTGAAAAAAGACAAAGATGCCCAGGTGAAGGAGGCGAAATAAATGGCACAGCAGGAAATCATATTTGCCGGCTTCGGCGGACAGGGCATCCTGTCCATGGGGAAATTCCTTGCCTACGCGGGAATGGATGAAAATATGAAGGTCACCTGGTGTCCGTCCTACGGCCCGGAAATGCGCGGGGGAACAGCCAACTGTTCCGTGATCCTGTCCACCGATGAGATCGGCTCCCCGGTTGTTACCAGCCCGGACACGGTCATTGTCATGAACCGGCCTTCCTTCGACAAGTTTGAGCCCACTGTCAAACCGGGTGGTCTTCTGATCATGGACGCAGACCTGATTCCGGATGAGTCCCTGCGGACGGATATCCGGGTGATCCGGATCCCATCCCAGACCATCGCTCAGGAAATCGGCTCCAAGACCATTGCCAACATGGTGCTTCTGGGCGCCCTGGTGAAAAATACAGGAATTGTCCCAACCGAAGCGCTGCTGAAATCTCTGAAGGAACATGGAAAAGAGAAGTTCTATGCCGCCAATGAGAAGGCAATTCAGAGCGGAATGGGATTCACCGTATAAAATAGCCGCCCAGGCTGTTATCCAAAGAATATATATTTATTAGTTATATCAGCACTCAGTCCGATTTAAGGATCGGATCTGGGTGCTTTCTTTGCATTAATATGCAGAAAATAATGAGATATGCAATAAAATATTCAATGAAGTGGTGGATGATTAACCACTTGGCAATGATGAATGGAAGTCTATGAAAATAACGTGGATTTGTGCCGTAATAATTATAAATACCCAAAATAAATGAACTAAATTTTAAAAGAGCTCATTTTTCAATTGTGAACTGCGTTCATAAAATTAACTTGACCATTAACAGTTTGTACAAAATTAAACCGATTGAACCCCCCTAATTTTATAGTTTTTCATTTTAGGGCTCATTATTTAACGAATTGCCGTTAATTGATTATAGAATTAGAAACATGATTTGAGTAAACGATACGATATTGTGAATACCGCAATGTCATTTTGACTTTTAAGGGCGCTAATGCAATAATAAGCCTATCGATTCGACAACTCACTGTACTGGCTAAGGGGGAAGATTTAATGTCCAAGTACATCATCAAGCGACTGATCATGAGTCTGATCACGATCTGGCTCATCATTACCCTGGTATTTTTCCTGATGCGACTGATGCCGGGCAGTCCGTTCACCAGTGAACGGAATGTACCGCCACAGGTTCTGGAAAATATGAAAGCGCAGTTCGGCATGGACAAGCCATTGCTCGAACAATACTTCATGTACATGAAAGGCCTGTTGCAGGGCAACCTGGGTCCCATGCTCAAGAAACCGGGCCGCATGGTCTCCGACTACATCGCCTATCTGTTCCCGGCTTCCGCCAAACTCGGTGCGGTGGCAGTCATTCTGGCCATGGTCATGGGCATGCTGCTGGGCATCCTGGCTGCCTTTAATCAGGGCAAGATCATTGACCGTATCGTCATGATCATCGCCACGGTGGGAATCTCGGTTCCGGGATTTGTACTGGCCTCTCTGCTGCTCCTGTTCATCGGCCTGAAACTGGATCTGCTGCCCGTCACGGGCCTCAGTTCCTGGAAGCATTACATCCTGCCTTCCATTGCTCTGGCGGGCTATCCCATCGCCTTTATCGCCCGGCTGACGCGATCCCGACTCTTGGACGTCATTAAGGCGGACTACATCCGGACGGCCCGGGCCAAGGGAATTCAGGACAGCAAGGTCATCTGGAAACACGCCTTGCGCAATACCCTGATCCCGGTAGTAACCTATGTCGGACCCCTGGTGGCCGGCGTTCTGACCGGATCCTTCGCGATTGAGGGAATCTTCTCGATCCCGGGTCTGGGCCGTGAATTCGTTTCGGCGATTCAGCAGCGTGACTACACCATGCTGCAGGGCGTCATCATCTTCTACGCGACCTTCCTGATCCTCCTGAATTTCTTCACGGATATTCTGTACGTCGTCATTGATCCGCGGATCAAGCTTGACGGATCGGAGGCCTGATCGTGAGTAACTTACATGCAGATTATGTGATTGACAATCTCAACGCGGACGCTTTTGACCGCATCCAGGGCAAAAGCCTGGATGCCGAAGAAATCCTTCGTCCGGCGACGACCTACTGGCAGGATTCCTGGCGGCGGTTCAAGGGCAACAAACTGGCTCTGCTCAGTCTCCTGTTTATCATTATTGCCAGCATCTCGGCGTTTCTCGTACCGATCCTGTCAAAGTATGACATCGCTACGGTGGATTTCTCCATCATGAACCTGTCGCCCAATGCGGAGCACTGGTTCGGAACGGACTTCTACGGCCGCGATATCTTCGTCCGGGTTCTCTATGGCATGCGGATCTCTCTGGTCATTGCCTTCGCGGCTACGATCCTGAACCTGGTCATCGGTGTCCTCTACGGCGCCATCGCCGGTTTTGCCGGTGGTCGAATCGATGCTCTGATGATGCGGTTTGTCGATATCCTGTACTCCGTGCCCATGCAGATCTATGTCATTCTGATCATGGTGGCCATGGGGGACAACAAGGCAGGCATCCTGCCCATCGTCATCGCGCTGGGCGTTGCGTCCTGGCTGTCCATGGCGCGGATTGTCCGCGGTGAAACCATGCAGCTGAAGGAATCGGAATTTGTTCTGGCGGCCAAGACGCTTGGCGCCACCAACCAGCGAATCCTGTTCAAGCACCTGCTGCCCAACGCCATGTCATCCATTATCGTAACGGCGACACTCTTGATCCCGTCCGCCATCTTTACGGAGTCCTTCCTGTCCTACATCGGAATCGGAATTTCTCCCCCAGAGGCCTCCCTGGGTACCCTGGTATCCGAAGCGATGCAGATCTACCAGCAGCAGCCCTATCAGCTGATTATTCCGGCCTTGGCCATTTCATTGATTATCTTTGCTTTCAACTTACTGGGTGACGGATTGCGCGACGCCCTGGATCCGAAAATGTCACGTTAGGAGGGACAGATGATGGGAAATTTACTTGAAATCAGAAACCTCCATACGAACTTCTATATCCATGCCGGCACCGTCCAGGCGATCCGCGGAGTGGATATCGACCTGAACCGCGGCGAGGCCATAGGCATCGTAGGCGAGTCGGGTTCCGGAAAATCGGTGACCATGATGAGCGTCATGCGTCTTCTGGACGCCAACGGCAAAGTGACCGAAGGCAGCATCAAGTTTGACGGCAAGGAGCTGACCAAGCTCAGCAATGAGGAAATTCGAAAAATCCGGGGTAATGAGATCGGCATGATCTTCCAGGACCCCATGACCAGCCTGAATCCGGTGTACTCCATCGGCTATCAGCTGACGGAACCGCTCATGGAGCATCGCGGCATGAGCAAAGCCGAGGCCCGCAAAGTGGCCATTGAAATGATGAAGAAAGTCGGGATCCCCAGCCCTGAAAAGCGGCTGAAGCAGTATCCCCATGAATTCTCCGGCGGAATGCGCCAGCGCGTCATGATCGCCATGGCCCTGATCTGCGAACCGAAGCTGATCATCGCCGACGAACCGACGACGGCACTGGATGTAACCATCCAGGCGCAGATCCTGGAGCTGATGAAAAAGCTCAAGGAAGAAACCGGCACCTCGATCATTCTGATTACCCATGACCTGGGCGTCGTAGCCGACGTGTGCAGCCGCATCAATGTCATGTACGGCGGCACCCTGGTGGAAAAAGGCTCAGTCGATGATATCTTCTACCGGCCTCATCACCCCTATACGGTGGGCCTGCTCAATTCAGTGCCTAATCCCAAGGCCGGCTCCAAGGAAAAGCTGATTCCCATCGAGGGAACCCCGCCGGACCTGATCAAGCCCCCCGCGGGCTGCCCCTTTGCTGCCCGCTGCTCTCACACCATGAACATCTGCCTGACCAAGCGGCCTCCGCTGTTCCCGGTGGGGGATGCCCATGAAGCAGCCTGCTGGCTCAACCATGCCAATGCACCCAAAGTCGAGCTCAGAGGAGGTGAGGACAATGGAAAATAAACCGAACGTCCCGACCGCCTCAGCGACGGATGATGTCATGCTGGAAGTCCAGGAGCTGTGCAAGTACTTCCCTGTGAAAACCGGAATCTTCAATGCCAAGGACACCTTCGTCAAAGCCGTGGATAAAGTTTCCTTCAAGATCCGCCGCGGCAAGACCCTGGGTCTGGTCGGCGAATCCGGCTGCGGCAAAACCACCGCCGGCCGGACCATCATCAAGCTGTACAAGCCGACCTCCGGCCGAATCATCTTCGACGGCAAGGATATCACCGACTACAGCCAGAAGCAGATGGAACCGATCCGCCGGGAAATGCAGATGATCTTCCAGGATCCTTACGCATCCCTCAATCCCCGGATGACCGTCGGTGACATCATCGGCGAATCCATCGACATCCATAAGATCATGAAGGGCCCTCAGCGCAAGGAGCGCATTGAATATCTCCTGCGCAAAGTCGGCTTAAACAAGGAACATATCAACCGCTATCCTCATGAATTCTCCGGCGGTCAGCGCCAGCGCATCGGAATTGCCCGGGCTCTGGCAGTGGAACCTAAGCTCATCGTCTGCGACGAGCCCATCTCCGCTCTGGATGTATCCATCCAGGCTCAGATCATCAACATGCTGGAAGAGCTGCAGGAAGAATTAGGTCTGACCTACTTGTTCATCGCCCACGATCTGTCCATGGTCAAGCATATCTCCGATGACATCGGAGTCATGTATCTTGGTCAGCTGGTGGAAGTAGGTGAAGCAACTAATGTATATGACACCCCAATGCACCCCTACACCAAAGCACTGCTGTCCGCCGTTCCGATTCCGGATCCCGAAACGACCCGGAAGCACCAGCGGATCGTGCTGCAGGGCGAACTGCCGTCACCCATCAACCCTCCTTCCGGATGTCATTTCCGGACCAGATGCCCCCATGCCATGGAGATCTGCGCCAAGGAACAGCCGCTGCTTCTGGAAGTGAAAGGCACGGGCCGCGATGTGGCCTGCCACCTTTACCGTGACCAACAAGACTACGCAAAGAACAACAAGGAGGAAGTTTAATGAACAGACAGTTACTCAAGGTAGCTTCTATCGTCTCCACCCTGACCATCACCGCATCCCTTCTGGCAGCCTGTACGCCGGCGGGCAACAACACCACCGCAGCAAACACCGGAACCACGACTCCGGGAACCACCACAGGTTCCATCGTCAAGTACAACCTCGGGGCTGACCCCAAGACTCTGGATCCCGCGCTCAATACCGCGGTGGATGGCGGAACCGTCCTGCAGAACCTCTACGAGGGTCTCATGAAGACGGACGAAAACGACCAGCCGATCGCCGGTATGGCAGCATCCCATGAAGTCTCGGCAGACAAACTTGTTTATACCTTTAAACTCAGAGACGCCAAGTGGTCGGATGGACAGCCGGTCAAAGCCGGAGACTTTGCTTACGCATGGTTCCGTGCTCTGGATCCGAATACCAAGCCCGCCGCTTCTGAATATTCCTACCAGCTGTTCTATATTAAGAACGCTGAGAAATTCAACAAGGGAGAAGCTAAGAAAGAAGATGTCGGCATCGAAGTCGTTGACGACAAGACTCTGAAAGTAACCCTGGAAGCTCCCTGTGCCTATTTCCTGGCGCTGATGGCATTCCCGACCTACTTCCCGGTACGCCAGGACATGGTCGAAAAAGATGTCAACCTCTGGTGGGACAAGAAGGAAACCCATGTTTCCAACGGACCATTCAAGTTTGAATCCCACGCTCAGAAAGCAACCCTCGTGCTGAAGAAGAACGAGAACTACTACAACGCAGCCAATGTAAAGCTTGATACCATTGAAATGCACCTGACCGATGACGCCCAGACGTATCTGGCTGCCTTCAAAAAGGGTGAAGTTGACATGATCGAGTCCCCCCCACCACAGGACATCCCGGCCATGATCAAGGATGGCACCGCGAAAGTTCTGCCTTACCTGGGAACTTACTTCTATGTCATCAACATGAGACCGGAACTGAAAGAAAAGAACGCCGCTGTCTATGAAGCGCTGAACAAGCCGCAGGTTCGCCGGGCTCTGGCACTGGCCATCAACAAACAGCAGATCGTAGACAACGTCTCCATGGGACAGCAGATCCCGGCCTGGGGCTATGTGCCAATGGGCATCAAGGATGACAAGGGAAATAACTTTGCCGAAGCCAAGAAATACCTCGACAAGGCAGAAGGCGACATCGCCGAAGCCAAGAAACTGCTTGGCGAAGCCGGCTATCCGGATGGAAAAGGCTTCCCTACCATCACTCTGAAATACAACAACAGCACCGGACATCAGAACATCGCAGTTGCAGTACAGGCTATGTGGAAACAGAACCTGGGCATCGATGTACAGCTGGCCAACGAAGAGTGGGCTGTATTCCAGACTTCCCGTATCAACGGCGACTATGAAATCGCAAGACACGGCTGGATCGCGGACTACAATGACCCCATGACATTCCTTGACATGTGGGTATCCGGACAGGACAACGTTGCCATCTGGGGCAACAACGACGCTCATTACGACAATCCGGAGTATGACAAGCTCATCGCTTCAGCCAAGATTGAACTTGACGCGGCAAAACGGACACAGATGCTGCATGACGCCGAGGCTCTTCTGATGAACGACCTCCCGATCATCCCCATCTACTTCTACACCAACGTCGTAGCCTACAAGGATTACGTCAAGGGTGTCAGAAAGTCCCCGCTGGGCTTCCTGTTCTTTGAGAATGCATCCATCCAGAAATAATCAAACACTCAAAAGGCTCCCGCTTCGGGGGCCTTTTTTCCATGGACTCCACTCCGTGACCCCCTGATTTTTTAAACCGGGGGTCACGGAGCGCCCGGATGGGGATATAATGGAATCAATGGGCTGTCCGATCCGGGCTGCCTGACTAGATCAGAGGAGGAACGGCATGAAAACCAATATCAATATTTCCAACGCCCTGACCCTGTTGTCTGAAATGGAGAGTTCATCCGCTAAATTCCAAATTCTGGAGTATGATGACCTGCAGGGGTCTTCGGATTTGTCCAGCGCGTTTATGCTTAGCTATATGCGCAGTGCCAACATAAAATTGCGGCAGGTGAAAATCTCCCTGCATGATTCGTCGGTGTTTGTGGAGAGCGGCGCGCTGTCCTTTATGCGGGGCAACCTGGATGCCTCCTCCAATGTGGGCGGTCCGGGCGGCCTGGTCAAAAAGTTCATCAGCTCGACGCTGACCGGAGAGCATGTCATCAAGCCGCTCTTTTCAGGCACCGGAGAAGTGCTTCTGGAACCTTCCTTCAACCACTATGTGCTGCTTTCCCTGGAGGAAGGCGAGGAAGTCATTGTAGATGACCGGATGTTCTTTGCGGCGGAGGGAACCGTGACATTGGGTGCCAAAGCCATCCGCAGCATTTCCGGAGCCGTTCTGGGCCGGGAGACTCTCTTCCAGACCAGCCTGAAGGGCCCGGGCATCGCGGTTTTGGAAGTGCCCGTACCGGAACAGGAGATCTTCAAGTACAAGCTCAATAATGATACGCTGAAAGTCGATGGCAATATTGCCTTCCTGCGCAGCGGAACCATTGATTTTACCGTGGAGCGCTCCACCAGCACCCTGGTGGGAACCGCCGTGGCCGGAGAAGGCTTCCTGCACGTGTATCGGGGTACCGGCGAAGTCTGGCTGATGCAGACCAAGCAGGTCTATGATCAGATCCGGGAGCTGGACAATCCCTTCTTCCGCCGCCGCGAAACCGAAGGCATGCTGGAAACCCAGGATAAGAACTGATCCGCTGATCTGAGACTGGATTAGCCGGCATCATTCAGATTCCCTGCCGTCAGGACGCTGGATTAGCCGTGAAACAAGTGGCCGGCCACAAAGCGGATCCTTGGAAGAAGCGGAAAAATGACAGGTCAAACTGAAGTATAGGATTCTCGTTGGCTTTAGGGTAAAATGAGAATATTAGTTTATAAAACACGAGGTAGTGAAAATGACAAGAATATTTGGAACGGACGGTGTCCGCGGCATCGCGAACGAGGAGCTGACCCCGGAGCTGGCGTTTCAGCTGGGTAAGGCCGGCGCCTTTGTCCTGACGGAGGGCGCGCATAAGCCGACCATCCTGGTGGGCAAGGATACCCGGATTTCCGGAGACATGCTGGAAGCTGCCATGATGGCAGGGATCCTGTCGGCGGGTGCCAATGTGATCCCGGTCGGCGTGATTCCGACTCCGGCCATCGCTTATCTGACCAGAAAGTATAAGGCGGATGCCGGGGTAATGATCTCTGCGTCCCATAATCCGGTAGAATTCAACGGCATTAAGTTTTTTGACCAGAACGGACTCAAGCTCAGTGACCGCATTGAGGATCAGATTCAGGCAATCATCGAAAACAAGCTCGAGGGTACGCCTGCCCCGACCGGGGGCGGACTTGGCCGGATCATCCACGAAACCTCAGCCGAGGCTGAATACGTGGAATTCGCCGCCGGCACGCTGGAGAATGATCTGCGCGGCCTGAGAGTTGCAGTGGACTGCGCCAACGGCGCGGCTTCCCGGGTAGCGGTCAGCGCGCTGCGCAAGCTGGGTGCCGAAGTCTATGTAATCAACGACAATCCGGACGGTCTGAATATCAACAAGGACTGCGGCTCGACCCACATGGATGAGCTTAAGCACTACGTCGTGGAGAAAAACTGCGATCTGGGCCTGGCCTTCGACGGCGATGCCGACCGCTGCCTGGCGGTGGATGAAGCCGGACGCATCGTCAACGGCGATTTCATCATGCTGATCTGCGCGCTGGATCTGAAACGCCGCGGCAAACTCCATGACGATACCCTGGTGGTCACGGTCATGAGCAACCTGGGACTGAAGCTGGCCTGTGAAGCCCACGGCGTAAAAATCGAGCAGACCAAGGTCGGTGACCGTTACGTCCTGGAGAACATGATCCGCAACCAGTATTCCCTGGGCGGCGAGCAATCCGGCCATGTCATTTTCCTGGAACACAACACCACCGGCGACGGTCTTGTCACCGGCCTGGCGCTGGCGTCCATCGTCCACGAGACGGGACAGAAGCTGTCCGAACTGGCCGGTGTCATGAAAGAGCTGCCCCAGGTGCTGGTCAATGTCCGGGTCCGGGCGGATAAGAAAACCATTCATGAATCGGACCCCCAGGTCATAGAGAAAATCAGGGAAATGGAAGCGGTCCTCCACGGACAGGGCCGGGTTCTGATTCGTCCTTCCGGAACCGAACCGCTGCTGCGGATTATGCTGGAAGGGGAGGACCAGTCCGAGATCGACCGCATGGCTCACGAGCTGGCGGACCTGATCAAGGCAAAGTGCAAATAAAGCGGTTCCCATCAGCTGGCAGCCGGTTACAAGAACCGGAGAGCAGCTTTCCGTACGGAGCGAATGAACTCAGTCGAACCAAAAAACTGAAGGAAACTTGAAAATGCCCTGGTGCCGACAATCCATCGGCACCAGGGCATTTTTTAGCGGAATGATCCGGAAGTGGTTTGAGGAGCAGCAGGATCAGCGAAGAATCGAAGCCCCCATGCGGCGATAGGTATGGCGGCGGCCCCGGATCGCCAGGGACAGAGCCATGATATTCTCCGGTGGGGCCATGCCGCCCGGTCCGGCGTCTCCGATGTGCTGGAGATCCGCTCCGGCCATTTTGGACATCAGCGCGATCTGTTCGATGACCTGAGGACCGGCTCCCTCCTGGGAGGTTCCGATGCCGGTCATGGCGAGGCCGCCGCGTTGATGAATCAGTCGGATCAGGTCGGTAACCACGCTGAGCGTGAACCCCGGGACCGTTCCCGGCGCCGGCAGGAGCAGAATGTCAGCCCCGGCCTCAAGATAGGATTCGACAAAGGTGTCCGTGAGGACGGAATCGGTTCCGGCGCAGTGCATTTTTCCGGCGACGATTACCATTTGCTCCCCGAGGATCGAGCGGGCCTGACGGATGCCTTCAAGGATCTGTCGTTCAGTCACGCCCGTTCCCGGATTGCCTGTGATCACCAGGCAGTCAAAGCCCTGGTCCCGGATATACTCCAGATTGGACTGGTTCAGGGCATGACCCGAAGGAACGTCGGATCCGGGTGGAACCGGTTCCAGATTCAGTCCCAGCGGACGCCCGATCAGCCGGCGCAGGGAGCGGATATAGTCGGGATTCTGTCGGTTCAACAGCGTCTGGCGGGCAATGTGGCTGGCATAATCTTCCAGACTCGAGAGCGTAGCATTGCCGTCATCCAGCCCAAACACAAAGGGGCGTTCACAATGAAAGCGGTTGAGCAGGATCAAATCGGCTCCGAATGCCCCCGCCAGTTCGGGATTGGAAACTCCGTCCGTCAGCGGCTGAGACATAACCAGCGTTTCTGCCACCACGGTACGGCCTTCCGATGTCCGAATCAGCCCAAGCAGCGCTGCCTTATCCAAACTCTCCAGATCAGACCCATTAAGATCGAAGATTCGTTTCATGATTTCTCCTTTTACCCGGCCCTTCCGGTGAGTCGACGGGTATGGCGTAGGGACTGCCCCCATCACCTGTTACCTCAATTATAGCTGACGATTGGACCCAAAGGTGCGCAGCTGCCGGAGTTTCCTTCGGGATCTTATCGGGTACAAAACAACACCGGAAGCTGATCCTCCGATCTGTCTGGATGAGTCCGGCAGCATTGATGAGTCCCTCCGCGTGGATGAATCTGTCGATCGTAATTCAGGTCAGGATCGATGAGTTCATTCTTTTTGACTCCTCGAAATCAAAAGATAATCGGGTCTCCCTGCATTCCCATGCAGCGAGACGGTTTTTCAGCCGAGACTGCAGCTGAATGGGCTGAAAAATCATAATTCAGAGACGGAATCCATTTCCGACTAATTAAGCCGGAGCTGCATTTTTCCTTGGAAAATATGCAATTCATAATTAAACGTTAACTATCTGTATCTTTTATGTGAACAAGCTTATAATATAGTCAAAGCAAGCAATATCAAGGGTTGAAAGAAGGTGAGACCATGGCCATTGAATCTGCGATCGGGATACAGCTGGTTCCAGCGGATGAAAAAATGAAAGACAACTTAATCCAGGAACTGTCACTGCGGCAGGGATCCGATCAGATCACCCGGATCGAGCAAACGCTTCAGGAAGCCGATGCCCAGATCTTTCTGGTCTATGATCCGCGTTTCACCACTGTTCTGGGATATGCCGCCGTACGAACCTATGAACGAATCGATCGGGCCAAAGAAATCATTCTCTGGCTGGAGGAAACAGCCTGCGGAGCAGAATACTTTCTGGAAACTTTGCGTGATCTGATCCGGTGGATTGGCCGGGGCGGCAAAACCGAGCAGGTCGTTCTGCGCATTGAAGACAACAAGTCGGTACTGATTCAGTCAGCCAAGTCCATTGGCTTTGTCGTGGAAGGGATCTATATCAGCAATCAGTTTCTCAAAGGGGAGTTCAGTTTTTACTCGGTTTATACCTGTCACCTGTGAATCGCTGCCGGGAATCAACGGCCGACGGATCAAACGCCCATTCAGTACCCGGAATGAACCTATACGAAATACATAGCAAGAAGAGACCGTAAACCAGGGGTTTACGGTCTCTTCTTTGACTGCGGCGAACCAGGGGGCTTCCTTCCGCAAATCGGAGGTTCCATGCTCATTACACCAGAAACAGGATGGCGACGCCGAGGACACCGACCAGGGCTCCGATGATTTCGTTAAGTTTGATCTTTTCCTTGAGAATAAAGACCGAGATGGGAATGATCAGAATGGGCGTCAGTCCCATCAGAGTGGAGGCAATGGCAGTCGACGTGTGCTTGACGGCCATGAGGGAGAGAGAAACGCCCAGTACCGGACCGAAGATCGAGCCGATGGTGATTCGTCCCATGACATGGCGCAGGCGCAGTGTCTGAAAGAAGGCTTCCCATTTCTTGTAGAGGGTCAGAACGATGATGAACCCGAGGATTCCGGCGAAGATTCGTACCTGGGTGGCAACAAAGGGATTGAGGTCGCGGACACCCATTTTGGAAAAAATCAGGCCCAGCGCCTGGCCGACGGCTCCGAGAAACGCGAAGATCAGTCCTTTCCAGGAATGTTTCACCACGAGTTTTTTGCCTTGGTCGCCTCGTCCCAGAATGACGATGGCGATGCCAAGTACCGTGACCAGCATGCCGATGACCTGCATGAGTCCGAGGGTTTCGCCCAGGAACAAGTAGCTCAGGATGGCGGTCAGAGGGGGTGCCAGCGCCATGATCAGCATGGAGATGCGGGCGCCGATTTCGATGAAGGCCTGGAACAGGAACACATCCCCCAGAACAAAGCCGATCAGCCCGGAAATAAACAGAATGCCAAAGCTTTGCGGGGTCATGTTAATGTTTTGGTATCCCCCGG
The DNA here is from genome assembly GCA_024579835.1 of Clostridiaceae bacterium HFYG-1003. Classification (NCBI taxonomy): domain Bacteria; kingdom Bacillati; phylum Bacillota; class Clostridia; order Eubacteriales; family Clostridiaceae; species Clostridiaceae bacterium HFYG-1003. Next base: position 3,312,394 of record CP102060.1, read on the forward strand.
TAATGATCAGGTTGATGACTGAAATGATCACAAAAGACAAAACCAGCCGCATCAGATTCAATACCAGGGATCCCACCCGCTTGCCGGCATATTCAAACGAGAGCGAGGACCCTACCCAACAGGCCGCGGTCAGAAGCGCGGCGATTTCACCGATATACATGTTGTACCATCCTTGAAGAATCAATATGCTTTATCCTATCATATTTCCTGCGGCTGCATTTCACCGGCCGTACAGTTTTTTCGTCATATCAGACAGTTTTTGCACGAAGAACGTCCGGTCAGGTGACACCACAAGGAATTTTTGCTACAGTGCAATAAAATGATGAACTCATGCGTTATCCGTTCAGAAGGAGTTATGCCATGCTTTTGTTTACTTTTGTTCTGGCCCCGGAGCCAGTCCGGATCCAAAGGGATCCTCCCATTGATATCGATGAAGATCTGTTCCGGCGGATCGGGCAGAATGACATGGGCGCGCTGGATCAGCTGTATCACCAGACCGAGCGGACCCTGTACGCCTTCAATGTGTCGCTGACCAGAGATCATGATGCTGCGGTGGAACTGCTGCAGGATACCTATCTGAAGGTTATGTCGGCGGCGCATCTCTACCAGCCTATGGGGAAACCCCTGGCCTGGCTGTTTACGATTGCCAAGAACCTGTATTACAGTAAATACCGCAAAGAGAGCCGGGTGATTCAGCTCGAGCCCGAGCTGATTGCCAATGATCAGCGCTTCTCCTATGTCACGGATGCCGAAGACAAGCTTGTCCTGGAAACGGTTCTGAAGCGGCTGACGGAGGAAGAGCGGGAAATCGTGATGCTGCATGCAGTATCCGGCATGAAGCATCAGGAAATTGCCGACAGTCTGGGACTGAAGCTGTCGACAACACTGTCCAAATATCGCCGGGCACTGGAAAAACTGAGAACTTATCTGGAGGAGAAGGGGGTCAGATCATGACGGAAAAAGAAATACTCAAACGACTTAAAGAGACGGTTGATCAAGCTCCGATCAATGTCCTGGATGAGCTCCGGCAGCGTCCGGTAGAAAAAATGACAGCACATGATGACATCACAAGGCAAGTCCGCAAAGGATCCGCTTTGAAGCGGCTGATTCCGTTCACACTGGCTTCCGCCGCGATGATCGGACTGATCTTTCAGTGGCAGAGCCAGTATGTCTGGGCAGACAGTCAGGTATACTATGACATCAATCCCAGCATTGTGGTAACTACTAATAAAATGGAACAGGTTATCCGAATGGAAGGCATCAATCCGGATGCCGCGCAAATTGTCCAAGGCATTGAATATCGGGGGAAATCCCTGGAGGAAGTGACGGGCGAGCTGATGGATCAGCTGCTGGAAAAAAAATATCTGACGCAGACCGAGAAATATATTTTGCTGTCCGTATACAACCGCCGGGAAGGCGTGGCCAGGGAGCAGAAGCAGAAGCTGGATCAGCTCATCCATCAGCATCTGCAGGGTAAGCAGATCAAGCCGGTTGTTCTGGTTCAGGAGATCCAATCACTGGATGAGGAGATCCTGGATGAACTCGATGATTCAGAAGGCAAGGCTACCTTGATCCGCAAGCTGATCGAGCAGGCGCCAAAGCTGCAGCCCGGGGTACTGAAGGACATGTCGGTCCATGATCTGGTCAAGATGGCGAAAGCACTTAATGTGGATCTTCATCAACTGTTTGAAAGTCAGGATTTTGACGAAATCGATGATGATGACCTGTATGACGACGATGATGACGACAACGACGACAACGACGATGACGACGACGACGACAATGACCACAACGACGACGACGATGACAATGAGGATTAGAAAAAAGATGGGGACTCAGCGGTAAGAAAAAAAGTTTTGGATCTGATGCAATAAAATGAGATGCTCCGGAGTTAACCAGGTAACAAATCAAATACCTGGGAGGGATATCTAATGAATAAGATACTTAAGAAGCTAATGATGATGACGCCGATCCTGCTGCTGGCAGCTCTGGTTGCAGGTTTCCTGCCGGATGTTCTGACACTGGCAAGTTCCAAGGATAAGCTGTCGGTGATTCCGGAGCTGACGATCACTCAGACATCTGATGTTGTACGGAGTGCCGGATCAGAAGCAGCGGTTGCGGCAAAGACCCGTCTGAGCAGAGAGCAGGTCCGCGAAATTGCACTGGCGAGGTATAGCGGCACCATCACTGAGCTGGAGCTGGACGATTCGAAATGGTATGAGGTTGAAATTCTTTTTGATGGAAAAGAATTCGAATTAAAGATTGATGCCTATACCGGAGACGTGCTTCGAGTCGAATCCAAAAAAGTGACGGCAACAAAGCCGGCAGTCAGCATTGCTAATGATAAGACTGAAGCGGCAGCAAAGCAGCGGATCACACGGGAGGAAGCCCGCCAGATCGCTTTGGCAAAAGTGAATGGAACCATTGTGGAAATGGAACTGGACGATCACCGCTATGAAGTCGAAATTCGCGCCGATGGCAAGGAATATGATCTTGAAATCAACATCTACACGGGACAAATCGAGAAATTCACCGAATCGAAAATGGTCGTTCAGAAAGCTTCCGCACCAGCAAAGCCTCAGGTGACGGAAACGCGCAGCAGAATAACCAGGGACGAAGCCCGAAAGATTGCTTTGAACCGAATCAGCGGAACAGTAACCGAACTGGAGCTGGATGACAATCACTATGAAGTCGAGATTCAGGCCAATGGGAATGAGTATGACATTACGATCAATGCCTATACTGGAAAAATCATCGAAGTGGATGTCGATCGGATTACCTATGATGATGACCATGACGACGACCATGACGATGATGATGACCATGACGATGACGATGATGACCATGACGATGATGACCATGACGATGACGATGATGACCATGACGATGACGATGATGACCGTCAGGATGACTAATCAAAAGAGTTGATAATAACCACAGAGTAAAAACCGCCGGATTCGGCGGTTTTTATTCTGTCTGGAGTATAGTTCGATTGTGCGAGCTAAGAGCCATGACCTAAGAGCCATAAGCGTCATGAGCCATAAGCGTCATGAGCCATGAGCGTCATGAGCCATGAGAAGGAAGAGGCCTGAGACGAAGAACCCCAATGAATAACAGAAGTCAGAGTTCTGAAGGGAAATAGTATCTTTGGCGTTGTAATTACGCCCGTTTGTGAAATGTTAAAATGGGGAAGTATTAAAAATTAATCAGGATCAGTTATTAAAGAAGAATGGTTAATAATAATTGCGCATATTGAATATATTGTTAAATATTGTATCATGATAAGTCAATTCAGAAAAGATAGAAAATTTTATATAATTGACTTAATTGTGAGGTGCGTGATAATATGTGACCGTACTAAACATATTTTTAACAAAATGAGAGAGGGATAGAGATGAAAAAGAGAAATCTATTACTGACCATTGGACTTGCGTCAACGCTGCTGCTGAGCGCCTGCGGCACCAAAGCTGCACCAGCCGGAAATACCGAAGCGGGGCAGACGACTGCAGCTGTGAAGAAAGAGGTTCCGACTCTGAATGTAGGCTGGAGCAATGAACTGCATACCGGAAACATGCATTTGAATTTTCTGAAGCCTGAGTTGTTTGCGGATCGCGCAATCCACTTAAAGCCATTGAACGACAAGCAGCTTGAATTAATCAAAGACGGTGAAGTGATTGCAAATATTAATTTTATCCACTCCAAAGGCGCTGCCGAAAGTGTCACGATGATGTCACAGGGTCATATGGATCTGGCCTACTGCTCGAGCACAGCCATCATGACCGCCTATGATTCCGGCGTCGATGTCAGTGTTCTGTGTCCCATTCAAAGCGGCGGAGTTGCCATCGTAGCGGCTGCCAATGCACCCTACAATACGTTTGAAGAATTGGTTGAATATGCTAAAACAAGCGAGAAGCCGATTCGCGGCGGATATCACTCGGCCATCAGCAGCCCTCGGATTGTATTGGAATACGCACTTCGGGATGCCGGCTTGAAGGTAACAGAAAATACCGCAGACTATGAAGCAGATGTTGTTCTGACTGACTTGAAGGGCATCAGCAACCTGATTCCGTCCATGAGCTCCGGTCAGGTGGAGATCTGGGCAGGTCCGGTACCCAATCCGCAAAATGCCGAGGCTCAGAACATCGGAAAAATCATCGCCCGTCTGGATCAGCTGCCGGAAGGCAAATGGGTCGATTTCCCATGCTGCACCATGAATGTCATGAATTCGGTCAAGACCAAATATCCTGAGGTCGTAGCCGCTATGGTACAGGTAACCAAGGATGTGAGTGAGTATGCCCAGACGCATCGGGAAGAAACCGCTGACCTGATGACAGAATTCATCGGCCTGGACAAGGCAGTTCTGATGAAGAACGACACGACGTATCAAACGGCCATTACGGAGCATTTCACCAATGGCATGCATACCTACTATGAGGCCATGTCGGAGATCGGCAAGTTTACCGGCCGGCTGAAGGATCAGCCCATGGATGTCGTCATGAAGAGCGTGTTCGATTTCTCTTTTGTAAAATAAATGGTCCGTCTGGCAATCCGATGAAAGGAGACGGTGCTTTCCGAGAAATCCGAAAGCACCTTTAATACGCATGAAGATGAAAAAGATCCGCCTGAATGTCCTGTCACTTATTTTTCCGGTGATCTTCCTGGCAGGATGGGAACTGTCTGCCCGAAGCATCGGGAATCAGGCCATCCTGCCGACGGTCGGCACCGTATTTCATAATTTTGCCAATGCCTTTGATAATTTCATCGGAATTGGCAGTATCCCCAAAAATATTGCATACAGCATGGTTCGAGTATTCATCGGCTATCTGCTGGGTGCGCTGATCGCGCTGCCCCTGGGGTTGCTCATGGGCTATTTCAAACCAGTGCGGGATCTGTTTGAAAACTTTATTACTCTGTTCAAGCCAATTCCGTCCATTGCCTGGATGCCGCTGGTCCTGGGCTGGTTTGGAATCAGCAGTCTGGCTGGAATTTTCCGGATTCCCTACGGAGCGACCTATGCTTTGCTTGATAACTTTAAGCTCTCCATGATCTTTCTGATCGCCCTGGGGTCTTTCTTCCCGATCTGGGGGAATGCCATGTTTGGCGTCAGCAATGTCCGGACGGTGCTGGTCGAGAGCGCCCGCGTGCTCGGCGCATCACAGAAGGATATTTTCTTTCATGTCCTGATGCCGGCGGCAGGTCCCACCATTTTGAACGGCCTGCGTATGGGGCTGACCTCTGCCTGGGTCTGTCTGGTGGCAGCCGAAATGCTTCCGGGAAGCATGAGCGGGGTAGGCTATCTGATCACGCATGCCTATGAACTGGCGCGAATGGACCTGGTAATTACCGGAATCATCTGCATCGGGGCGATTGGGGCTTTTCTGGATCTGGTGTTTCGAGTCATTATGAAACGGTACTTTTCCTGGGAAAACAGAGTTCGCTAAGAGCAACCGGCTGCAACACGGCCAGCCTCAGGGTGAAGAATCCGGATCAGAATATTGATTAATCTTGAAGGGAGACAGGCTGAAGAAGGCGTGCCGCCCCTGGCAGCGGAATTGATTCCGTCCGGGGGTCAAGGCAGAGCGCTTGAGCCGAACGTATATGAAAACTGTCATTGCTTTGGATCATATTCATAAAACATACCAGTCCCGGGGGGACGTCAAATCCCTTGAGGTTTTGAAGGACATTCAGCTGGACATTCGGGAGAATGAATTTGTCTGCCTGGTAGGTCCTTCGGGGTGCGGAAAATCCACCCTGCTGCGCATTATGGCCGGTCTGGAACCTGCCACCAGCGGCAGTGTTTATTATCGCGATCAACCCTACCAGAAACCCGGACGGAATATTGGAATGGTATTCCAGAACTACTCGCTCATGCCCTGGTTGAATGTGGAAGACAACATCGGGCTGGGCCTTGCGTTCCAGCGGACCGATAAAGCCCGAAAGAAAGCCATTGTCGAGGAGTACCTGGAAATGGTCGGACTGAACAAGTTTCGCGCCGCCTATCCCCATGAACTGTCCGGCGGCATGCAGCAGCGGGTAGCCATCGCCCGGTCACTGGCCAATGATCCGGATGTTCTGCTGATGGATGAACCCTTCGGCGCGCTGGACGCCTATACCCGGATTCAACTGCAGAAAGAGCTGCTGAACCTTTGGGAAACTCACCGCAAGACCATTGTGTTTGTGACGCACAGTGTGGATGAAGCAGTCTATCTGGCCGACCGGATCATCCTGATGAGCCGGCGTCAGGGATTCATCGAACGGGATCTGACGGTTGATATTCCCAGGCCGCGGAATCGGTCACTGGCGGAGTTTGCCCGGTTAAATCAGCAGCTGCTGTCGGATCTGGAACGATTCAACGAACATTTGGAACCTGAGGGAAGCGAGATCGAAAGGGGAGCGCAGCTATGAATGAGAACTTGACCCCCCTCCCGGTCAACTTTGAGGAGTATGATGAGAAAAGAAAACAGGCCTTTTTAACCGCCAAGGAATTTAAGGAGAGGGGAGGAAGAATCGCCGGGTGTCTTTGCACCTATACGCCACTGGAGATTCTTGATGCCGCTGGTTTCAGCCCCATCAGCCTGTGCGGAACCAGCAATGAAACCATTCCGGCGGCGGAAACGGTTCTTCCGAAGAATTTGTGCCCCCTGATTAAGTCAACTTATGGGTTTGCGGTTGCCGACAAGTGCCCCTTTACCTATTTTTCTGACCTGATCATCGGCGAGACCACCTGTGACGGCAAGAAAAAAATGTATGAACTGCTGAACGCCATCAAACCCACTTATGTTCTGCATCTCCCTCAGGGGCAGGATCGCCCGTACGCCCGCAAGATCTGGCGCGAGGAGATTGACCGACTGGCCGGATACCTCGAACAAACCTTTGGGGTGCAGATCACCGACGAGAAGCTGAGGGAAGCATCTCGTGTCAGAAATGAGCTGCGCCGGACAAAATGTGCCCTGTTTGACCTCCAGCAGTCCCATCCACCCGCTCTGTCCGGGGTGGAAATGATGGTCACCCTGCATTCCGGAGGGTTCAGCTTTCACCCGGCAGAATACACCAGCCGGATGAAGGCGCTGATTCAGGAACGGCTCGATCAGACGTCATCGGCGGTGCCAAAGGCATCCCGGCGCATTCTGCTGACCGGCTGTCCCACTGGCGGATTAATCCAAAAGGTTGGGGAACTGGTCGAGAGAAACGGAGGGGTCATCGTGTGTCTGGATGACTGTTCCGGGGAGCGGACGAATCGCCAGCTGATTGATGAATCAGCTCAGGATATTCGCCAGGCCATCGCCGACCATTATCTGGATGTGCACTGCTCCGTCATGACGCCCAATACCCAGCGGATGGACAATACGCTGGAAATGGTAAAAAAATACCAGGCTGACGGCGTCATCGATGTCATTCTCCAGGCCTGCCATACCTTCAATATCGAATCCTACTCGATGGAGCAGGCAATGAAGCGGAGCGGAATTCCGTTTATGAAGATCGAGACGGACTACTCCACCCAGGATACCGGTCAGCTCGAGACACGAGTCGCGGCGTTCCTTGAAATGCTCTAACGATCAAACAACGACTAAATGCTGGATTTTACGAACAGTTTCAAGCGAGTAAATACAGCAAAAAGCCTGCCATCGCGGCAGGCTTTTTGCTTCAGGTGGATGAAATAGAGGAACGGAAGGATCAGACATCGGCCCTTGCCGGGGCGGGGAAGCCTATAAGGCAGACTTGATCTGATTGATCTTATGCTGAGACAGCACGGTCTGAACCCAGAAAACGATGCTGATCAGGCCAAGCAGCAAGCCAGGAATCAGTGGGAACTGAGTGCGTCCGGCAGACATCAGGTTGGAAACGGTGATGGCTGTTTCCGCCAGTGCCAGAATGAAAAACAGGTTCCGAATTCTGGTGTAGTGGCTGATTTTGCTTTGCGGGTCGGTATAGAGTTCAAAAGAACCCCGTTTGCGGAAGATTGTCCATACCCCCCAGGTTTGAACGACTTCGCCGCCGGAATCCTGAATCAGTTCAAACAGATCCCGCAGTTCCGCTGCGGATTTGTCGTTGGTCAGATCAATGCGGTAAGTATATTCGCCTTTTTCACAGGGGCGAAAGCGGTAGAAGCCGAGAATAAACCGCTCCATGCACCACCCCTGATTGGCCATTGAGTTCAGGAAGACCTCTTCTTTATCCTTATCATAGTAGAGTCTGAATTTGACCATGTTGCATCAGCACCTTCTTTCCATTTTTAAGCAATTCTTCCAATCGTTCCATTTCCTGTAGCAGGATGGCTTCTCCCATCAGCGTCAGAACATATTCCTTCTTTTTCCGGGATTCTTCCTCTTCCCGGACCAGACGAATCCATTGCTTTTCCAGCAAGGTGTTCAATGCGCCGTACAGTGTTCCTGCTCCCAGGATGACCCGCCCGGCAGTCATTTCTTCTACCAGCTGCATGATGCCGTAACCATGATTCGGTCTTGCCAGTGCCAGCAGAATATAATAGGTGGATTCGGTCAGCGGCATTCCATCACTCTCCTCTCGATATATCGTCAAGCGATGTATCATCTGATTTCAATATATCGCATGGCGATATATCTGTCAATCTGTTTTTTTTGCATTTCCAGGAGTGGAGTTTCGAGGAACCTGTGATCGAGCCAGGGTGCTTCATTCAGCCTGACGGCTGGGTCCCGGTCATCAGTTGGAGGTCCGCACGTCCAGGTTTCATGGACGGCGACCGGATAGCTCAGGGCTGAATTTTTTCTCCGAAAGACTTGCGGCGGTCCTCCAGTGTCTTCAAGCGATTTCAGTTGTCATCAGTTGTCATCAGTTGTCATAAGGTGTCTTCAAGTGTCTTCAGGTGTCTTCAAGGGATAAGGGGTCAGCAATTGTTCCAATGAAAAAAAGCAGAGAAGCTCTCTGCTCGTTGATCAGATCCTGATCGTATTATAAGCTTGATTGGTTTGGCATCATCAGGCTCGGGGTTTGGAATCAGGCGGTCAGGGTATTACCTGTTCTTGCGCCAGGATGTTGAGCGGGAATCCTCTTTGCCGTAGGTCGGTAATCACATGGTGTTGATTTTTTAGTAGACTCGCTATCACATCTTTTTCTGTGATAACAATAGTCACGATTTCCAATTCACAGCGCACACTTAAGTCAGCTGATCGATGAGGGCCAGAATTTCGGCGTTGTCCGGAATATCCTGCATGGAATGACCATAGTGGACAAAGCGCAGCTGGCCCTGTTTGTCGATGATCATCTGAGCTGGCATTCTGCCTAATTTGAATAAATTGACCTTTTGCCCGTACAGTTTCAGAACCTGCTGAGTGGGGTCGGGCAGGCCGACAAAGCCAAGCTGGTTCTTTTCAAAGTATTCCCGGAATTTATCCTGTGATTCCGGCCCAATGGTAACAACAACGGTATCCCGTGAGGTAAACTGACCCAGATCTTGATGCAACTGCATCATATGCCGCTGGCAGAACGGTCAGACAAACCCGCGGTTGAGTACGATCAGAACATTGTTTTTTCCCTGAAGCGCTGACAGTCTGAACAAATTTCCCTGATAGTCTGTCAGTTCAAAGTCCGGGGCGGGGCGGTTGATTTCAACACTCGCCATTTATTTCATCTCCTGTCTGGTTGGATTGTGACTGAACCAATCGCTGAAATAGGCAGCCGATTGATGGACCGATTGTTGGCAGCTCCTCAATTGCCTCTTCGGCCAAATCTTAGCTGTTTCCTCGGGTGCTTGTTCCGCAGATTTCTGGACTGCTCTTCGGTTGGTTCAGTCGACGGATTCATTAATTAATTGTATCATACAACGAATAAACCGCGAGCGGCAGCAGCCGGATTTCAAAAAATACCACGAAATGTCATGAACGGATCCAAGACTGGACTAATTAGCCTCATCTCGGTCAGGCCGCCAGCTAAACCGGTAAATCATGGGATCCGGACAGGGAAGGTCGGGTGGTGAGAGCGTGATCGTTCCAGGCAGGCCGAGCTCAAGAGCCGAGCAATGGAAGTGGGCGGCGGCAATTCCCAGATCAACTTCCTGAATGTCATAAGGGAAAGCGGCGCTGTATCCGACAGCTTTTGACTCATAGAAATGGAATGTAGTTTCATGGAGCAATACTCGCCAGGGCTGCTTATTGGAAGCGGATGGTCCCAAGCGAACCATCTCCAGGGGAACGGAATATGCTCCCGCTGCTTCTTTCGTCAGCGGTGTCTGGAAGTTGTCCTGAAAAAACAGCTGTTCCCAGGGTTTGCGCTGATCTGCCTGGATGACTTTCCGCATCGCCCGTTCCTTCAGGTGTTTTTTCGCTGCGGCATACCCATAAGGGGTAATAATGGGAAAGGATTCTCCGGGGGCAATGGCCATGGCCTGAGCAAAGCCTTTTCGGTCAAACGTTCCGCCCAGCCAGCAGGTTCCAAGACCAAGATGAGTCAGGTAGAGAATCGCCAGTTCCATTTCATAGCCCAGAGCCAGCATGGCATGGGGCCCCTCGGTCAAAGTCGCTCCGAGATAATGCCGGGCTCCCTGGATCACTCCATAGGTACCCAGTTTTTCTCCCTCGGAGGAGGCGGTCAGATCCAGAAAGTGAAACTGAATGGGATGGTGGAAGGGATTGTCCAGGGATTGCACAAAGTCCCGGAGGGCATGGTGTTTCTCAGCCTCGACCACTTGGTCGGAATAGTTGCGGACACTGGTGCGCTGCCGGATCGCATCGATGGCGGGAAATGACGGATTCATGGGATCTCTCCTTTTTCAGTAGAATGTGGATTTGGATGCAGTCGGTCCATGGCTGGAGCCCCGGGCAACCGAAGAAGGGGTGTCCTCAAGTTGGATCAATGACAGGACTTTAAGCCAGATGACAGCTGCGCGGGATCCTGATGGGAAGTAGTTTGTCCTCATTATACACGAACCAATCGGGAAATGCCCGAGGATCTGAAAGGGGTAGGAAATCGCCCCATATCAAGGGTTTTTGCAATTGTAAATGAAATGTTCCGAGAAGTTTACCATTCATTAATTGCTTTAAAAATAGAATCAGTCTAAAATAGAGTTGTAGGAAAAAACAGGCGCATAGCCTGAAAATGGAATCAAACCATTCAATCAACCATCGGAGGTATGAAATGAGAAAAACGTATTTAGCTAATTTAATGGTCGGAAATGTCATGCTGCACAACCTGCACTGGAATGTAGAAGGAAAGGCGTTCAAGCAGATTCATGAATATCTGGAATTCCTGTACGACGACGCATTCGCGAAATATGACGAAGTGGCAGAGCGCATGAAGATGGACGGCAAGATGCCAACCGCTTCAATCAAGGAATACATGGCCGATACGGACATGAAGGAACTGGAAGTTCGGGCCTATTCCATTGAAGAAGCTCTTAAGGAAGCCAAGAACTACCTGGAGCATATGAGAGAGCTGGCTCTGAAGATCCGGTCCGAGGCAGATGAAAAGGATGAATTTGCCTGGGTGAACCTGATGGAAGATCATGTAGCCGGATATGACAAGCAAATCTGGTTCATGAACCAGTCTCTGGTATAAATTCCGCAACCTGAATCAATAGAACGCAACGCGCCTCCGGCAGATTTTCTGCCGGAGGCGCGTTGCGTTGCAGGGCGGTTTGAGCGGAACGAAGGATTACAGGATGGTGGACACTGCCCCGGCGTAGCTGTGGATGCTGGGCAGCAGGGTGTTGACTCCGATGTAGGTGAACAGCACGCAGAGAAAGCCGATGAGGGCGAACCAGGCGGCTTTTTTGCCGCGCCAGCCTTTGACTACGCGCATGTGCAGGTATATGGAGTAGATAATCCAGGTGATGAAGGACCAGGTTTCCTTGGGATCCCAGGCCCAGTAGCGAGCCCAGGCCTTCTGAGCCCAGATTGCGCCGGTGATCATGACCAGAGTGAGGAACAGATAGCCAAAGGCCACCGCCCGATAACTGATCAAGTCAAGCATCTCCAGATTGGGCACATGCTTTGCGATGAAGTCATCCTCTTTCATTCGGCCCCGGATCAGGTACATGGCGGAAATGCCGAAGGCAACCCCGAACGCGCCGTAGCTGATGACGGCGGTGGCGACATGAAATACGAGCCAGGCGCTTTGCAGCGCCGGCATCAGGGGGCGCACATCCTTGTTCTGCATGGCGGCATAGCCGATCACGATGATGACCACCGGGGCAACAAAAGCTCCCATGGCCTTAAAGTGGAAGCGACGCTCGAAGATCAGGAATAAGAGGGCGATGCCCCAGGCGAAACTGGTGGCAAACTCATACTGATTCGACAGGGGAACTCGGCCGGCTCCCAAGCCCCGGGCTGCCAGTGCCAGACTATGGCAGGCGAATGCGGCCCACAGGGCTCGGGTGGCCCAAAGTCCGGCGCCTTCTCTCTTTCCGACCAGGAACACGAAGAACAGGACCATGCCCAGGACATAGAGTGAAAACGCTCCGTAGAACAGGATATTTTCCATTTCAAGCAGCGGCAGCATCATACGTTGGTTCCTCCCGATGGGTTGATCTTGAGCCTGCGGTCAAGCTCTTCATAAAACAGAGCCTGATTGCGGCGGGTGGTCGCGGTGATCCAGGATGCTCCGGAGTTCTCGGTGACTCCGTAAAATTCCTGGGGGATCCAGTAAAAGCTCAGAAAAATGCCGGCCAGCAGGAGGAGACCGCCTGCCAGGACTCCGGGGATCCCGGGATCTGAGACAGCCTGAAGCACGGTGAAGAGCCGGGGGGATTCCAGATGGAAGGTGTAATTCAGAAAGCGCAGGGGAGTTCCCGGCACGGCGAGATCCATCTGAACCTGCTGTCCCTTGTGATAGATGGCATAGAGGATTCGGGGGTTTTGAGGGAACGGGCTCCTCGTGTACGGGTGACCCTCCCGCAGGATAAAATCAGGATAAAAGTCCATAAACTGAAGCACAATGTCTTCCCCGTCCTGGGCATACGCCTCGGACTGGAACAGGGTCCGATGGGAGAGTTCCTGTCCGTCTTTTTCCAGCCGGGCAGCCAGTGCCCAGCCGGTTCCGGACTGGAACAGGTCAAACCCGGGACCGGTCATCGGCTGGTTGACCTGAAGCACACCCTGCCGGACGATCTGGCCGGCTGAGTCGAGAATCGCGGCGTCGGTCAGGTACTGGTGGACGGAATAATCCTCGCGGTAGAGGATGTCAAAGTCATCAAACCGAACGGTATAGCCCGTCTCCAGGACCGGTGCGGAGGAACCGGGAATTCCGTAGACCATGGTCTCAAACCCGAACCATTTGCCAAAGACATAGAAGATGATGATCAGCAGAATGCCGACATGGGTTAGCCAGGAGGCAAGCCAGCCGATGTTATGACGTCTGGCCCGGAACAGGCCGTCAGCGGACTTTTGAACTGTAAACCCCGTCAGGCGGAAGGCTTCTTCCATGGACAGATTGTCGGGCAGGCTGCGGCGGTATTCCGGCGGGTGGGCCCGGATCTGATCGGCACTGCGCCAGCTTTTCATCCGATGCAGCAGGCTGGGCAGGCTGCGCAGGCTGCAGAACGTCAGGTTCAGAGCCAGCAGAGCCACCAGCAGGACAAACCACCAGGAGGTGAACACCCGGTCCAGATGGAAGATCCGGATCAGACCGGTCCAGGCGGGATAGGCTGACCTGTAGTAACTTTCCGGCCGGCCCTGGGGCAGCACCGTGCCGGTGATGGAGAAAAGCGCCAGGAAAGACAGCAGAATCATGCCGAATTTCATGGAGGAAACCAGGCGGGTCAGTTTGCGAAAAACGGGATGCAGTTTCAAGGGAACCTCCTAATTAAGAAGGGGCTCCTTACAATCGGAGCCCCGGACGATGCGGCAGATCATTTGAGCAGTGCCAGGGCTTCCTCTGTCACTGTGGCAGCTTGATCCAGCAGGCGTTTGGACAAGGCGTTGTTGTGGAAGCCTTCGCTGTTCTCAACAAAGACAAAATCCCAATACCATTGAGCCTGGCGGTGTTTCTCCCGGGCCTGGGTCAGGGTTGCTTCGGGTTTGCCGGCTTTCGTGGCGGCATCCAGTTCATTGATCAGGATGACAATCCGTTCTGCCGTTGCGTTCATCTGAGTTTCCACTCCGCCCTGCAGCGTTTCGACTTTTTGCTTCAGGCTGTCTGCCGTATCGTCTTTGTGGCAGGGCAGGCAGGAGGCTTCGATGGTTTTAAGCGGGCTGGTCCAGTGATGCGAGGGAAATACCGAGCCGTCGGCCTTCTTTGCGTCCGGCATGTGGCAGTCGGTACAGCTTAATCCCATCTTGTCATGGAGGCTGTCCTGGAAGGTTTCCCATTCCGGATGCTGGACTTTCACCAGCGGCGTTCCGCTGCGCGGGTGTACCCAGTCCGAGTATTTGGCCTGGTCATAGTAAGCCAGCATTGCCTCCGGTGTCTGGCCGTTCACGCTGGGCATGACCACCGCCTTGTTTTCCGGTTCCAGATAGTATTCCACATGGCATTGAGCACAGGCCAGTTCCGCCGGCTTGAATTCCTTGTTGATTCCCTTGAGTGCGACATTGAGATGTTCCCGGGTCACGTGGAGTGTACCGGGCTCGTTCTTGTGACAGTCATAGCAGCTGATGGTCTCCATTTCCGCTTTGGCAACATCCTCGAACTTCATGGCATTGCCCTTGACCCCATTTTCCTCCAGATGTTTCAGAAAATCACTGGTTTTGCAGGACAGGCAGCTGGCTCCCGGCTTGGGCCGTTCGGTGCCCATGACATCCTCCAGAGCGTAGACATGTCCTCTGGCCCGGAGATATTCGATGCTGAAGCCGTACCCCTCATACAGGGTCTTCAGGTAAGGATACTTTTCCAGATAATCCACCTGGATCGATCCGCCGTAGGTCGTCGCTTCCATTTCCTTATTTTCCAGGTAGGAAGCATGGATGTCCGGATGCTTTGATTCCCAGTCCTTGGCCGACAGATATTCCGTTTTCGCGGTACAGCCGGTGCCAGTCAAAAGGGCGGAGATCAACAGCAAGGGCAGTAAGGCGCGTTTCATTGCATTCCCTCCTCAAACAGCGTTCAGACAATGATAATGATCCCATTATTTGATAATAGTCTATCATAAAAACGTTATCATCCCCATAATAAACCGGCAATTATCGACCAACCTTCGCAAATATAGAGGTTTGATAATCTAAGCTCCAGTTCTTTACCAATCCTTTGAGAAGGATTGAATGGGAAATGACAAAAGCCCCCGTGATTTCCTGGTTTTGCCGGAGGACTTCACGGGGGATTTCACGGGGGATTAAAATGGGGGTGTCGCTCCTGGAATCAAGAAGAATAAGGAAGAAGTGACTGCTTTGTTCTGATGAGTCCGGAGGAAAGCAGTGTCTCGCGGGGCAGGCAGTGAATCCTGGGAACGTTCATTGGTTTGCGGGGCTATTCTATGGAACGGATTTAAGTGCCGGGGCCGGAATCAATGAGGAGCTTTCATTCCGGTCGGCCGGGGTCCGTCCGATGGCGCCGTGGCCGGCCTGGTCCCAGTGTTACATCGCCTAAGGCCGGGATCGATCCGGTTCGCGCAGGCGGGACTGGATAGCCTCTATTTGCCGGACATAGTCGCCAATGCGGAACTTGCGCTCCAACCCTTTGTCGTTCATGTAGCGGACTTTGCCGAAGATGGGGCGTTCCGACCAGGCCCGGTCGTGCTTGCCGAAGCACCAGGCAATGCCAGCGTAGCCGTTGGGATCCCGGCCGTCCAGGCTGTATTTGTTGTTGAGCAGTACCAGCCGGTGGTAGGCCTGGGCCGGGGAAGGCGACCATTCCAGGACTTTTTTGCCCCAATACATTCGAAGATAGCCGCTCATTTTGCCGGTCAGGGTCATTTCCAGCTGGGCTGCATTCCAGTAGGGATCGTGGGTTTTGGCCTGCTCCAGCTCTTCCAGCGAGTAGAGGACGGGGCGGGGATCCAGGGCATGCTGGTCCAGGGTGAGGCGGGCAAAGGAGCCGATGGCATCATAGGTATCGTAATGGGGATTGTAGCGGACAAAGTTCATGGAGAGCTCGCGCCGGACGATGAGTTCATCGAGAAAGGAGCGCTTATCTTCCGAGTGCAGGGTGGTCAATGCCAGGTAGATCTCCAGGGGGGATATCTGGCCAAAGTGCAGGTAGGGCGACAAGTTGGACGTTTGGTGTCGGGCGGGATCGTTGCGCAGCTCGGCATAGCCGTCGAGGCGCTGTTCGATGAATTCCTCCAAGAGACGGGAAGCTTCGCGCTCGCCGCCGGAGTAGAACAGAGACACTGCAGGTACGCTCTCATCCACCCGGAGGTTTTTGAACAGAGAGCGGATGGATTCAGGGGTTGCCCGCCAGGGCTCCAGGTGAGCCGGCAAGGCCTGAGTCTGAAGGGCTGTCTCATCCAGCGACAAACCATACTCGGGCAGGAGCCGTTCGATTTTGCGCCGGATGGTGGCCGCGGCGTATTCTTCCTTGGCCGAGACGGTCTCCACCGGAACCACCACATTGGTCTCCACCTGAATCATGGCACAGGAAACAGACTGGGCGGCGGTTTCCCGCCAGGCGACTTCATGCTTCTGGTAACCGCGGTCGGTGACGAGCAGGGCGGCCTGACCGGACCAGTCAATGGCCGCCTGTTCCGGCGAGGCCGCTCGGATCAGGAAAGGAATGGAGCGTCTGGCCAGCGCGTCGGCTATGTCCAAAAGTCCCTCTTCCATAAAGGTGTAATGGCGCCGGTTCGCCTCGGGATACGCATCGGTCAGGCCGAAACCGGTGACCAGCGGAAGCCCCAGCCGGTTGGCCTCGCGAATGGCGAATTCCAGGGCGTGATTCCAGCGGGTCCGCTGGGAGGCCTGCATCCAGTACAGGACGTAGTTGCCGTCGGATCGAATGACCTGGTCATTCAGCGGTTGAATCCGGGTGTCATGAATCATGGCTGCCTCCTACACGTCCAGGGCAATCCGTCCGTCCCTGATTTCAATGATCCGGTCGGCTTTTTCGGCGATGCGCCGGTCATGGGTGATGATGACAAAAGTGGTGTCAAGCTTTGCGTTGATTTCACGCAGGAGCTCGTAGATGGTTTCGGTGGTATCGGAATCCAGATTACCGGTGGGTTCATCGGCCAGAATAATCTTGGGCTGGTTCATCAGAGCCCGGGCAATGGCGGTACGCTGCTGCTGCCCGCCGGACATTTTGGTGGCCAGGTTGTCCTTGACCTTGCTCAGTCCCACCAGATCCATGATGTCATGAGCCCGGGCCAGATCGGCCGGCGGAACTTTTCCGCTGCGGATGCGGTAGGGCATCAGCACATTCTCCATGGCGGTAAACTCAGGAAGCAGGTAGTGAAACTGGAAAATGAAGCCCAGGGTTTCATTTCGCAGCACGGCCAGTTCCTTTTTTTTCATCTGGTCGGTCCGGCGGCCGTTGATATAGACTTCGCCGGTGCTGGGCTGATCCAGGGTGCCGACAATGTTGAGCAGGGTGCTCTTGCCGCTGCAGGACTGGCCGATGATGGAGGTAAAGGAGCCTTGCGCGATGTTCAGATCCAAATCGTGCAGCACGTGGGTCTGATATTGACCAGAACCGTATATTTTGTTGATTTTTTTCAGTTCGATGACATTAGGCATTGCGGATCACCTCGATTGGATTGAGCTGGGAGGACTTGCGCGCCGGAATGAGGGCGGCGAGGGTGGAGACCAGAACGGCAAAGCCGGCTGACAGGGCAATGAAGCGGGGATCGATGAAGAGGGGGACGACCGGGGTGCCGTCGGGATTGACCGCGAACCGGGTAAAGGCATAAGCCAGTCCCAGACCAAGGAGGATGCCCAGGATGGCGCCGGCCAGACCCAGCATCAGTCCCTGGAACAGGAAGATCCGGCTGGCGGATCCGTCTTGTATGCCCATGGCTTTTAAAATGCCGATCTGACGGGATTTCTGGACAACGGTTATGGCCAGTACGCTGGCGATGCCCAGCAGGACGGAGATCATGACAAAGACCTGGATCATGAGGCTGGATACGCTCTGGCCGTTCAAGCCGGACAGGAGCGAGGCATTCTGATCCTTCCAGTTCTCGGTCTCAATGGTTTCCCTCTGATTCTTCTGGATGGACTGAGCGATGGTATCCGCCGCAAACACATCCTCCACCTGCATTTCGATGCCGGTGAGCCGGTCGCCATAATCAAACAGGTTCTGGGCGGTGGCCAGTGTGGTCAGTACCCAGGATTTGTTCAGGCTGGAAACCCCCAGGTCAAACAGTCCGGTAATCTTCATCGTGGACTTTTCAGGAGATCCCACCAGGACTTCAACGGTATCGCCGATGGCCAGGCCGGTTTCCTTCGCCAGGTCCAGTCCGATCATGACTTCGTCCCCCTGGACTGGAAGAGAGCCTTCTTTCAGGCTGGAAGCGATCTGATAGATGCCGTCGGCTTGTTCGAAGGACAGCCCGCGCACGAGCACGCTGTAGTTTTCTTCGTCAATGGTAAAGAGCGCGGGACCGTCGGCTGCCGGGGAGACATGCTTGACTCCGGGATAATTGACAGCGACATCATCCAGAATGGGCTGGTAGTTTTCGATCAGCTTGTCGTCGGTATTGGAGGCCAGCGTAACCTGGGGCTGGCGGCCGATGGTCGTATCCACCAGGTCAATCTGGAGTCCCTGAATCAGGGATCCGATAAAGATCTGAACCGATACGCCAATGGCGATGCCCAGCGCGATGAGCAGGGTCTGACCTTTGCTCGACTTTAAGAAGCGCAGCGCGATGCTAAACGCGAGACTCATGGCTGACACCTCCTTCCAGGTCTTTCAGGTCATTCAGGGAATGCACGAAGCGATCCGCTTTCAGGACTTCAGCCCGTTCGCCCAGCTTCTCAATGGCATTGCCGCCCACAATGATGCGCACACCCGGTGATTTGGACCGAATGCCTTCAATGATGTTGCGGGCAGATACCAGATGGTAGGGATTGGAAATGCTGATCGCCACATAGTCGATGGGCAGGGTGGCCAGTCCGGCTTCAAACACCCGCAGGGGGGTGTTGCCGCCGACAAAGATCGTTTCATAGCCGTGAATGGTCAGGATATCCGCGGCCATTCGAGCGCCTATATCGTGATATTCCTCAGGCGGGCAGAGCACGGCAACGGTTTTCCCCTTGGGCGTCGAAACCGCGGCGCGCTCCCTGGCGACATAGGGCAGCAGATTTTCGATGACGGATTTAATGATTGATGTTCGTACATGTTCTTTCCAGATGTCCATATTGATATCTCCGGAGGGAACCATGCTGTTCAGGGCCGGGGTGAGCAGCTCTTCATGAATTTCCTGAACGGACAGATTGTCCTGATCCATCAGGTCCAGAATGAAGCGCAGCGCTTCCAGGCGATCCTCGGTCTCCAGGATGCGGAGGAGATCATTCAAATAACGATTCATTAGTACACCTCTTTTTTTATGATAATGAGCGGTTCCCGCCCGCATACCGGGCTGGTCTGACTCGCTCCCTGGTTTACTTCTCAGGCTCAGTATAACACAAAATGTAATAATAATAATTCATAACGAGTTAAATCTTGTTTAGTAACACGATATGTGGTTTAATTTAGATAAAGAATCTGAGAAATAGTTATCTTACCATTGGTAGTATTATACAACGAACAGAAACAGATAAACAATCAGAACCACAGGAGTATGCGATGAATCAGATATTTTCAACCCGCCTGAAAGAAGTACGAAAAGAAAAAGGCTGGACTCAGAAAACCGTCGCTGAGTCCCTGGGCATCGGTCAGACGACCGTGGCAAACTATGAAAACGGCACCCGTCTGCCTGATCTGGACAAGCTGAAGGAAATCGGTGACCTCTTCGGGGTCAGCGTAGATTATCTGCTGGGGCGGGCAGTCACTGCCCCAGCGGCGGAGAGTGTCCCGGAGCATCCGGCTCAGCCCATCGGATTCGATGACTACATGTCCAGCCTGCTACGCTGCGATAAGTCAAGAATTCGGACGATCATTTCCAGCCTGCTCGACCAGGGGCTGAGCACCCAGGTCATCCATGAACAGTGGATCAGCCGATCCCTGAAAGAAGTCGGCCGGCTGTGGGACCGGGGAGAGCTACCGGTCTGGAAGGAGCATTTTATCTCGGAGATAACGCTGGAGAACCTGACCCTGATCAAGAGCCGACGGATTCAGGAGCGATCGGGTAGCCGCCTGATCCTTGCCATTGTGCCCGGGGCGGAGCTTCACACCATCGGAATCCGGATGATTACAGACCGGCTGGAGGAAGAAGGTTACCGGATCCTGTTTCTGGGCCACAACATTCCCACCGACAGCATTCTGGAGGCAATTCGGGAAAACAAGCCCTATGCCGTCCTGTTTTCCGTCACCATGTCTCCTCACATTGACAGCGTGAAGCTCATCATTGAGAAGGTCAAGCAAACCTTCGGCACGCGGACCCCAACCATGCTGATCGGCGGGGCGGCCTTTGACGGGTTAAAGCAGGTGGAGAATTTCACCGGAGCAGACAAGTACTGCAAAACCTTCGACGACATCCTGAGGAACCTGCGGCGCATTTAGCAGGCGATGAAAGGTGTTTTCAACCCCCTTTCATCAATCATGAGGAATAAAGCAAGCCAGTCGGCTGATCCCCAGGATCAGCCGACTGGCTTGTTTTGGGTTTCAGTTCATCGGGAAACATCCAATCTGAAAAAAATGAATAAAAACCGGCGAGTTTTGGAATGCTAACACCAAACGGAAATAAAAGGAGAAGACGATGGACATCTTGATTATTGAACCGGGGCAGACCCCTTATGAACAGAGCATCAGCGGCGGACTGGCAGCCATGCAGGCAGTGGTGGGGGGACCCATCGAGGCGGTGTATCCGTATGATGATCCGGTGGCTCTGATCTGTCATGAGGAAGGGAAGCTGATTGGACTGCCGCTGAACCGGTCGCTGGAGGATTATGACATCATTGCCGGAACTTTCTTTGTGTGTGGTTTGGGGGAGGATGATTTTACTTCGCTGCCTCCGGAGCTGATGGCAAAGTACCGGGCAAAATTTTCCTATCCGGAGCTGTTCATGCGATCGGGCCAGCGGATCTTGAGCATCGCCATGACGGGGGTACCGGCGCAATGCTGACTCCGAGCAGGGAACGACCAGGAACGACGGATGACCGATAAATCTGTGATTGGCCTCCGATGGTAGGGATCGGGCCAAACAAAGATCCAGTGAGAGAAAGAGTTTTATATCTCGAAAATGAATGGTTAATTCTCAGAAAAATGCTATACTTTTGTTAAATGGCCGAAATTTTCGCGAAACTAGGATGGAGGATTGAAATGAAGTTTAATTTTAATCGCTGGAGTCTTGGGGGAAAGCTAATTTTTATAGCTTTATGCCTGGCAATTTTTTCTTTGTTCTTGAAATGGGTTGATTTAGGAATTTTCAGTGCTTCCGGTTTCCAACAAGAAGGGTATCTGTTCTTAGTCCTTTTTGCTTATCCGGTCTATGTAGTATTGGCAGACAAGCCCATGAATAAAATTATTGGACTGATTTCAAGTTCTCTGGCCGTCATCATCGGTCTCTACTTTGCCTTTTCAAAGAATGTGGAGCTTTTTGGGTCTACCGTGAATGCTGCGGGAAGCGGCCTGTACCTGTTTATCATCTCGGCAGTCATCCTGGTGGCAGGTGTTTTCAAATATGAGAACGCTGCCATGGAAACGTCAAAGGAACCCCTGAATTAATCAGCTGAATCATTCGCTGCGAGGTTTCGCAGCGGCTTGCCTGATCAGAGTCAGGGGGTTACGAACATAAACAGGCTGGGACGGAGGGTGATTTAGGTCATTTTTTATCATCTGTCAACGCTTGAGAAACTGCTGTCCGATTCTCAACCAGGAAAGTGGGGGGATCGGGCAGCAGTTTTTGCGGACAGGGTTCAACCAGCCTGGATTGGGTCACACATCAACAGCTGCGGGACATCAGATTCTTTTGGAACTTTGATTTCTTTAAGCTCCGCTTAAGGGAGCGTGTCTCAGGATGATGGATCTGGATTTCCTGTGTTCCTCTGTCCTATGAAAAAAAGAGCCGAAACAAACTGCAGTCCTTCCAGTTGGAACTGGACAGCGATTCACTCGATCCTGAGATCTGAGATCTGAGCGCCTGTGCGGCTGACGAGAATAACACCAAAGTGAATGAACTGTCAAAGACAACCAGGGGTAAGGAACTTACATCAAGATCCTCAACCACGTCCTGAAACGGGATTCAACTGGAAGGATTCTTGTTGTATGATCAAGATACAATCCGGTGGTTTCTGCCAGTGGAGATTACCTAATAATTTGGGATGTCAGATGGCTTGGGTTAAAGCGGTTTCTTACCGGACCGTCGGTTCAGTAACCATTCAGCAAAAAATCAACGCAGCGTATGAATGCAGAGAGAGCTGCAGGATAAGGAGAATCGTATGATACTACAGCGAATTGTAAGTGAGGGCCTGGCCCATTATTCCTACCTGGTGGGCGATGGCGGAAATCTGGCGGTGATTGATCCGCGGCGTGATGTCGGGGTGTACCTGGAGCTGGCCAGACAGGCCGGGGGGAAGATTACGGCGATCCTGGAGACCCACCGGCATGAGGATATGATTCTGGGCAGCCAGGAGCTGCGTCAGCTGACCGGGGCTGACATCTACATCTCCGGTCATGAGGATGTGGGGCATGTCTACGGCAATCGGATCCGGGACGGTTTTTCCTTGCAGCTGGGTGGAATTGCCTTAAAGGCGATCCATACCCCGGGCCATACCCTGGGGCATCTGTCCTATGCGCTGTATGAAGATGGCCGGGAGACGCCGTACCTGGTGTTTACCGGAGACAGTCTGTTCATCGGAGATCTGGCCAGAACCGATTTGTATGGCCCAGAGCAGCTCGAATCCATGACGAATCTGATGTATGAGACGGTCTTTGAACGGCTGCTGCCCCTGGGAGACGAGGTGCTGATTATGCCGGCGCATGGCGCAGGCTCAGCTTGCGGTCAGAGTATGGAAGAGAGGCCGTATTCCACTCTGGGCTACGAACGGCGCTATAACGCACAGCTGCAGGATGAGTCACGCAGTGCTTTTATTCAGCGGTTTGGCCGGATGCGGCTTCGCCCGGCTTACTTTGACCGGATGCGCCGGTACAATGTCACGGGAGCACAGCCCTTGGGACTGGGGATGGCGATTCTGCCGGTGACGCTCAAGGAAGCCGCGGACCAGGAGCTGGTCCTGGTGGACTGCCGTCCCAAGGAAGCTTTCAACGGCGGGCATATCCCTGGCTCGATCTATCTGAACATGGACAACTGGTCCGTCCATCTGGGCACGATTCTGGATCCGGACACGCCACTGGCCCTCATCATTGATCCTACTCAGCTGAGTCGACTGGAGGACATCTTCCGACAGAGCCGGCGGATCGGCTTTGAACAGATCCGGGGCTTCATTCCTCAGGCCATTGTCGAGTGGCAGACCTCCGCATGCCGGCTGGAGCGGCTGGATACGATCTCTTCCGAAGAGTTCATGAATTCACCGGCAAAGGATTCTGTCCTTCTCGATCTGCGCAAGGAGCATGAGTATGACGCGGGAGATCCCCCCAACCGACTGCTGATTCCCTTGGAAGAACTGAGGGATCGGCTGGCGGAAATTCCCAAGGGCAAACTGGTCTACCTGCTGTGTGCCTCCGGCAACCGGGCAATCACGGCCGCCTCCATGCTCCAGCGGGCCGGCTTTGCGACCAGTGTCATCACCGGCGGGATCAAGGGGCTGCGCCAGGTCGGAAAACAGTAACAGGCATCAGACATTTCATGACTACGATTCAAAGCAAAGCAGACCAGTCACCGAATCCTTGTGGATTCCAGCGGTGACTGGTCTGCTTTCCTTTTTCGAAAGGATCATTTGTTATTTCACTGAATGGTTCTTTGATTAATTCATTGAAGGCTCATTGACTAGTTCTTTGGATGGTTCGTTGGATGGTTCGTTGGATGGTTCTTTGAATAAGACAATCAGAATTCTGACCGATGCTTGCGGGCATAATCGGCAAGGTAGGATGCTAACGGCCGAACCTGCTCCAGATCATAGAAGGGTCGGTCAAAGTCATCGAAGGGATAACGGGCAGCCTGCCCCTCGTATTCTTTCAAATTGCGGATGGCAAACGAATCCAGGTCACTCAGGTCGATCTGGTGTCGGCGGGTAAAATCGGTGTAGAGCTGGGCATAGGGCGACGCTTCAATTTGCAGTAAAGCGTCGGGAATCCAAGGCGCCAGGGCGCGGCTGGAGTTTACAAAGAACTGACAGAGTCCGCCGCCTCGGATTTCCCGGTCAAAGGCATTCAGGAGATACAGGGTTCTGGCTGGCCCATCCAACCCTTCGACCACCTGTCTTTCATTAAGGGCTCGGATCGCCGGAGCGATGCGCTGAGAAAGTGCGGCCAGGAGCTGCGTATCCGTCATCGTTTCAAAAAGAACCGCTGTGTCATGCTTTTGGGGACTGGTTCTGTTCCGCTCTTCACGATTCCCCGTCCTCCATCCCAGCAGTTTTTCCCTGATTCCCATACCGGTACCTCCCAATGTCCTGTTTCGACTACAACCAGTATATCATTTCAACCGGTGCGTTTATCATGAGGAGGATCCTTGTTTCTGTTTCAGGGAGTTCAGGGAGTCTGACAGGGGATCCCTCCAGTCTGAGAATTGGTCGAGGTACTGTCTTGAACATACTTTTCCCTGGGAGTAAGATCAAAATAAGGGAATGCATTTCCTACGGAAAGGAGTTTCTTATTATGAAATCTGCAGTCTATTCCCAGCGAATCACCGGAATTGTGCTTTGTTGGATGCTGCTGACTGGCTGCTCGCCCGCAACAACCGGCCAGACTCCGACAACCGGAATTTCCTTCTTGACGACGCAGGCGCAGGCTTCCGGCGGCAAGGATCCGCAGGCCTCACTTCAGACGACCACTGAAATTCCATCGGCGATCCAGACCCAGACGGTACCGGACACTCAGCCCCTGACAACGCCGGATTCTCAGCCTGCCACTACTCCTGCGACTACAACGCCAGTTACAAAGCCTTCAGACTACGCCAGCAATGTGGAAATCAAACTGCCGGGAAGCTTCTCAGCACCTGCCAGCACCGAACACAAGCAGATTGCCAATTCGATCCTGTTCAGCAAGCTGGGCATCAAGCCGGGCAGCTTCTGGGGGAACCTGGGTTCCATCCGACCCGGTCAGACGAATGCCACATCACATTCTTTGTTTGCGCTGACTCTGGCGGACAAAGATCTGCCGGCTTTGAGCACGCTGGGCCGAGGCTACGATATCTTTTCCTACTATGCCATGCGAGGCTGTGTCAAGGAAACGGAAATCCTTGATTTTGAACGTCTGCTGGCCGATGGCAAACTGTTTCGCGATGATGTCAAACACAGCGACTATCGCATGGTATCTAGTGAAAATGCCCGCAGCTATTCCAGGGAAGTTGCCAAATCCATCGGCATAGAGGGCAATTACCTGTTCTTCTCAGGAAGCACCAAAGCCAGCTTTACATCCACTCATCTGGAGCAGACCAGCAGCTATTTCGGGACGATCTTCTATGATATTTCCCGTTACAAGATCTACATCGATCCGATGACGGATTTGAAAAATTATGTCAATCCGGCGTTTCTGGCGTATATGGAACAGACAGATCCTTTGACGGTATTCCGCGAAAAGGGAACCCACGTCCTGCGCTCGATCCGGGTCGGAGGACGGCTTAATTACAACATTGCGATTGAGAAGCGGTTCGTCAGCGACAAGGAAGACTTTGAGATCAAAGCCAAAGCAAAATTTAACGCCGGATTCGCTTCCCTGGGCATGGATTATGAAGGGTCAACCTCCACCGTATCGGAAGAATTCAGCGAGCACATCGATGAATCCATCATGACCTTCGGCGGCAACGGGGTGGATGGACTGAGTATGAAGTATGACCCGGCCGTGCTGAAGAACTGGCGGGACAGCGTGGCCAGTGAGCCGGATCTGTGTGATTTTGAAGACGGCGGGCTGGTCCCCATCTGGGAATTCGCTCCGACTTCCGCCCTCCGAGAAAAATATCAGAAAGCCTATGTGGAGTATGCCAATCAGCATCTTACCGTTGTTCCCTCTGAAATGACAGTGAGCGCCCTTCGACTGGTGTTCCTGCAGCAGAATCAGACCCCATCGGACAAAATTCCGGATCCGGCCGGGAACTGGCATCTGATCGGCAACATCGCCGGGCGCACAGTTCATCCCTTTGACGGTCTGGCTTATCTCTATGCCCGGTATCATCGGGAAGATGATCCGTCCAATCCGCCTGTAGTGGAGATACTGTTTGAGAATGAAACCCAGGGGGAGGACGCCAGAGCCTGGTTTGAATCGCACTATGCCAATGATCCCGAAGCCAGACTCTATGGCTGGAACGGAACAGACAACATAGAAGGATCGGAACTGGGCCGGACCATTAACACGCCCGGAGCCGAGAAGGGCGGCGCTCACAGGATCCGACTTTACTACGTGACATCGCCCAAGGGTCCGGGAATTCGAGATCTGGTGATTCGCCACATCGGCCCCAACGCTCAGACGTACTACAGCAAGACCGTTTCCTCACCGGAAACGTTGGAGGAAATCTTTGACCAGACCTCAATGGCTCAGAATCAGCCGGTGGCCCAGGATATCGCCGAGGGTGCCAAATCTACCGTTCTGCTGGACCAGTTTCCGTATATTATCTACCGAAATGTCTATCTTGAATGGATCCGGTGATAACCCGTTCCGGGAAGAAGCTGCAGTCAGTTTCGGAACGGTGGACGCCGCTCTCAGGGAACAACCAATGAGGGGCAACGGGACAGCACGTTCAATTGAAAAACCGGTCTGGTGCCTCAAACGATGAGGCGCCAGACCGGTTTTAGTTGCTTCAGTTGATGAGAGTGCTGAATGGAAATGTGCTGCCGTGGAGTTGATATATCAAGTCAGCCCCTCAGGCCCGCGATCAGGCGCTGGGGATCAAGCAGAAGGAGCAGGGCGTCCTGGCTGGAGCGAACCAGCATATGAGCATGTGGGATCAGGCTGGCGCAGGTCCCTTCCTCTTCCAGGACAGCGATGGCCAGGGCAGCTGCCTGGAACATGCGAGTGTCATTGCGGCCGTTTCCGACACAGACGCAGGAATCAGCTCCCAGCCGGTTCACGACGGCTTCCTTGGCGATGCTGGCCGCGTCGCCGGCGAAGGTCTCCAGCACGACTGGAAGTCCGGCCAGTTCCCGCCGGGCCGTTCCCCGGGTGTCCGACGTCAGGACATGGATGGCGAGCTGACTGGACAGTTGGGATAAGAGTGGCCGGATCGGCTCCAGCAGGCGGCCGTCCACCGCGATGGTCCCGTTGTAGTCGAGGACCAGGTGGTGTAAGGCCAGTTCCTTCCAGCCGGGGATTTGGATCTGCAGCATAAGAGACTCCTTTCGTGGTTCGAAGCAGTCTCCGGCTGAACCGGGATGCTTCGGGGAATTCAGGCTTAGTTCAGGCTTCCGCTGTTGACGATGGGCTGGGCATCCCGGTTGCCGCACAGGATGACCAGGAGGTTTGATACCATGGCCGCCTTGCGGTCGGGATCGAGCTCCACGATGTTGTTTTCACTGAGTTTGGTCAGAGCCATTTCCACCATGCTGACGGCTCCGTCCACAATCATGGTCCGTGCATCAATGATGGCGCTGGCCTGCTGCCGCTGCAGCATTACGGAGGCGATTTCCGTCGCATAAGCCAGATAGGTAATGCGGGCCTCCAGGATTTCGATCCCCGCCAGGTCCGCCTTAACCTGGATTTCCTGTCGGATGCGCTCGGCGACGATGCTGGTGGAACCCCGCAGGCTGCCGTCATCAAACATTCCGTCACCGGTGGTGTCAACATTGGGAGCAATATCATAAGGATAGATTTTGACGATGTCCCGAACCGCGGCATCGCACTGCAGAGACAGATATTCTTTGTAATTGTCCACATTGAATACCGCCCGGGCTGTATCGACGACCCGCCAGATCACCGCCACACCGACTTCCACCGGATTTCCCAGGGCATCGTTCACTTTCTGCCGAGTATTGTTGAGGGTCATCACTTTCAGGGAAATCCGCTTGTCCGGCTTTTCGGCCGAATGGATGGTGCCGGTGCCAAGTTCGAGTACGTTCTTCCGCTTCTTGTCGACTTCCACATCGCCGCTTTGACCCAATCGGGTGCCGGCCGCCGGATTGACGGTGGAAGAGAACGGATGGACAAAAAAGAAGCCATCGCCCTTGAGTGTGCCGGTATAATTGCCGAACAGAGTGAGAACCAGCGCTTCCTGCGGGCGCAGGACTTTCAGGCCGAAGAAGGGAACAAAGCCGATCAGCAGCCAGATCCCGCTGATGATCATAAGAATCGGTCCCAGGATAGAATCCTGATAGGTCTGCCTTAGTCCAATGAAGAACAGGGCAATTGCCAGAAAGTACAATGAAATGAAGAGAATGAGATAACCCATTCCGGACCGGGGCTGCTGGATTTTTTCGTTCATGATGCGTTCCTCCCTTGATCTGTTTACCCTTAGGGTATCACGATTTGGTCAAAAAAACTGCTGGATTCAGCACCAAACAACGGCAGAACGTCTGTTTGCCGACGGTTTTTTTCTGTCTGTCCAAAAGGATTGCCTGATTCATGGACCGTTTGCCAACCAGCAAGGACATCGCATCGGCTGCCTGGTGAAAACAAGGGATGTTAATGGGAATAGCTGTCATGAAATCGCACGCCGAATTGGTTTACCCAGAGAAGTTGATTCTTTTCAGGAGGAGTTGAAGGCAGAGAGGGACTGTGGTAAACGAACGTCTGCCTTTTCATTACAGTAAAATAGGGGATTACCACTCACACAAAACAAGCATCAAGTCGCTTGACTGGATTTTTAGTCAAGCGACTTGATGCTTGTTCTATGTTTCATTCGACTATAATCTGACTTTCATCCTCATATTTCTTGCGATTCTATAAATATTATATGCTGATCATCAATGGTGCAAAGTGAATTCCAGATTGAAGGGGAAAATGATATGTTTTTGTTTCCCATAAAAACGTCCTGACGCATTTGGAACCAGGTAGTGAAAAATCCATACGGAATCAGGGTACAGCTGAAGTTACGGCAGGTTTAATCTTTTTTGAACTGACGATAAATTCGAATTCCGTGTCCGATTATTGAATAAATACCAACAAAGCTCAACGCAAGATAAAATACCAGGAATGGCCCTTCAAGCACATAAGTCATTGCGATTCTAATCCCAAGAATAATTGTCACCATCGAAGAAAGGAAATAAAGTAGAAAAGTACTGTAAAGTTTATTTTTTTCATTTCAGAACAAATCCTTTGAAATAATATTCCGCGATCCTACCTTAAATTTTACCTACTGCCGGTCGTTGTACGCGTAAATAGTGAGGTGCCTATAGCAGCACGGGACAGGTGTAGTGATTCAGTGAGAAGGTATCCGACTCTTGTTATTTTGCTAAGAAGTCGCCAATTTTGATTCTGCATGATTTTTCTACCATTCTTTGCGATTAGTTTATCAATCATATTATCTAATGGCAATCATAAATTAAGTTTATATGCAGTTAAATTACTTTTGATATGGGATAAAAGTCGTAAATTAATTGAACGAGTCATTTAGAGCGGTTTCCAGGGATTTTTGATTGACCCAAAATTCAGGAAGTTAAGGTTAATATGCTGCCATAAGATATTCAGTCAAGCTTTAAGGCAAGATATTTGATACCCTGACCAAATTTGCATCTTTAGCTTATCCTGGGATTTGTGTTAAAGTTAGGATTGGAAAAACCCATGAGTTCAGGTTCCGGATGAAACGTCAGGAGTTCCACGGGAATGAGCCGGAGCCACTGAAGGGGAAACGATGCAGATGCTGTCAGGCTGGGGATCTGGCTCAGCAGTCCGGATTAAAGCCGGGATCAGTCCGAGGGAGGGAAGGATGATGAAAGCAGGATTTATCGGTCCGGGGAAAGTAGGCGTCAGTCTGGCTCGCTACTTGATCCACCAGGGAATTCAGGTGACCGGATTCTTCGGCGGAAGCCTCGGCCATGCCCGGGATGCGGCCGGTTTGACCGGTACGGTCTGCTTTGAAAGCCTGCAGGACATCCTTTTCGCCAGTGATCTGCTGTTTGTTACCGTGCCGGATGACCAGGTTGCGATGGTGGATGCAGAGCTCGCCCGTCAGGAGCTGCGCGGCAAGATTATCTGCCATACCAGCGGTTCACTGACGTCTGACGCGCTGGAAGGTTCCCGGAGGTCCGGAGCGACGGTCTGTTCACTGCATCCGATCTATGCCTTCTCCTCCAGACAGACTCCGCCGCAGGATCTGAGTTCTATCTATTTTTCAGCAGAAGGCGATGGCCTGACTGAAGATGATTCACTGGCGGCGGACCGAATGCCCCACTCTGTGCCGGGTCTGCTCCGGACTCTGGGCAATCCGTACTTCATCCGGAAGAAGGAAGACGCCGCGGCCTATCATCTGGCCAATGTGTTTGTGTCAAACCTGACCCTGGCCTTACTGGAAACGGGGATTTCCTATTTGACAGCGATGGATCTTTCCGAACCGGACGCCATCGCGGCGATGCTGCCGCTCATCCAAGGAAACATTCGAAGCATCGGTGAAAAGGGCTTTGCGGATTCTCTGACCGGTCCGGTGGCGCGGGGCGATGCACAGACGGTCAGGCGACACCTGGCGGTGGTTCGGCCCGAGGATGAAGGGCTGTACCGGAATCTGTCCCTGCGCCTGCTGGAGCTGGCCAGGAAAAATGAGCGGGTGGAACAGGCCCGGGCATATGAGGAAATGGAACGTTGTCTGAAAGGAGAGCACTGATGAAAAATACAACCTGGACCTTTCGCCAGGCGAAAGCCGAAGGAAAGAAGCTGACCATGCTGACCGCCTATGACTATACCATGGCGAAGCTGATGGATCAGAGCGGGATCAACGGAATCCTGATCGGAGATTCCCTGGGCATGGTGGTTAAGGGGGAGCCGGACACCCTGTCAGTCACCATGGAAGAAATGATTTATCATACCCGGGCGGTAAAACGGGGGGCCGGCAATGCGCTGGTCGTGAGCGATATGCCCTTCATGTCCTATCAGGTTTCGGTGGAACAGGCCGTGGAAAATGCCGGACGCCTGGTCAAGGAAGGCGGTGCCAACGCGGTCAAGCTGGAGGGGGGCAGAAATATCCTTCCCCAGATCCGGGCGATCGTCGCGGCACAGATTCCGGTGATGGGTCATCTGGGGCTTACCCCGCAGTCGGTGAATGCCTTCGGCGGCTTCAAGGTCCAGGGAAAGAGCGAGGAAGCCATCCGGCAGCTGCTGGACGATGCAGCCGCGCTGGAAGAAGCCGGGGTCTTTTCGATTGTTCTGGAAGGAATCCCAGAGAAGGTGGCGGAGCTGATCACCCGAAAGGTGGCAATTCCGACCATCGGAATCGGAGCGGGAAAAGCCTGCGACGGCCAGATTCTGGTGTATCAGGACATGCTCGGTCTGTTCCAGGATTTCGTTCCGAAATTTGTCAGGCAGTACGCCAATATCGGGAGTATAATAGTTGAGGCGATTGGTACCTACATCCACGAAGTGGAGACGGGCCAGTTTCCGGCAGCGGAGCATACATATAGAATCAGCGAGCAGCTGCTGGAAAAATTATATTAATTAACCGCAAGGCTCATGATCCGACAGGCATGAGCGCAGCAAGAATTAGCGAGGGGGAAATTATGCTGATCAAAACCATCGAAGAGGTAAGGGCACTCGTCCGAGAGTGGAAAAAACAGGGCTGCTCCATTGGATTTGTGCCCACTATGGGAGCGCTTCATGAGGGCCATCTGAGCCTGCTCAAACAGGCGGTGGCGGAAAACGACCGGGTCATCGCCAGCGTGTTTGTCAATCCGACCCAATTCGGACCCAATGAGGATTACGCCTCGTATCCAAGAGACATCCAGACGGACTACAGCCTGTGCCAGAGTGCCGGGGTCGACGCGGTGTTCCATCCGGATCCGGAGGAGCTCTACCTTCCCAACCGGGCCACCACGGTCCATGTCACCGGATTGACCGATGTCCTGTGCGGCGCCAAGCGGCCGGGTCATTTTGACGGCGTCTGCCTGGTCCTGAGCAAGCTGTTCAGCATCGTGAATCCCGACCGGGCCTATTTTGGCCAGAAGGATGCCCAACAGGTGGCGGTGGTCCGGCGGATGGTCCGGGACCTGAACTTCGGGGTCGATGTCATTGCCTGTCCGATTGTGCGCGAAGCCGGCGGACTGGCCAGAAGCTCCAGAAACGCCTATCTCAGCGCAGAGGAGAAGGCAGCGGCCCTGGTGCTGAACAGAAGTCTGAGCCGGGCGTTGCAGGCCATGCAATCCGGCGAGCGCAGCGCCGACTTGATTCGCCGGCAGGTGGCCGATCAGATCGCCGCGGAGCCGCTGGCCAGAATCGACTATGTCGAAGTGGTGGATTTTGAGGATCTGCGTCCGGTTCAGGGCCCCATGACGCGGCCCGTGCTGGTGGCGGTTGCCGTGTTCTTCGGCACCACCCGGCTCATTGACAATGTGGTGTTTGGCCCGGAACAGGAGGTCAGATAATGCTGCTCAACATGCTCAAAGGCAAGATCCATAAAGCCACGGTCACCCAGGCGGAGTTAAACTACATGGGCAGCATTACCATCGACAAGACCCTGATGGACGCGGCCGGAATCATTGAGAATGAGAAGGTTCAGATCGTGAACAACAACAACGGAGCCCGGCTGGAGACCTACGTCATTCCGGGAACCCGGGATTCCGGCATCATCTGCCTGAACGGCGCAGCCGCCCGACTGGTTCAGCCCGGCGATGTTGTCATCATCATCTGCTATGCCCAGATGGATGAAGCGGAAGCCAGAGCCTGGAAGCCCAAAGTGGTGTTTGTCAATTCGGACAATTCCATTGACCGGATCACGAACTACGAATACAACGAAGCCTGATCATGCTGTTGAAGCAACAGTCCGGCCTGGCCAAGTCATTGCCAGGCCATAGCTAATGAATTGCAAAGCTAAGCTTAGCCAAGCCAACGTCATGTCAAAGCCAGCGTCATGTCAAAGCCAGCGTCATGTCAATCTCAAGCCAGAAGGAGCTGCTGCTCACCCGGACATCCCGGGGAGCGGCAGCTCCTTTTGGCATATTGTTGATTCAATACAATTTGATTCATTCGATTGCGGGATCCATCGACAGAGTCCTAAGCGGTCAGACCCTCCGGCTCAGGTGGGATTAATCCATGGAGTCTTTGATGGGTGCAGTCGGTTCTGTCCGATATTCCATGGGGGTGTAGCTGGCCATCTGATGAGCGGAGCGGTAGGCCGGACGGATAATGCGCTTGCCGTTGACCAGCTCTTCGATCCGGTGGGCGCACCAGCCGGTGATGCGGGCGATGGCGAAGAGGGGGGTAAACAGGTCCTTGGGTATATCCAGCATGTCATAGACCAGACCGGAATACAGATCCACATTGGCGCACAGGGAGATGCTCCGTCCGCTTCGTTCGAATACCAGGGGGATGCCCAGGCGTTCCACGCTTTCGATGAGTTCCAGGTCCTGGATGCGGCCCTTGGCCTGGGCCATGCTGCGGGCATATTTTTTGATGGCAACGGCCCGGGGGTCGGTGATGGTATAGACCGCGTGACCCAGTCCGTAGATCTTGCCGGACCGGTCTCCGGCCTGGCCGGCCAGGAGCTTGGCCAGATAGGAGCGCAGCTGGGCGTCATCGGTTGGATCCTGGACCTCTGCCTTTATGAAGTCCATCATCTGGGTGACTTTCGCGTTCGCGCCGCCGTGGAGCGGCCCTTTCAGCGAGCCGATGGCAGCGGCGATGGCGCTGTAGGTGTCGGTTCCGCTGCTGGAGACGGTGCGGCAGGCGAAGGCGGAGTTGTTTCCGCCGCCGTGCTCGGCGTGCAGGATGAACATGAGGTCCAGCAGTTTGGCTTCCTCATCGGTGTAGACTTTGTCCCGACGGATCATCCGCAGGAAATTCTCAGCCACCGACAGGTTCTCCTTGGGATGGTGGATATAGAGGGAATGCCCTTCAAACACGTGCCGCTTGACGGCATAGGCGTTGGCTACAATGGAAGGAAACCGTCCGACCAGTTCGATGGACTGGCGCATGACGTTCTCCAGGGACGTATCATCCGGGTTGTCATCGTAGGAATACAGGGCCAGAACACTGCGCTCGAGTTTGTTCATAATATCCTTGGAGGGGGCTTTTAGGATCATGTCCTCAAAGAACCGGTCCGGCAGCTTATGTGTCCGGCACAGGATTTCCCGGAAGCAGTCGTATTCAGATTTGGCGGGAAGCTTGCCAAAGAGCAGCAGGTAGGCCACCTCTTCGTAGCCGAAACTGTTCTCGCGCTGATGGCTCTCCGCGATATCCATCACGTTGATGCCCCGGTAGTATAGTTCCCCCGGGATCGCAACTCGTTCGCCGTCGCGCATATAGTAGCCCTGGACGCTGCCGATCTTGCTGACGCCGGCCATGACGCCGGTGCCGTCCGCGTTGCGCAGGCCGCGCTTGACCATGTCCCCTTCAAAATAATGGTAGTCGATGCTGTATTCTTTCTGCAGATCCCCGCACAGTGAAGTGAGGGTGCCGTTGATGGCGCACTGATTCAGATTCATTTGTTTCCCCGCCCTTTACAGGATTTTTCTGTAGTATACCGAAACTGAAAGGTTTTTGCAAGTTAAAAGTCAAATGATTTCATTTTGAAGGATTTTTTAGGGGGATAAATGATTGAATGTCATCCAAAATGAAATTTAGGCACATCAGATATTGCAATATTCGATGAAAATGGTATACTGAAAAAAATCCTAACTAAAGATGAGGTGGACCCATGATCAGACTGACCGACGCACCGGTGATGCTCCGGGGGGGAGTACCCCAGTTGACGACGGGGCTCGATGCCGCAGCCTCCCGCAATCATACCATTGCCTATACGATTCTTAACGCCCATGACTCTTGCCAGGAGGCAGGGCGTCTGTCGCTGCGCTTTGACCGTCTGATCTCCCATGACATTACCTATGTCGGGATAATTCAAACGGCCATGGCCAGCGGGCTGAAGCAGTTCCCGATGCCCTATGTCCTGACCAACTGCCACAACAGCCTGTGCGCCGTGGGCGGCACCATCAACGAGGATGACCATGCCTTCGGGCTGGCGGCAGCGCAGAAGTTCGGCGGCATCTATGTGCCGGCCAATCTGGCTGTCATTCATCAGTATGCCCGGGAAGAGCTGGCCGCCTGCGGCCGGATGATTCTGGGCTCGGACAGCCATACCCGGTTTGGCCCCCTGGGCACCATGGGGGTGGGGGAGGGCGGACCGGAACTGGTCAAGCAGCTGCTGGGCAGTACCTGGGACAGCACGACGCCGGAAGTCATTCTGGTCTGGCTCACGGGAAAGCCAAGACAGGGGGTAGGCCCGCATGATGTTGCCATTGCTCTGACCGGAGCGGTTTACGGCAACGGCTTTGTCAAAAACAAGGTGATGGAATTCGGCGGTCCGGGAGTGGGTCATTTATCGGTGGACTTCCGCCTGGGTATTGATGTCATGACTACGGAGGCAGCCTGCCTGTCTTCCATCTGGCAGACCGATGAGGTCATCCGTGATTTCTACGCCGTCCACGGCCGGCCGGCGGATTACCGGGAGCTAACGCCCGGGGAGGGGGCCCTGTACGATGGGCTCATTGAGATCGATCTGGATCAGATCGAACCCATGGCGGCTCTGCCGTTCCATCCGTCCCGGGCGGTAGCCCTGCGCGAGCTCATCGCCAATCCGGGTGACATTCTGCGCCAGGTGGAGCGTACTGCCCAGGAGGAATTCGGAGCACGTCTGGACTTTCGTCTGACCGATAAGATAAGAGGCGGCAAACTGATGGTGGATCAGGGCATTATTGCCGGCTGCGCCGGCGGCATGTTCGAGAATATGGCGGCGGCCAGTGCCATTCTGGGCGAGGCTGGCACCGGCTCCGGACCGTTCTCGCTGTCGGTTTATCCCTCCAGCGTGCCGGTGAATCTGGAACTGCTGAGCGCCGGTATTGCCGCGAAGTTCATGGAAGCCGGCGTATTGATGAAGAGCGCTTTCTGCGGCCCCTGCTTTGGGGCGGGCGATGTGCCGTCCCACAACGGGCTGTCCATCCGCCATACCACCAGAAACTTCCCCAGCCGGGAAGGTTCCCGCCCGGGAGACGGCCAGCTGGCCTCCGTCATTCTGATGGATGCGCGGTCCATCGCGGCCACCGCCCGCCATCAGGGCGTCCTGACCTCGGCCCTGGGTCTGGAATACGAGGATGAATCGAGTCTGCCCCGGTCCTATGACGCCACCCCTTACCGCAATCGGGTGTATCAGGGCTTTGGCCAGCCCCGTCCGGAGACGATCCTGCCTTACGGACCCAACATCGCGCCCTGGCCGGCGATTCCGTCTCTGGCCGACCATCTGCTGCTGCGCCTGACCGCGGTGATTCATGATCCGGTCACCACCACCGATGAGCTGATTCCTTCGGGAGAAACTTCGAGCTACCGGTCCAATCCGATGAAACTGGCCTCTTTTACCCTCAGCCGCCGGGAACCGGCCTATGTAGGGCGCTGTCAGGCGGTTCAGCAACTGGAGAAGCAGCGACGCAGCGGAGAGGTACCGGCGGAAGTCAACAGCGTCCTGGAGCGTCTGGGCAGTCAGGCGGCGGACCTTTCCGACACCATGATCGGGTCGGTGCTGTTCTGCGAAAGCCCGGGGGATGGTTCAGCCCGGGAGCAGGCAGCCTCCTGCCAGCGGGTGCTGGGGGGTCTGGCCAACATCTGCCGGACCTATGCCACGAAACGCTATCGCTCCAACTGTGTCAACTGGGGCATGCTCCCCTTTACCATTGCGCCTGATACGGCCTTTGACTATGCCCCCGGGGACTGGGTGTATGTGCCCGGCATCCGGGAAGCCGTGCAAAGCGGAGCAGACCGGGTCCAGGGGTGGGTTGTGACCGATGCAGACGTCCAGCCCATGGAACTGCTGCTGACCGGCTTCAGTCCGGCCGAACGGGAGCTGGTGCTGGCCGGCTGCCTGATGAACTGGTACGCCCAAAACGCTGCCCCGGCGGGAGGAGAGAAAAGATGACCGGAAAAATTCAGATGACCGTCCCTTTAGTGGAGCTGGACGGCGACGAAATGACCCGGGTGCTCTGGCAGATGGTGAAGACCGAGCTACTGGAGCCGTTCCTGGAACTGAAAACCGAGTATTATGATCTGGGCCTGCCCCGGCGCGAGCAGACCGGGGACGCCATCACCAGTGAAGCGGCCCACGCCATCAGGCGGCACGGGGTCGGCGTCAAATGCGCCACCATCACGCCCAATGCCCAGCGCATGGAGGAATATGGACTGAGCCAGATGTGGCGCAGTCCCAACGGAACCATCCGGGCCATCCTGGACGGGACCGTGTTCCGCCAGCCCATCCTGACCAAGGTCATCCGGCCCTATATCCCGCACTGGACAAAGCCCATCACCATCGCCCGCCACAGCTACGGCGACATCTACCGGGACACCGAGTACCGGGTAAGCGGACCGGGGAAAGCCGAGCTTCTGTTCACCGGTCAGAACGGTGAGATGTTCCGGGAAACCATCCATAACTTTGAAGGACCGGGAATTCTCCAGGGCTGCTTCAATAAGGATGATTCCATCGAGCATTTCGCCGCTGCCTGTTTCGAATATGCCCTGGCCACCCGACAGGACCTGTGGTTCTCGGCCAAGGACACCATCATGAAACAGTATGACGGACGGTTCAAGGAAGTCTTCCAGGACCTCTACGACTCGACCTACCGCGCGGCCTTTGCGCAGGCCGGAATTACCTACTTCTATACCCTGATCGATGATGCCGTGGCCCGTATTCTGCGCTCCCAGGGCGGCATGGTCTGGGCACTGAAGAACTATGACGGCGATGTCATGAGCGACCTGGTGTCCACCGCCTTCGGGTCCCTGGCCATGATGACTTCCGTACTGGTCAGCGCGGACGGCTGCTATGAATTTGAAGCCGCTCACGGCACCATTACCCAGCATTACTATCGGCACCGGAAGGGCGAGAAGACCTCCTCCAACCCGGTGGCCACGATCTTCGCCTGGAGCGGCGCACTGCGCCAGCGCGGCAAGCTCGATGGCAATGCGCCGCTCATCCGCTTCGCGGACGCCCTGGAACAGGCGACGCTGGAAACCATTGAATCCGGCACCATGACCGCCGATCTGGCTCATCTGAGTACCCGACCGGCTCACGCCGTCGACAGCGAAACGTTCCTGAGTGCGATCCGAAGGGCCCTGACCGACAAGCTGCAGTGAGGCGCCACCCCCCACCCGAAGGAGCGAACAAACAGTGAATTTGAACCAAAATCATACAGTGTATGGAAAAGGAGTCGCTTCCGGCGGGAAGCGACTCCTCTCAATGGCAGGATATTCGATTGATTGAATCCTTTCGGATCACCAGTTGACTCAGGAACGTTCAATGGCCTGAACTCTACTCCAGCGTGGTGATGATCCCCTGCTGGATTACCTTGTCATATTGATCCTGAAACATCTTTTGGGCTCCTGGGCCAAAAGTGACCGACATTGGGTTCATAAAACTGTCATAGATAATCTTGCCTTTAAAGGGAAGCAGGACGGTATCGACCATGATGGGAAGCTTTTGGAGCAGCACGGTAGAAACCGGCTGACTGATGCCCACGACACCATACAGGACATCCTTCGCTTTCTCGTTAGAGCCGAGCAGTACGGCGTAGTTTTCTTCATATCGCATCACCAAGAACTTGTTTTTTATGTGATTTGATTTCCAAAGCTTCAGGATTTCGACGTGCTCCTTAGGCAGATCGGCAGCTTTGATGTAATCATCAATCAGTTCGGGGTGTTCCCAGAGAAGAGTCCGGAGCTTATAGATTTCCAGGTTCGAGTTGGCTGAGTATTCCAGATCATACTCGGGGGCATCCGGACCGAAGAAGTTGATGAAAGAGATCAGGCCAAACCAGATCTGAAAGAATTCACGGGCGTCGGCTTGTTGGAGCTGGGCAGTTTTCAGGTCCTCTGTTCTGGCGCAGCAGCGCTTGTATTTTTTGCCGCTGCCGCACGGGCAGGGATCATTCCGACCGATCTTTTTCGGTTTTGCCACAATCGGAGTATGATCATCCTCCTGCTTCATCAGGTGGAACAGTTCCTCGGGGGAATGGCCCTTATTCTCCCAGATTCGGGTATTGTTTTTTGTATCCATCATCAATTGGAAGAATGTTTCCAGGTTTTTTTCCGAGAAGTTCAGATCATAGACGGACATTAACACGTCCAAAGAGCTGATTGGTCCGAAAATGCAGCGGTCCAGCAGGAATAAGAAGTCGGGGGATTGCGTGACCGGGCCAAACAGCCGCTTTAAAAAGCGATTAAGTTCCTGGATTTGAGGGCCGATCCGATGGTCATCATCCACAAACCGGAGAAACTCCTCCTTCTCCGGAATATAGCGGGGTTTTTGGCCCTGTTCCACCAGCAGTTGGGTCACCTCATCGAAATCCTCCAGGAAGGAGGCGTCAACCAGATACTGCTGGTAGAAAAGATAGGGAGCGTTCTTGTGGATCAGGGGAAGGAGCAGCCGGTAGATCTCCTCTCCACTGGTTGGGGTCTCATTCTGGCTGTTGATAATATCAGCCAGTTCATCCCGATCGATCACGCCATACAGATTCACCGCCGCCCGGGCATAGGTGTCCAGAAGCGTCCTCCAGGGACCCTTCCCATAGGGACAGCGTACAATGTCAGAAGTGGGGTTGTATTTTTCAAACAGTCTGGTTGCTTTCTCAGCCTTCATGGTTCATCTCTCCAATCGTCCTGCAGTCAGTGGGACATCGCACCACTCAGTTCCGATGTTCCGTGTACAGGTGAATGCTCAAGTCAATTATAACCCAAATAGCCGCATGGGAGAAACGGATGATCCGGTCAGAAGACAGGGGGAATTAAGTCATTGGTTTTGGACGTCTCCTGTCGGAGACTGGGGATGCGGATTCCGCTGCCAAAATTGTTCAGGAATTGGTTCGGGGGCGGCAGGAGCGCAACCGTTTTATCGTAGGCTTCAGAGACCTTTTCAGGCCTGGCACAGGAAACGGAACTGTCAAATTCTGCGGAAGAGATCTGCAAGAAGGATAAGGATCTGGAGGCTTTATCTCAAAAACCAAGACTGGGGCTGCTGGATTACTATTTTTTATCAATGGGTGTCTTGTCACCTCCCTTGACAGGTGAAAACCGTCATGTTATAACACTTTACGTCTTAACCCCAGCGAGAATTCAGGCTGGGGCACGAACGATAGTTTACGGGGGAAGCGTATGAATCAGTTGTTGGGAGAAATTGCACGTCTGAAGAAAGAGAAGGACGCGGTTATGTTGGCGCATTACTATGTGGAGGATCAAGTGAAGGCGGCCGCTGACTATGTGGGAGATTCCTACTATCTGGCCCGGCTGGCCACGGAGCTACCGCAGCAGACCATTGTGCTGTGCGGCGTTACGTTCATGGGGGAAAGCGTCAAGCTGCTTAATCCGGACAAGACGGTGCTCATGCCGGATCTGAGCGCCGGCTGTCCTATGGCGGAAATGTATGATCTGGCGGAAATCCGCCGGCTCAAGGAGGAAGTGGAGGATCTGGCGGTGGTCTGCTATGTCAATTCCACCCTGGAGCTGAAGGGTCAGTCCGATGTATGCGTTACCTCCGCCAACGCGGTGAAGGTGGTGCGGGGAATGCCTCAGCGCAACATCTATTTTGTGCCGGATGAGAACCTGGGGGGCTTTGTCGCGCAGCAGGTTCCCGAGAAACAATTTATCCTGCACAACGGTTCCTGCTGCGTCCATACCGGGATCCGGACGGCGGACCTGGAGCAGGCCAGACGGGACTATCCCAACGCCGAGGTGCTGTCCCATCCGGAGTGCCGGCCGGAGATTCTGGCGCTGTCCGACTATATCGGCAGCACATCCGGCATTCTGAAGCGGGCTGGGGAAAGCACCGCGTCTGAGCTGATCATCTGTACGGAGATGGGCATTCTGGATGAACTGAAGCGGTCCTGTCCGGACAAGACCTTCGTCTTCCCCGGCGAGCGGGTCTGCGCCAGCATGAAGAAGGTCACCCTGGAGAAGATTCGGGAGGTGCTGCGCGGCGGCAGCAATGAAATCAGGATTATGGACGGCAATACGGAGCAGGCGGCAGCTACCCTGGAACGGATGCTGCTTCTGGCGAATTGATTGAAAGAAGGGAATGGAGTGAACAGCAAGGCGGATATTGTAATCGTCGGAAGCGGCGTGGCGGGATTATTTTGCGCCCTGAACCTTCCGGAGCGCTGCCGGGTCGTCATCCTGACTAAGGACCGGCTCGAGCGCAGCGACTCCTACCTGGCCCAGGGCGGAATCTGTGTGGCCCAGGGCGAGTCGGATTACGAGAGTTTTTATGAGGATACGATGCGGGCCGGCCATTATCAGAATGATCCGGCGGCGGTATCCCTGATGATTGAATCCTCCCGATCGGTGATCGAGGATCTGGTGGGCTTTGGGGCGGACTTTGCCCGGCAGGGCAGGAATCTGCTCTGCACCAGAGAAGGGGGGCATTCCCGTCCCCGCATCGTATATCATCAGGACATCACCGGCCGGGAGGTCATGACCCGGCTCATTGCCCGGGTGAAAGAACGGTCCAACATTGAAATCTATGAATATGAAACCATGGTGGACCTGCTGGTGGAGCAGGCGGAGTGCCGGGGCGTCATCAGTCGGGGAACAGACGGCAGGCTGCGCTTGTGGCAGGCAGACTCAACCATACTGGCCTGCGGCGGTGTCGGCGGGCTGTTTGAGTTCTCCACCAATTACCGGCACATTACCGGGGATGCCATTGCCATCGCTCTGGAGCACGGCATCGCCACAGAGCGGGTTGACGCGGTGCAGATGCACCCAACCACGTTCTATGATCCTTCGTCGAGCCGGTGTCTGCTGATTTCTGAGTCCGTCCGGGGCGAGGGGGCGCATCTTCTGAATGAACGGGGCGAGCGCTTTACCGATGAGCTGGCACCGCGGGACGTTGTGACAGCGGCGATCCGGGCGGAGATGGAACGGACGGGGACAGACCACGTCTATCTGGCGATGCAGCATTTGGGGGAAGAGGTGATCCGGTCACATTTCCCCAATATTTACGAATCCTGCCGCCAGCGCGGCATCGATGTGCTGACCCAGCCCATTCCGGTGGTGCCGGCCCAGCACTACCTCATGGGCGGCATCAAGGTGGATCTGGACAGCCAGACCTCCATGGCCCGGCTGTATGCCATCGGCGAAACCAGCTGCAACGGGGTCCACGGAGCCAACCGGCTGGCCAGCAATTCGCTGCTGGAAAGCCTGGTGTTTGCCCGCCGGGCCGCCCGGCGGATCGGGGCAAGTCACAGAACCCAGATAGAGAAGAGGGGCAGCGGCAGTCTGGCGCTGCCGGATTTCGAGAAATATCAGGAGGATTCGCTGATGGAGCGCTATCGTCGGACCGTCCGGGAAAAAATGGGGGAGCAGCTTCATGCAATATAGTTTTTCAGGTAGAATCAAGATGGATGAACACATCAGACAGGCCCTGGCGGAGGATATCACCCAGGAGGATCTGAGCACGAACGCTGTGGTGGATCCCGCCCGGCAGGGAACCGTGGAGCTGATCTGCAAGCAGGACGGAGTTCTGGCCGGGATCGAGGTCTTCTGCCGCGTGTTTGCGCTGCTCGATCCGAAGGTGCAGTGCGCCGCTGCAGTCCATGACGGCGAAGCGATCCGGCAGGGGCAGGTGATTGCCCGGATTCAGGGCAGCCTGCGGGCTCTGCTCACCGGGGAGCGCACCGCGCTCAACTACCTGCAGCACATGAGCGGCATCGCAACCTACACCCGGGGTGTGGCCGATGTGCTGGAAGGCACCGGGATCGCGCTGCTGGATACGCGCAAGACGACGCCAACGCTGCGGCTGTTTGACAAGTACGCGGTCAAGGTTGGGGGCGGGAAGAACCACCGCTTCAACCTGTCTGACGGCATCATGTTAAAGGACAACCACATCGCGGCGGCCGGCGGGATCCGTCCGGCGGTGGAGCGGGCTAGGGCCTACGCCTCCCATGTCTACAAAATCGAGGTGGAGGCGGAAACCCTGGACATGGTTCAGGAGGCCGCCGAGGCGGGAGCAGACATCATCATGCTGGACAATATGTCCCCGGAGCTGATGAAGGAAGCCGTCCGACTCATTGCCGGGCGCGCCGCCACGGAATGCTCCGGCAACGTAACAAAGGAAAATATCGCCCGATACCTGGATCTGGGGATCGACTACATTTCAGTCGGCGCGCTGACGCATTCCGCGCCGATCCTGGATTTTTCGATGAAGAACCTGAGGGCGATCGACTAGAGGAGGAAATTTTATGTCGACCGGGAAATTGAGACGAGACCAGATCATTCAGATGATCCGAAACTCCGAGGAGCCCATCTCCGCATCGACCCTGGCCACCCGCTTTGCGGTGAGCCGTCAGGTCATCGTGCAGGACATTGCGCTCCTGCGGGCAGCCGATTACCAAATTGAATCCACAATCCGCGGCTATCGGATGGACCGGCCGACATCCTGCCGCCGGGTCTTCAAGGTGCACCACAGCGAAGACCATACCAGCAAAGAGCTTCAGACCATCATCGACGGCGGCGGCACCGTGGTTGAAGTCTTTGTGAACCACCGGGTCTACGGCGTGATCCGTACGCCCATGCAGATCCGGTCCCGGCGCGACATTGACCACCTGGTCCATGAAATCTCCTCCGGCAACTCCTCTCTGCTCATGCACATGACCTCGGGCTACCACTTCCACACCGTGGAGGCAGCTTCGGAGGAAATCCTGGACGGCATCGCCGCCCGCCTGAAACAGAACGGCTTCCTGGCACCGGTGCTGGACTATGAGCGTCACCTGCTGGGGGACGATCCGGATCAGACCAGGTAATGCGGCCTGGCAGCTGACCTGAACTGCCGGATCAGACCGGAGCCGTTCGGCACCGGAACTGCCGCTGAATCGGGCTTAATACACCTGGTACCCGATGGCATAATAGTCGCAGGAATCATTACCTGACAATCACATGTAACATGACCGGACAATCAGATGAATGACAAGAGACAGGCCCTCCGGCGACGAGATTCGCCGGAGGGCCTGTCTACGTTCCAGGGACCAGAAGGTTCCAGCCTTCCGGAGCGACGATGTTCCAATCATCCGGAGCGGCGATGGTTCACCTTTCTGGGCAGGGGATCTGATTGCTGGGATTTTTGGGGGAATTGTATAAAAACACTGTTTGCCAAGATGATAGAAGATCCGGGAGGGCTGTGCTATGCTGAAGGCAAAGAGAAGGATCCGACTGCCCCGGT
Source organism: Clostridiaceae bacterium HFYG-1003 (assembly GCA_024579835.1). NCBI lineage: Bacteria > Bacillati > Bacillota > Clostridia > Eubacteriales > Clostridiaceae > Clostridiaceae bacterium HFYG-1003. Next base: position 3,356,762 of record CP102060.1, read on the forward strand.
CGGACCGCCCGGCAGAAGATTTGAGACAAGGTTTCATGAACTGCGATCGGATGATGACACAGGAGGGGCAGGAGATGGAAAATGTCAGGAGAAGCCGATTTGCCTTCGGGCTGGGTCCCGTTGGTCGGGCCCTGCGCTCACCGCTGGTGAGCAGGTGTTTCTTCTACGATCTGACGGATGTGCTGGATATGCCGGATGAAACGGTGTGGACCATGACCGGTGTGCGGACGCTGCGTTGGATTTTGGATGCCGTCAAGGATCTCATGAGAAAGGGGCTGGTGGACAAAACCCAGACCCGCTGGGCTGGTTCAGGCCCTGGCTCGGATCGGAGGAACCGGGGCGATCGTCAGGCTGACTGAGAGGAGGGGAGCTCATCATGCTGAATCAGAATCATACCGTGGGGGATGTAATGGACCACCCGCTGGGTCAGGATATCCTTCATAAGCTCCTGCTCCAGATAGGAATCAGCCGGCGGTTCCTGGGCCATCCGCTGATCCGGCGGATCCGGCTGTCTCATTTGCCGCGCCTGACCGGGGGGAAGGTGGATGAGAGCTTTGTCGCAACGGTTCTGGAGCTGTTAAACAGCGAGCCGGATGTGCCCGGAATCGGTTCGGGACCGGGCCGGGCGGCCTGGTGGAAGGAAGCGGTTTTCTATCAGATCTACCCCAAAAGCTTCATGGACAGCGATGGCGATGGCGTGGGAGACCTGGGCGGAATTCTCACGAAACTGGACTATCTGCAGAATCTGGGGGTGGGCGCCCTGTGGCTTACTCCGATCTATGACTCCCCGGAGGCGGACAACGGTTACGATATCCGGGACTATCAGGCCATTCTGTCAACTTATGGCACCATGGCGGATTTTGACGCGCTGATCCAGGAGCTGCATCGCCGGGGCATGCGGCTGATCATGGATTTGGTGGTCAATCACACCTCGGATGAGCATCGCTGGTTTCAGGAAGCCATGGGGGATCCCTCCTCACCGAAAGGGGACTATTACTTTTTCCGGGACGACCCCAATAACTGGGTGTCGTTTTTCGGCGGGAGCGCCTGGAAACGAATTCCGCAGCGCGACCAGTGGGTTCTGCATCTGTTCAGTGAGCGTCAGATGGATTTAAACTGGGACAATCCGGCCCTGCGGGAAGAGATCTTCCGGATGGTGCGGAGCTGGCTGGATCGGGGCGTGGACGGTTTCCGGCTGGATGTCATCAACTATATCTCGAAGCGGCCAGGACTGCCGCCGGGCAATGAATGTCTGGCCCGCATCTCGGGCTTTCGCGGCTTTGAGCATTATTTCTACGGTCCCAATTTGCATCGGTACCTGCGGGAGCTGCGCCGCCAGGCCTTAGACCCCTATGAGGCATTTTCTGTGGGGGAAACTCCGGGAATCGGCCGGCAGACGGCGAAGCTGCTGACAGCTCCCCCGCGCCGCGAGCTGGACATGATCTTCAACTTTGACCACCTGGAGAATCCGGGAAAGGTTCGAGGGGACGATTACCGGTATGACCTGAATTACTACAAGGAATACATCATCCCCTGGATGGAGGATCCCGGCGGGGTCTGGATGTCGCTGTTCTATGAGAATCACGACAATCCACGTATGATCTCCAAAGTGAATCCGGAACCGCAGGTGCGCAAGGTCCTGGCCAAGCTGCTGGCGCTGCTTCAGATGACGCTGCGGGGCACACCCTTCGTGTTCCAGGGTCAGGAACTGGGTCGCGTCAACCAGAACTTTACGTCGATGGACCAGCTGCGCGATGTCGAAAGCCTGAATCTGTACCAAACCTGGAGGAAAACTATGGGGGAAGAGACCGCCCGCCGCAAGATCCTGACGGGTACCCGCGATCATGCCCGGGTGCCCATGGCCTGGAACAGCGATCGCCAGGCCGGTTTCTCCGAGGCGGAGCCCTGGATTGCTCAGGACCAGGACTATCTGACCTGGAATGCCGCAGCGGAGAGTGCTGACCCGAATTCCGTCCTGAATTTCTACCGGCGCCTGATCCGGCTGCGCCGATCGCACCCTGTTCTGGTCTACGGCGAGATCCGGATCCGGTTCAAAAAGACTCGGAACCTGTTCCTGTATCACCGCGTCAGTCCCGAGGAAACCCTGATCGTGGAATGCAATCTCTCGAGCCGTCGGATTCGGCGGCGGATCTCCAGCCGAAGCCGTCATCGCCTGATCTCCAATTATCCGGATTTGCCGCAGGGCTGGCTGCGACCCTATGAAGCCATCCTGTGGAAGCAGGAGACAAAGAGAAAACAATAATCCAATGGAAGATTATCACTATCGTATATAAAAAGATAGTAACTATTAATAGATAATGATGTTTATTCGTATATTAAGTCCGATTTTTCATATCAGCTTTGTATAATATTGTTCGCTTGAGTGATAAAATGGAATTAATAACAGGGCAGTTCAAACGGAATAACGATTTCAACTGCCGATCACGCACAAACAGGATACCAATTACTCCCGGTGGTCGACAGAGTAACCAATTCGTGCTGAATGTTGTCAGAATAACAAATTACTGCTCAATTTTGACAGGATAATCATTATTGTTAAACCCAACCGAATAACCAACTGAAGTGACTCACTCTCAGTTTCTGCCATTGAGGTGTCTGCCGCTGTCAATGGAGGAAGCTGTGCCGTGAGTCTCTTCTTTTTCGATGGATTTCTGTTTTGACCGAAAGACCTGGGAGGAAGAGTAAAATGGCAAAAAAAGCATTGTGTGTCGGAATCAATGATTATCCCTTTGAGGGCAATGATCTCAAGGGATGCGTCAATGATGCCAGAAGTTGGGCCGCCCTGCTGACGGATCATTTTGGCTTTGCGGCGGCGGATGTTAAGATACTGCTGGATCAGGAAGCAACGAAGGCAGCGATTCTGGCGGAGCTGGATCAGATGATCGAAGACGGCGTCGAGGGAGATACCCTGGTTTTCACCAATTCGTCCCATGGAACCTATGTGGCGGATGAGAGTGGGGAAGAGCAGGACAAATACGACGAAGCGATCTGTCCGTATGACTGTGAGTCGCAGCTGATTCTGGATGATGAGCTTCGGGAGCGGTTCGATTGGCTCAAGCCGGGTGTGCGGATGTTCCTGATTTCGGATTCATGTCACTCCGGGGATCTGCGCAAGGCATTGATCGGGGATACCCCGGATCAGAGGCGCTGCCGGTTCCTGAATCCGGTGTTCCTGAAGCGGGCCACGCTGGACAATCCCTTCCGGGCCAAAGCCAATGGCCGGAAGATCAGCCGGCGGACCAAGGTGCTGGATCTGCTGCTGAGCGGCTGCAAGAGCAGCGAATATTCGTATGATGCCCTGATTGACGGTGATTACCATGGCGCGATGACTTACTACGCGCTGCAGGCGATGAAGGAAGCGGATTATCAGCTGACGTTCCAGGAGCTGCATAAAAAGGTCAATGCTTCGCTGCGCTCTGCCGGGTATCCTCAGCATCCCCAGCTGGAGGGGAAAACGGTTTTGAAAAAGCAGCAGGTGTTTGAATGAAAGGCGGGAGGGATGAATATGAGGAGAGGGACAAAAGAAGCAGCCGATGAAAAAGAGCGGATCGAGCGGTATGACCGCGTGGTCAGGGCGGCGCAGCGGCGGTATCAGAAACTGGACAAACAGCGGCGGGGCGCGCGCGGTCCCCTGGTGACTCCGGACCGGATGAGGACCCGGCGCAGCATTATCAATCCCTATGACGGGCTGGCCATCGAACGGATCATCAATCAAAGCGATCTGTTTCCGATCGCCCATCTGCAGCTGGGGTTCAATGCCGGGAAGGCGGTCTGCCGGATCTCGGTGAAGGGGCCGGGAGGACGGGTGCTGGGCTACGGTACGGGATTCATGGTATCACCCTCCCTGCTTCTGACCAATAACCATGTCCTGAACACGGCGGAGACCGCCCAGTTCAGCCTGGCGGAATTCAACTACGAGGATGACGAGCAGTTCATGCCGCGTCAGTCGGTGAGCTACCGGCTGGATCCGGGGCGGTTCTTCCTCACGGATGAGGCGCTGGATTTCACCTTGGTGGCAGTACAGGAGTCATCCAATACGGTCTGTCCGCTTTCGGATTTCGGCTGCCTGAAGCTGCTGCCTGTTGCCGGGAAGATCCTGGAGGGCGAGTATGTATCGATTATTCAGCATCCCCAGGGCGGACAGAAGGCCGTGACGGTTCGGGAGAACCAGGTGCGGTTCCTGTCGGAGGATTTCATCCATTATGTCACGGATACGGAGCCGGGTTCCTCGGGTTCACCGGTATTCAATGACCAGTGGATCGTGGTGGCACTGCATCATGCCGGTGTGCCGGATCCGGAGGACCCGTCGAAATGGATTGCCAATGAGGGGGTAAGGATCAGTTCCATCTTCCAGCGGCTGGCGGCCGGAGCCGATGAACTCGGCCTTGATGCCAGAGCCTTATTGCAGGAACTTTTAGGGGGAACCCTGCCTGAATCGCCTCGGGATGATTTCATGCAGATTGGCGAACTGGGCCAGGAGTGGTATGAGAAGGCAACAGGCTATGATCCCGTTTTTCTGGGGGAGGGCTTTGAGGTGCCGCTGCCCGTACTGTCGGAGGAACTCCAGCCTGACATTGCCCGGACCCAGGAGGGGCAGGAAGTGCTCCATTACACGCATTTCTCCATTGTCATGAGTCAGTCCAGAAAACTGGCGTTCTACACCGCTTCGAATATCGACGGGGAACTTCGGCAGAATCTGAAGCGCAGCGGCGACAAATGGTATTATGATCCGAGAATCTCTCAGGAGTTCCAGTGCGGACCGGCCCTCTACAGCAAAAATGAGCTGGACCGCGGCCATCTGGTGCGGCGGCTGGATCCGGTCTGGGGCAGTGATGCGGCCAGCGCCAATGAGGATACCTTCCATTTTACGAACTGCTCGCCGCAGCATAAGAATCTGAATCAGAAAACCTGGCTCAATCTGGAGGACTACATTCTGAACAACGCGGCGACTCACCGGCTGAAAGTGGTGGTGTTCACCGGACCGGTTTTCCGGTCCGATGACATGGTTTATCGCAGAGAATACCGGATTCCGGCTGAGTTCTGGAAAGTCGCTGTCATTGTGCGGGAAGGCCAGGCCCTGTCGGCCACGGCTTACCTGCAGACTCAGAAGAATCTGATCACCGATCTGGAATTTGCCTATGGCGAGTATGAAACGTACCAGGTTCCCATTACCCAGATCGAATCCCTGACCGGCCTTGATTTCGGCACGCTGCGGGACCATGATCCCATCCAGGGACTCGAGGCCAGTGCGTTCCGGGTGGAAGGTCCGGGAAGTCTGCATCTATAGGAAAGAATTGAAGATCGCTCATACCGGCAGATCCCCCAGCCTGAAGCTCGATTCAGGCTGGGGGATTCGCTTTGGGGTCAGATCCCGGAAGGGGAGAAACGACTGGAGCATCGGATCAGAGGACATTCATGTGACTCGGGATTTAATGCAGGGGAGAGAAAACCTTAAAAAAGTGAGAGGAAGATTTGCTCCTTTGGGTCCAGCTGCGTACTTATTGAGTGAAAGGAGTTGATGATATGTCAGTACTTAAACCCAAAAACCAATCACTGGAGCTGATTTTTCTCAAAACAGTCAGCGACACCGGAAAGCAGGCTCTTGAAACCCGTCGGTTCAAGAACCTGAAGGGGGATGCCGCCCCGGATGCCATTATGTCGGTGGCCAAGGCCATCGCGGGGATTTCCCTGGGCAGTTTTTCTCAGTATCAGGTCACTGTTTCATCCGAACTGGCGGAAGCCTAGGAGGTAGCCAATGAACACTCTTGTCTGCAAATTTAAGAACAAAGCGGGGAAAGCAGTCAGTCTGCGGGTTCCCAATGTGAAGGACGGCCTCACGGCGGAAGAAGTCAACGGTCTGATGGCTCTCATCATTTCCTCCAATATCTTCTTTGTGGGGGATCAGGAACTGGCTTCGGCTGTGTCCAATGAGTTCAATACTTCTACAGTGCTGGGCTAACCGGCATCCGTCCTGTTAAGAACCGCATCAGGCAACAGGAGCTGCCAGAATCGAAAGGTTTTGGTTGCTCTGCCTGGCAAAATGTATGATATCCCAGATCCAATTAAAAAAGAGGAGTTGATGTTATGTCTATTTTAAAACCGAAAAACCAGTCTCTGGAACTTATTTTCCTCAAATCCGTGAGTGAAACCGGCAAGCAGGTTCTCGAAACCCGCCGGTTCAAGAACCTGAAGGGAGAAGCCACCCCTGATGCCATCCTGACCGTGGCCAAGGCCATTGCCGCCATCTCGCTGGGCAGCTTCACCCAGTATCAGGTCACTGTTTCATCTGAACTGGCACAAGCCTAGGAGGTAACCCATGAATACACTTGTCTGCAAATTCAAGAATAAAGCGGGAAAGTCCGTCAGCATGCGGATTCCCAATGTAAAGGCCGGCCTGACGGCCGAAGAGGTCAACGGACTGATGGATCTGATGATTTCCTCCAACATCTTCTATGTGGGGGATCAGGAGCTGGCATCGATTCAGTCCAATGAATTCAACACATCCACAGTTCTCGCATAACAAACAGGACCGGGCTTGCCCGGTCCTGTCCTATTTTTTGTGGAATTTTTTGTTTTGGGCTAGGCTTTGGGGTAAGCAGAAGCTCGGAAGGTGAGCCAGCAATTCCTCACCGGAGTTTCGGCCGTTGGAGTCTTCGCCATTGGAGGGACACATGCTGATCCGTCTTGTCACAGAGCATTACAATATGTCCTATTCGTAGTACTTTCCGGTGATCTCGCGGCAGCTGACTTGAAGGACGGCGGTTCCTTTGACCATCCCCTCCGGCAGAGGCTTGTCTGCCAGGTGAGGGGTGTACTTTTGAATGATCTTGCTCAGAATCAGACGTTTAACTTCCAGATCTGTGATCAGGGAAGCGTCACCCTGGATCAGGACGCTTTGGTACTGGGTGTTTGTGTCACAGGGATTTTCAGCCGGGTCAAGCAGTAACTTTTCCATGTTGTAAGCCGCAAAACAGACCGCGGAAGTGTTCTTGATGTTCTCGATCTTTTGCCCCAGAGGCAATCCGTGGAAATACAGCTGGTCATCAAAGAAGACAAAATGAATCGGTGTTACATAAGGAGTACCATCCGGCCGTATGGTAGCCAGGGTACCGGTCTGGACATTGTTTAAGAGGTTCTCAATTTGATCCTGGTTCAGCTGATGGGTTTTCATACGAAATTGCATGATTGTTCCTCCGCGACTTAATATTCCGGGCGTAATGGAATTTTTAAATTCATGTTGGTTTTATCATAGCATAGAACTAAGAGGGTTCTGTAAATCATTGATATTCAATGATTGCAGAACCTTCCTAGTTATTACTTTCTGTTTAACCGTAATTCTTTGGAATTCTGCGGATTGTTCTTTTACCGAAACTTTCACGGAGGAATGTCATCAAAAATTGTGGAGATCGATGATGACAATTTTGATGCTCGTGCTCGTGCTCGCAGTCAAGACTCAGCAAATATTGAATTTATCTATATTGAACCTGTAACCCTTTTCACCCCTATGGTTCCATCAGTTAAAAGTTTATGCTAAGATAGAATTATCGTATAAATCATATAAAAAATAAAAATATAATTTATTAAAACCTGAGTGTTTTTTATAGAATGTTTTGGAAATAATAAGGGGGGGCAAGATTTTTGAAAAAAAGGAATTTTTTGGTGCGTCGAATCATTCCGGCTTTATTTGGATTGGGTATTGTGGGACAACTTTTTTCGCCATCTCCATTGGAAGCGGAAAATAACAAAGCATCATTGACGAAAGCCAACCAGGTTTCTTCAATAACAACGGGTGCTGCTACTTCCACTCAAGCTCTTCAGACAAGGCTAACTGCGCCAATCGCAACAAAACTTCCATCTACCGTACCACCATCAACTACCGTACCACCATCAACCATTGCGCCTGTAACTACGACTCCATCCACGACGGCAGCCATCACAACGACTCCATCAACCAGTCCACCTGTAACCAGTGTCTCGTCTGCTCCCACTACCCCAGTTATTGCGGAAAATACCAGCAAAGACAGTGGCACCATGAAGGTTCACTTCCTCGATGTTGGACAGGGCGATGCGATTTTCATCGAGCTGCCGAATGATCAGACGATGCTGATTGACGCGGGGCCATCTTCAGCCGGAACTGAAGTTGCAAAGTATGTTCGTGGTAAGACATCTAAATTAACATATGCGGTTGCGACTCATCCACATGCTGATCATATAGGAGGAATGACTTCTGTCATTCATTCAATCGACATTGAACGGTTTATCATGCCTCGAAAACAGCATACAACCAAAACGTTTGAGGCAATGCTCGATGCACTGATTTCCAACCGGATTAAGGTAACGGAAGCCAAAGCCGGTGTTTCTCTCCTAGATACCGCAGATCTGGATATTGACATACTGGGTCCTTCAAGTTCAGTGAGTGGGACGAACCTGAATAATTACTCTGCGATTATACGAATCAAATATAAAGAAGCGGATTTTCTATTTGTTGGAGACGCAGAGACATCTGCATTATCCAAGGTAACGTCAATGGACATGGATGTTCTTAAGGTGGGTCATCACGGATCGGACACATCCTCCCCTTTGACATTTCTAAAAAGAATTGATCCTGAATATTCCGTGATTTCGGTGGGTTCTAATGGATATGGACATCCCACACGGAGTGCTTTAGGGAATTTGAATTCAGTTGGATCAAAAGTTTATCGGACAGATCAATCCGGAACTATAATTATTACGACAGACGGAAGTAAAATTGCAGTAAACAAGTCTCCGGCTAAGATTGTGGCAAGCAGTCCGGTAACAACGACACCATCAACAAAACCCAGCTCAACAAAACCACCGGAAAGTAAACCGACAACGACGAAAGACCGGATAGTCTATGGTACGAAAACCGGTTCCAAGTACCACGAAGCTGGATGCCGATACCTATCAAAAAGTAAGATAGCAATGACCCTGTCAAAGGCCAAGTCGTCAGGACTTACCCCTTGCAGTGTATGTCATTGATTATAAATTAAGAAGGAGTGACATTATGGTAGTAACAATTGATCGGTTTGAAGGGGATTATGCAGTCTGCGAAATGGAAGACATGACTTTTGCAAACCTCCCCAAAGCATTTCTTCCCGCAGGTGCGCAGGAAGGATCGAAGCTTAGTATAAATTTAGACGCAGCATCTCAGGCTGCTGATGAAGCCAGAATTGAAGGAAAGATGAATCAACTTTTCAATGATTAGAAAGGAAATCGAAAGAGCGCTTTAGGGCGCTCTTTTGGTTTTATTGGTGCACTATTAGTGCGTTTCAATTGTTCCAATTGAAACAAATAAACCCCCTGCTATGCAGGGGGAGGAAAATATAGCTTTAGCTTTAAGATAATAAACCTGTGATAAAATATTGTCAGGCTGTCAACCGAACTCTAAATTATCACAGGAGGTGTCCAAAAGTGGACAAAAATAGTTTAGCACATACCAGTTGGAACTGTAAGTATCACATTGTGTTCGCACCAAAATATCGGAGAAGAGTTATATATGGGCAACTCAAGATCGAAATCGGGCAGATATTAAGAGATTTATTGTTACTGCTATTGTTCCTTGTCCAGAAGTTGATGGTATTTCTTGTCCGGGAATTGCTGGAAAGAATGGCAAGTTGAGAGAAATTTCAACTTGCCATTTTGTTTAGCTCAGTTCCCCATTGATGACCAGTTTGACCATGTGGTCGTCAATGATTCGCTTTCCACTTTGGTAACCAAAAATCAGGGTGCTGGTACACACTTGGTTGACTAGCCTGGCGGATCCACCGGAGTATCGATAGATTGCCTCAGTAGCCTCATCTGAGAAGAGCTCATGGTCGATCCCGGCATATTCCAGGTGGCGTTTCATGTATCCCTTCACCTGTGAGTGGTCCATCAATTGCATTTTGCACTGGATGTCGATCCGTTGCCGGATCGCCGTATAGGACTGCATCTGGAGCTTCTCCCATAGCTCGACCTGGCCCACCAGTACCAGTGCCATGGGACTGACGGCATCCATCCGGAAGTTGAGGAGAAAACGTACCTCTTCAAGCATTTCTCGATCCAGCAGATGCGCCTCATCGACAACGACCACCGGACGCTTATTGTGGAGTCCTTTCATCAGCTCGATCTCTTTATGCAGCTGGCGTTTGGCATCCCCTCGATAGAATCTTGATTCGGCCCCCAGCTGATCCAGCATCCCTTTGTAGAAATTTCTCGGCGTCATTTTCGAGTCTGCCAGATAGATCAGGGTATATCTGCTGTCATCCAGTTGATCGCGGAATCGGCGAATGGTGGTCGTCTTACCAGTGCCGCACTCTCCGGTGAGTACACAGAAGAGTTGCCGTTCGGCGACATAGGATAATCTGCTCAGAGACTCCTCCAGCGTATTGGAGGGGAATAGTTCCGTCGTCGGCAGATCCCGACAGAATGGAGTTTTCTTGAAGCCATAAAACTCTTCAAACATCACTGCCACCCCCTTTTCTTATGTCTTTGAAAGAGATGGCCGTAGACTGCTGTTTGTCTTTTCGCTTCTGATTCTGCTTTTGGGCACCATCGAGTAACCGGGAAGAGGTTGGCTTGACTGGAGTCAGGAACTCCGGCAGCTGAGGCTTGGGCGCCACCCGCTCCCCAATGACCAGCTTTCTCACCACAAAGGGTTTGTCATCCTGATACTCAATGCTCAATTCCTCGGTGTTACTGGGGTCATAGACCACTTCCACGCTGCGAGCCACATAGGGTAGCCCAACTTCATACTTCGCGCCGCCAAAGCTGATGCAGCCACTCTTATCGACTTTTCTGGTCTCAGCGTGCAAAAAGGCGTTGGCGACCTTCTCCGCTGGCAGATATTTCAAGGGCCTGGGATCCAGATTATACGCCTGATGCGGGGTCGTTCCATTGAGTGCGGTATGCGGTTTGTTCTGGTAGCATTCTTCCAACCAGATCCAGAACCGCTCATTCATAACCTCGAGGGATCGTTCCGAGTTATCGAATTTATACTCATCGAGAAACCGATCGATATTCTGATTGAATTTTTCTATTTTTCCGGTGCCTTCCGGAGAGTAGGGCTTTGCGAAGATCAGCCGGATGCCAAGCTTTGCGCAGGCTCTGGACATCCACTTATTTTTAAACTGGCGGCCGTTATCGAAGTATGCCTGCTCTGGAATTCCCCACTTGAGGATGGCTTTGCGGAAGCAATCCTCAACGATGCTCTGCTCCAGGTTCGAGTAGAACTGGGCATGGAGGATCATCCGGGTAGCGTCGTCCAAAAACGCCACCAGATAGACCTGCTGCGGCTTGTTTCCAGGACCGATCGGCAGGTAACAGCCATACTTGATATCCGAATGCCACAGTTTGTTGCGGGTGCGTTTTTGAAATCGGCGGGTAGCTACCCCGCCAGCGGCATAGATGGCCATATGCTTCCCGCTGTAGCCCTTCTCCTGCAATTTCTCCTGCAGGCTGCTTCGCTTGATCGAGCCAGCTTCGGTGAGGCCTTCCCATTCCATGATTCGAATGATCTCAGCCACACTTCTGGACGGGATCTCTTTGCGCAGCCGCACGGCTTCGTCCAACACCAGCGCCGGGATGGCTCTTGAATCCTGCGATACCCTCGCCTGCGGTATCAGTCCGGAAAATCCCTTCTGCTGATAACTATTCAGATATCGCCGTAAGGTCCGCTCGGAAATCCCAGCCTCGCGGCAGATCTGCTCCTTAAGCACCCGGATCTGCCCCTTGTCCAAGTCATGGGAAAGAAGGGGCGCCAGTAGAATCGCCCGTTGCGTCGCTATTTCCTGTGCTTTTTCCTTGTCCTTCATGTCATGCCTCCATTCAATTTCGAGTGATGACATGATTTTAGAGGACTCCTCGGTGGACACCTATGCCAACTGGGTATGTGGCCATCGGTGATTGTTGACTAAAATCCGGACAACCTTTTTCAGCCAGCCCGCAGGCTCGCCTACAAAGAAGAAAATCCTCTCGAGTATGGACTGAGGCAGATCGGAAAAGTCGACCCCATAGTCCTGAGTGACTGTAGCATATGTACTGAGCAGAGCACCGACTAAAGCGTGGGCTCTGGAGTTGAACCAGGCTCGGACCCGCCGAATGGTCGAATTCTCAACGGGCACCGCTTCATGTTGACCGGTGATGATCTGCTCCAGGATCGTTGTGGTCTGCCGCTTATAGGGAGTTAAGAGATCCGGAAGTTCGTGATGGATCTTCCCGCAACCGGGGTTGGTACAGCGCAGGCGACGAAGCACCAGGATCATGACATCCCCATTCTCGTTGATCACTGATCTCCTGCGGGAGCCAATGACCTTAAGCGACTGATGACAGATGGGACATATGCTTTTCTCCATACTCCGAACAAAAAACACCCTGATCGGGATTCCATTCTAAAATGTATTTTGATATACTGATCATGCTAATAACTTAGTAAGGATCCTCCCTGATGACTCGGCGCGAACCATAGAGTCAGGGAGGATCTCTTTTTGTCCTCCACAATATTATTAGGGACATTATATCCGTCTATTTACGGACAGGCAAGGCTGGCTACTAGGGCATGCGGACAAAAACTTGGACTATAAATAATATCCAAGGAGGCCCGCATGTATTCATATGAGCAACGGTTAAAAGCAGTAGAGTTATTGATAAAGTACGACATGAGTTATGCTGCCGTTATTAGAGAATTAGGATACCCCAATAGTCGTAGCTTACGGAGGTGGTATTACGAGTATAGGGATAAGGGTAACTTAAGCAAAGAGTTTCCTATAAGGGAACAGTTCTCTCCTGATCAGAAGCAGGCAGCAGTTGACTACTATCTTCAACATGGAAAGAATTTAAGTAGAACATGTCGGATACTAGGGTATCCCCATCGCGAAACATTAGACAAATGGCTCAGGGAACTTGCTCCCGAAGAGAAAAAACTTTGTAGGGCCAGCCGGCCTGGTGTAAGATATACCCAAGATTATAAGGAGCAAGCCGTAATAGCCCTATGTAGCCGTGAAAAGACCGCTAAAGAGGTTGCGGCAGATTATGGGACAACCAGGGAGAACCTGTACAACTGGCATAATCAGCTCCTAATCAAGGAGCCGACGGTTGAAATGAAGCTTTCAAAAGCAAGGGCAAAGAAAAAGGATAAAGAAAATCTTAAGGCTAATAATGCAGAAGTAGACGAGCTGCAAAGCTCCGTATTGGCACTTACACAGGAACGTGATGATCTGAAGAAGGAGGTCCACCGCTTAAAAATAGAGCGTGATATCTATGAAAAGGCTGCTGAAATAATAAAAAAAGACGAGGGCATTAGTATTGAATCACTATCAAACCGTGAAAAGGTTATCGTTATTAATGCCCTTCGAAAAACATACAGCCTGGCTGAGCTGCTGGGTGTTATGCAGATGGCCAAGAGCAGTTACTGTTATCAAGCAGCGGCAATCCGCTATGACAAGTATCAAGAGGTCCGTGTTCAGGTAAGAGAGAGTTTTGAGGCATCTGGGCACTCCTATGGGTACCGGCGAATCCACGCAGAGTTAAGAGCCTGGGGCGTGGTTCTTTCCGAGAAGGTAGTTCGGCGCATCATGAAAGAAGAAAAGCTCATCGTTCCAATTGTTCGGCACTCAAAGTACAACTCTTACAAGGGCGAAATAACCCCAGCTGTAGATAATGTCATTAATCGCGACTTCCATTCGGAGAAACCAAATGAAAAATGGCTAACTGATATTACTGAGTTTGGTATTCCAGCCGGAAAGGTCTATCTATCTCCAATCATTGACTGCTATGATGGCATGCCTGTTACCTGGACCATAGGAACATCGCCCAATGCTGACCTCGTAAATACCATGTTAGATGACGCCATAGAAACATTGCAGGATGATGAAAAGCCCATTGTTCACAGTGACAGAGGCTCACACTATCGCTGGCAAGGCTGGATCGAGCGAATGGAACAGCATGGACTTATAAGATCTATGTCAAAAAAAGGATGCTCCCCCGATAATTCTGCTTGCGAAGGCTTCTTCGGTCGTCTTAAGAATGAAATGTTCTATGGTCGATCATGGAAAAATGTATCGATTGAGCAGTTCATCCATGAGGTTAACAAATATCTTTGCTGGTATAAAGACAAACGAATTAAGCTATCTCTCGGTGGTTTGAGCCCAATACAATATCGAAAAAGCTTAGGGTTAAGTGTTCCCCGAATATCGGTGGACGAATGCTAATATGGTCCAAAAAAATATCCGCACCCCCCTATAGGACGATTGGTTCCGGCATAAACAATTTATGCCAAAGGAAAGGTGTAATAATTCATGAAGCAGAAGCCTGTCCAGATCACATTCATATGTTGATCAGTATTCCACCCAAATTCAGCGTTTCTCATGTGATGGGATACTTAAAAGGTAAGAGTTCGCTCATAATCTTTGAAAGACACGCAAACTTAAAATATAAGTTTGGGTCGAGGCACTTTTGGTGCAGGGGCTACTTTGTCGATACTGTCGGAAAAAATGCGAAGAGGATTGAGGAATACATTAAGAATCAATTACAGGAAGATATGGTAGCAGATCAAATCAGCATCAAAGAATACATTGACCCGTTTACGGGTGAGCCGGTAGAAAGATCCAAAAAATAAGCTGCTTTAGCAGCAGGAGGGAAAAGAGGGCGGCTGACAGCCGCTTCATGCGCTCTCACGAGCGCGGCCGGTAAAATGCCCTTATAGGGCATAGTCAAACCGCCGGCTAAGCCGGCGGTATTGATTATGGACTTTAGTTGGTTGAGCTCGGAACGAGCGAAACAATAAACCTCCCGCTATGCGGGAGCGCGTCAGCTAGTTCTACAAAAATGTCACCCTCCATATTAGAATAGTGAGTGTTCAAGCCACTAATTCAATAATAAGGAGGGTGACATCAATGGCCACCAAAGAGTATAGCCTTTCTCATACGAAGTGGATGTGTAAATACCACATCATCTTCACTCCAAAGTATAGAAGAAAAATTATTTATAATCAACTCAGAACGAACATGATCGATATTTTCAAGCGGTTATGTAAGTACAAAGGGGTTGAGATACTGGAAGGGCACATGATGCCAGATCATGTGCATCTTCTGGTGGCGATACCCCCAAAAATCTCTGTAGCGGCATTCATGGGGTACTTATAAGGGAAAAGCGCTATGATGATTTTTGAACAACATTCCAATCTGAAGTACAAATTTGGGAATCGGAACTTCTGGGCGCAGGGTTACTACGTGTCGACGGTCGGGCTCAATGAAGCAACGATCCGAAAGTATATCCAGGAACAGGAGAAAGAGGATATGCTGTCCGATAAGCTGAGTCTGAAGGAATATAAAGACCCGTTTACGGGTAAAGCGTAGTCAGTGCCTCGGTGGCTTGAACGAAGTGAAAGCCAGCGTCTTGAGGCGCTGGCTAGTTTCACACGGCATATTGCCGTGGAGCAAACCACCCGTTGTACGGGTGGTTATGATTGGCTCTTTGAATGATTTTTGCAAATAACATAAATTCCAGTGATTTATCTGTCCATACTATAGGCCTGATCCATCAAGTGAAGCCACGATCGAGAAGAATGAGATTGGATGCTCAATCCAACAAGGAGACCATCCAGGGAAAAATCGAATATAAGTTTATTGTTCAGCGTTATGATAAAGATCATCTAGATGAATCGTGGATCTGATGGTGGAGACGCTAGTAGTAACGATTCCGCCATTTTGTTTCAGGACTGGCTATAATCCCATCTGTCCGATCCTGATGCTCTCAAACTTCATAAATGACGGCATACCTCAGGTACATATGGACAGACAGGACATTGAGCTTGATTACCTCAGACGCTTCAATGTCCTCGTAGTCTGGGGCTCTCGGATCGACGAAGCCATGAAAAACGACATTGCCATCGCTGAGCCCTATCGAATCCCGGCAACAACCTTAAGCGGCATCCTTACGGTTAAAAGCCACGGTCAGAAGACCCCCAAATAGCATAATTCCTGAATATGCACAAAACATTGGAAAAAAGGAATGTTTCGTGTAATTTCAGAAAAAAAAGGGAGAAGAAATCTATGGACGTATTGATTGTTGAACCTGAAAAAGCGCTGCGTATGGCCAGTATCACCGGCGACCTGAACTCTCTGCAGCAGGTTGTCGGCGGCTACATCGAAGCCGTCTATCCCTATGATGACCCGGTTGCCATCGTCTGCCATGAAGAAGGCAAGCTCATCGGACTCCCACTTAACCGAAAACTTGAGGACTACGACATCATCGCCGGAACCTTTATCGTCTGCGGGCTTGGCGAAGAGGATTTCGATTCCCTCACCCCAGAGCTGGCAGAAAAGTATCGGGAGAAATTTGCCGACCCGGAGATCTTCATGAAGATGGGCAGCCGTATAGTTGCCATTCCTATCAAGCCCAAGGACGAGCTGCATATGGCCAAACCGAAGCAGAAGTCCACGGAACCTGAGATTTAGCAAACTTGAATTGAAGAAGCCTTCTCAAGAGATTGTTATTGAGAAGGCGACTTTCAATTACAAGTATACTTACTTTACTCGACTGATACGTATTTTTGTAAATACGTCAAATTAATCAGAGAGTCTGAACCAATCCCCTAATGGCCTCCATGACATCCTCATATGTGATCCCATCCGCGTACCGATAATCTTTTGTGTACTTACTCCATCTGGATCTCAATGTGTCGCTTCCACTGATTTCATCCAGTCGACTGCTGATGTTCGTAAAGATGTGAGTCGTTTCCCTATGTGCAGACGTTGATTTCAGGGCGTCTACAAATATCGAATGTTCAAAACGCTGGGTCTTCGCCAAGATATAAACATCGTAAAAATCCCTTGGGCGCGTATTCAGCTCACCTCTTCTCAGAATAGTTTCCATTTTTTCAGCCAAGACGGTTTCAATGTTATAAGCCCAAATTCCGAAGCTGCCTTCTTCAAAAATCATTTTGAACAAATAGAGGACTTCCTTTGGTGTGATGGCGTCACCCGTTGTGATATCAATCTGCATGGGGGTAGTGATGGTATCATATTCAGCCATAATGCTCACTCGATAACCGCCATACGCATCATCGTCCCGTATGGCATCGATCCCGGAAAATGAGAAGGACACATCATCATCAATGACAACGCTGCAGATGTCATTGATCGCTTTGGTCAGGGCTTCAACGTTGATAGGATAATTCTTAATCGTTGCGTCCATATCCATTGTCGATCGGTTATCGATGCCGACAAGTGCCGCAATCAGCATTCCGCCTTTCAGGATGAATTTATCCTGATACTTTGATTGAGAAAGCCTTTCCAGGAACCGTTCAAACATGTAGTTTTGAAGCACGACTTGGGCGGACATATCTTTCTTCCTGGCCAAGTTTCTGATTTTCGCTTTTAAGCTCATGGCTTTCCCGCTCATATCAGCACCTCCAGATAGCTTTTTAGTACTGCTTCAACTTTCAGTTTCCTGGCATATTCCAAGAGAATTGAATGATCCGCAGATTTCAATTTCACAAATCGTTTCAACGCATCGTTTAGAATCTGGACATCAATCCGACTTCTGCTTCTGATCAAATCACAGACAGTTCTCTCGACATCGTAAGTCCTGATCGGATTGCCATGTGAACTCTTCACCGTTTCAACGCCAAGCTCGTGCAGCTCTTTTTTGATGTAGTAGATTTTGAATCGATCTGCGACTGATCCCACCACTTTGTAACCACTTGGAACAGAGGCTGAATACTCAAAAGGAGTCCTGTCAGAAAGACCATGCAAATAGAGCGCAGTCTCATGAGAATAAATCAATTTTTGATATTTCGTTTGCATGGCATACATTTCATCTTCAATGGCATCGATTGAAACATAAACACCACGATCCACTCTTTCCAGTTTCCCTTCGGCTACCATCATTTGAAGATAGGTTCTAGGAATTTCATATATATCCAGGTCAGCACTTAAAACTGTGCCGTGTTGCTTCTGAATGAGCTTTTCAAGTTTTTCCAAGTAATTCATCATCATCACCCCTTTTTACAAATATACTTATATTGTAGTTCGTTTAAGTATATTTGTAAATAAATTTATCAAGACACGGCAATACGATCAAAAACTACTTTCTCGCTAACACTCTAAGTTCAGTTGTTAGAAACTGAGCTTTTCCATAATCAGTACTTGTAAAGGAGGAATTTTTCATGCAGGAAGAAGTGGAAAAAAGGACCGTCGCCCTGGCCGTCAGTACCGCCCGAATGACCGGACGTGTTCTGAAGGCTGCACTCATCAAGCTTTTGGCTGAAATGAAGAAGAGCCGGGACAGTCCGCCGCAGATCCACCATGGCAAGCAGACCGTGAAGGAACTCATCGGTCAGAATGCCGGAGTCTCAAACATCGAGATCACGGATAAAAACATCAAGTCCTTTGAGCAGGTCGCCAGAAAATACGGCGTGGACTATGCCCTCAAAAAGGACATCACCGGAGAGAAACTCAAATATCTGGTCTTCTTCAAAGCCCGGGATGCTGATGCCCTCACTGCTGCCTTCGCAGAATACACAGCGAAGGTCCTTAAAAAGGACAAGCAGCCTTCTATCCTGGAGCAGCTTGCCAAATTCAAGGCACTGTTTCGAACCAAGGTTATGGACAAGGTAAAAAACAAAGATAAGGAGCTGACGCGATGACCGAAAAAATCAAGCGGATGCTCCTTTTAAACCTCCCCTACGTTCTGATTGCTCTACTTGTCACGAAGCTCGGTGAAGCCTGGCGATATTCTCCAGGACTGGATATCTCCCCAAAAGTGCTGCATCTCATGGACGGCTTTGCTTTAGCTTTCCGGTCCCCCTGGCCGAGCCTGCTTCCGCAGGACCTGATCCTGGGCATTGTGATCGCTGCCACCATCAAGCTCGCAGTCTATGTGAAAGGCAGAAACGCCAAGAAGTACCGTAAAAACATCGAATAAGGCTCAGCCCGCTGGGGCAGACCTGAGGACATCAAGCCCTTTATTGATCCAACCTTTCGCAACAATGTCATCCTAACGGAGACGGAGCGCCTGACCATGAACAATCGGTCAAAGGACCCCAGGCTGGCACGAAACAAAAACTTCATGGTGGTGGGTGGTTCTGGATCTGGTAAAACACGGTTTTGGCTCAAGCCAAATCTCATGCAGTGCCATTCCAGCTATGTGGTCACCGATCCAAAAGTCAGCGTCCTGGTGGAATGCGGACATCTTCTCTTGCGGGAAGGCTATAAGATCAAGATCCTCAATACCATAAACTTCAATAAATCCATGCACTACAATCCCTTTGCCTACATCAAGAGTGAAAAAAACATCCTGAAGCTGATGACGGCACTTATTGCCAACACCAAGGGTGAAGGCAATGCCGGAGATGATTTCTGGGTGAAGGCGGAGACCCTGTTCTATACCGCCCTCATGGGCTTCATCCACTATGAAGCGCCGGAAAGCGAACGAAATTTTACGACCCTCATCGAGCTCATCAATGCCTCAGAGGTCCGGGAGGACGACGAGGATTTCCAGAACCCGGTGGATCTCATGTTCGCCGCTCTGGAAGAACGTGACTCTCAGCATTTTGCAGTCCGGCAGTACAAGAAATACAAGCTGGCTGCCGGAAAGACCGCCAAATCCATCCTCATCAGCTGTGGGGCCCTTCTGGCACCCTTTGACATCAAGGAGCTCAGAGACCTGACGGCCTATGACGAAATGGAACTGGATGCCCAGGATGATCGGAAAACGGCGCTATTTATCATCGTCAGCGACACCGTCGACACCTTCAACTTCCTGGTTTCAATGGCTTACACGCAGTTCTTCAATCTGCTGTGCGACAAGGCAGATGACGTCTATGGTGGACGTCTGTCTGTGCATATGCGCTGTCTCATTGATGAGGCGGCGAATATCGGTCAAATTCCCAAGCTGGAAAAGCTGGTGGCCACCATCCGAAGCCGGGAGATCTCGGCCTGTCTGGTGCTGCAAG
The DNA here is from genome assembly GCA_024579835.1 of Clostridiaceae bacterium HFYG-1003. Taxonomy (NCBI): domain Bacteria; kingdom Bacillati; phylum Bacillota; class Clostridia; order Eubacteriales; family Clostridiaceae; species Clostridiaceae bacterium HFYG-1003. Next base: position 3,376,737 of record CP102060.1, read on the forward strand.
CCCAATCCCAGCTGAAGGCTCTTTATAAAGATCACTGTGACACCATCATCGGCAATATGGACAGCACGATCTTTCTGGGCGGCAAGGAACGCACCACATTAAAGGAGCTTTCAGAAACCCTTGGGAAGGAGACCATCGACACCTTTAACACCGGGGAAAGCCGAGGCCGTGAGGTTTCCCAAAGTCTGAACTACCAGAAACTCGGAAAGGAGCTGATGAGCATTGATGAACTGGCCGTGCTGGACGGCGGCAAGTGTATTTTGCAGCTGCGCGGGGTGCGGCCTTTTCTCTCGAACAAGTACGACATCACCAAACATACCAACTACAAGTACCTCTCCGATGCGGACCCGCGCAACGCCTTCAACATCGAGAAATACCTGTCCATCTGTTGGATCAGATCGGGGACTCTCTCGGGCTCACAGAGGACCTCAAGGCTTGCTTTCCTTCTCTCTACAAGCAGATTCAATCCATTGCCTACTATCTGATTTTGGAGAGCGATTCCCCCTTGTTTCGATTTGAAAAATGGAGTACGCTCCAAAGGCATCCCTATGGGGCCAATATCCCATCTAAGCGAAGCAGCGAGCTGTTAGCGGGCATCTCGGAAGAGTCCAAACAACGTTTTTTCAGCTGTCTTGCCAAGCGCCATCAGCCCGATGAGTATTGGGCCTATGACACCACCTAGGTGTCGAGTTATTCCCCAACCCTTCGTCAGGTCCAGTACGTTAAAAACAAAGAAAATGACCCCCTGGCGCAACTGAACCTGGCCTTGGTCTTTGGACAAGACTCAGGGCTGCCGTTTTATTACAGAAAGCTCTCTGGCAACATTCCAGATGTCAGCACGATCAAAAATTTGCTGGCTGATTTCAAAGTGCTGGGCTTCGATAAGGTGAAACTGGTCATGGACCGGGGATTTTACAGTGAAGCCAATATCAATGCGCTTCTTGGGGAGCGACTCAAGTTCATCATCGCCGCTGGCACGCATCTGGCCTATATCCGAAGACATATCGACGGGATCTATGACAGCATCCGATCCTTTGAAAACCTGGATGAGCAATATGGCTTATACTCCTCAACCATTCTGACTGACTGGGAGTTTCAAAAAGAACGCCCCAACAAGAAAGATGTCATCCGAGAAAAACGCCGGGTCTACCTGCACGCTTACTTCAACATTGAGAAATACGCGGATGAAGAAGCTCATTTTGATCGACGACTGCTGTCGATGAAGGGGGAAATCCTAAGCGGAAAACGTAATCCCGATCATGAGACGTTCTACAAGAAATACTTTGAAGTGACAGATACCCCGGTGAGGGGGATCAAGGTTACCGTGAAAGAAGATGTGGTCAATCAGACGAAGCGCTATTTTGGATTCTTTGCGCTGATGACCAATGAGAAGATGGATGCCATCACGGCGCTGACCCTGTATCGGAATAAGGATCTGCTGGAAAAGGCCTTCGGCAACATCAAGCAACGGTTGAATTTAAGCCGGCTTTTGATTTCCTCCGAAAAAAGCATTTTCAGCTTATGATAAATAATCTTTTACCCTTGTTTAAAGTGTATTCATTACGTTCTACCGTTTCAGGTTTGATCAATAAGCTGTAAAAAAAAGGGTCAATCACAAATTCTGTGGGATGGACCGACTAGTACCTTGTAACATCTTAATTTGTAATAATCATCGGGTATAAATGCTTTAGCTACACCGTGCATCGCTAAGGGTGAATTGCCAGTCCACTGACTTCTGATTGTGATTTCGCCTTGTAGCCCAGGACATCACTTCTTGATCCATCATTTCAATTGATGGGATTCTTCGATTAAGACATTGGGTGGTTAACATACAAGAGGTGAGATGACGATGATAAAAAATTGGAAGTTTTGAGTTGACCCCTAAAATACTGAAAAAACTTCACCCTGGATGATTGTTGTACAGGATTTTTTTATATGCTCGTATGGTGATCATCTACGCAAATTTCTGCAATCAAGATAAACTCTGGAGAGTATGATACAATAAATAGTACCTGATTGCATTCAAAAAATGGATGCTGATTTTCAGTCTATACTCAATCAGATTAATGTTGTACTATGGCTATATAATTATAAAATTACATGATTTTATAAATAATTTTTAAAATTTTTCGATTTTTTAAAAGGTTGCAGTGTACTTTTACTTATAAGCAGACACTCAGTTTTTCACTACTTGCATGCTATACGAAAAACATGGGGAGCTAGAAGATAGATGTTCATGTCACACAATGTAATTACGGACTTAAGTCAGCTCTTATAAGAACAATCATATAGTGAACTAAAGGGGATACAAAGTGGAAGGTGAAGAAAACTTAATTTCAAAATTATCAAAATCTAAAGCAGGAACGGAAGTAAGAAAAACATTAAATGTTTGTTTGTTGAGTGCTACTGTGTTTGGATTTTTGGCACATTCCTTTATGCTCTTTAATAAAATAAGTTGGCACGATGATTTCAGACATACTTTTGATGTAGGTGCAACTTATAAGTCTGGTAGATGGGCGTTAGGTCTATTGGGCTCTTTAGTAAAAAATGTTTTCGGAATGAACATTAGCATTCCGGTGATTAATGGTGTTGTTTCCCTGTTGTTTATCGCACTATCCGCTTTTTTGATAATTTATAGATTTGAGGTGAAACAAAGATTACCCCAAATGATTATTACTTCAATAATGATATGCTTTCCAGTGGTTACTGCGACATTTGGATACATGTTTACGGCACCATATTATTTTTTCGCGTTGCTTACGTCGATTCTAGGTGGGTATCTTATTACAGAAGCATTGAACGTTTTTTTAGATGGACAGAGACAAAAACATACTTCCGGAGAAAGTGATAAAAATACGCGGAGCTTTGTTTTTCATGAGAATTCTGCCTTGATCAAGGCAATCATCAATGCATCGAGTGGTATTCTATTAATTGCATTAACGATGGGTATTTATCAGCCTTATTTGGTTTGTGCAATCTGTTTTATATTCTTCTTTTTTTTCTACAGGTTAATGGACGATAATACCGATTGTTATTTGTGGATACGAACATGTGTGATCTCAGTAGCTGCAGTTGGAATAGCATTAGTGCTATACTTGCTGCTTAATAAAATTTTCTTATTTTTAAATGCTGAAGAAATGGGCACATATCAAGGACTAAATTCCATGACGCAATTCAGTATCCATAACATTAAAATTGGGATTATTCGTTCCTATAATTCATTTTATTTTATGTTCGTAAATGGGTATAAAGGCCTGTTTTATTTAAAGAGTACTCAAATCGTTTTGTTAATAATGTGTTTGGCTTCTACCACTTATATTGTTCTATTCATCTTGAAAACAAAGTCATTATTGAGAAAATTTCTGCTTATATTATTAATCCTGGCAAGTCCGCTGGTGATACAGTTAATCGAGTTGTTTTCTTCTAATGGAAGTGGCGAATCAATAGTCCATACACTGATGACATATAGTCTCGTCTATCTATTTGTCTTTCCCCTGTGCTTTTTGCAAAACAATAACATTAAGCTATCCGGACACCTGTTTTCTGGAATCAAGATTCTTGTTACCTGCTGTTCAATTTTTTTTGTTATTTATTTTTGTATTTATAACAATGCTGCTTATTTTAAATCTTGGATATATAGAGAGCAAGCTGAGCAATTTTATAATAGGCTAATTACTCGAGTTGAGTCTGAGGACGGTTATAGACCAGGAATGACGATTGCTTTGGTCGGCAAATTTGATGCGTCAACATATGTACAGTATAGAGAATTGGAAAAAATAAATATCAAAAATTATCCAGTAAATTCCCTCATAAATAATAATGATCCAGTTACTAGAAATCTAAGAGCTTTTTTTTATTATTATAATGATTTTCCCGCTGTAGTGATGACGTCTTCTGAAAGTGAAAAATACGGTGAACTTCAGGAGGTCAAGTTAATGTCTTGTTATCCATCGGATGGTTCGATAGAAATTATTGATAACGTACTTGTGGTTAAACTATCAGATATATCGAAATAAAAGAGAATGACTAGGAGATGACTCATAGTTGTGCCCCATAATGTTTGTTTAGTCACCGACATTATAACGCATAACTATGGGTTAATTTTTCCTGAGTTTGGGAGTTAGCGTCAACAAAATCATGTTTTCAAGTCTGCAAAACGTTCAACAGAGCGGATTGCAGACTTTTTTAAGTTCTCAAATTGTTTATATATATGTCCTGTTATATCCTGTTACATTGTGGTACAATGATAGTAAGAAAAACTCTGCACGGAGGTGTCCCATGTACGTGGCAATTACCGGTTCCGGCAAGTACCGAGTCATCCAATTTCGGGAAGATAAACGGATTCCCGGCACCGATCAAAAAAAGACTAATGTCATTGAGACCCTGGGCAACTACGACCAGATGTTGGCTCAAGACCCCGATATCATTGCCAAATTAAAAGAAGAAGCGCGCAGGCGCACGCTCGAAAAAAAAGAGTCCAATCGCCCACTGACGGCATCTTTGTCCAATCAGGAATTAGGGGATGAATCGGAAGTCACCCAAAGCTACCACTTCGGCCATAGCTTGATTCGGAGACTTTGGGACACGTTGAAACTGGACCAGCTGTTTGCGAAAACCGTCGGTAAACGGGATCAGCAGGAGGTCCTGGATATGATTTTCTATCTGCTGATTCACCGCTTGATGGATCCATCCAGTATCCTTGCCTGTTCAAAGGATCAGGTAAACTTTGCCGGAATCGCTGAGATGAAACTTGACCGTCTCTATGACGTGCTGGATGTCCTGGATGAATCCAAGGATGAGCTCATCTCGCATTTGGCCAAGTTCTTTGAGAAGAACACCTCTCGGGAAAGCAACCGTGGTTATTACGATGTTACGACCTACGCCTTTGAGAGTACGCGCTGGGGCGAACTGAAGATGTTTGGATTTTCCAAGGATCACAAAAACAACGAAGTTCAAGTCGTCATGGGACTCCTGATCGACAACAACGGGATCCCTGTGACCTATGAGCTGTTCCCTGGCAACACCATGGACCAGAGCACTCTGATCACATCGGTTGAGCGCCTTCGCAAGCTCTATGGGATGGAGAAGATCACCATCATCGCTGATCGCGGACTCAACGGGGGACCGAATCTGGAATACCTGTGCAAAGCAGGCCATGACTTTGTTATCAGCTACACCCTGAAACGATCTTCCAAGGAATTCAAGCAGCTGGTGTGGGATGAGGTTGGCTGGACCCAAATCGTGGATCCAAAGACGGGTGAACTTGTGCGGAGAGAAAAGGTCGTGACGCAGGAATTCAAGTATAAAGTGCCTCTGACTGAGGAAGAATTGGAAAGTGCCAAGAGCAAGCCGGACAGGCCACGCAAGACGAGAGAGGAGAGTATTTCGGTCAAGATCCACTTGACCTGGACCGCCAGCCGAGCGAGCAAAGATTACGCGGATCGGCAGCGAATGCTGGAGAAGCTGCACAAGAAAATGGATAAACCCTACCAGATGAAAGCCTCGCTCAAACGAGGCGTCAACCAGTTTCTGGAGATGGAACTGGATACTTCCGGCTGGAAGATCAGTGAAGAAAAGGTCAAAGAAGCTGAGCAATATGACGGCTACTACGCCGTCATAACGAACAACCTGGCCTTGACCACCGAAGAGGTCACAACGTGCTACCACGGCTTGTGGAAGATCGAAGAGAGCTTTCGGGTGCTCAAGTCCGACTTGGAGGCAAGACCGGCGTACGTGTACACTGACAAGCACATCAGAGGCCATTTCGTCCTGTGCTTTCTTGCCTTGTGTATGGTCCGCTACACCCAGTATCTGGTGGTGGACCATGAGATGCCCCCGATCTCAGCCGGAGTGCTGATGGATACCCTTGAGGAGCCCCGGGTCGTGGTTCTGGGCACATTTCCTGACATCATCCTGACGCCCATCCAGGTATCAAATATCTACCTGGACTTGCATCGGATCCTGGGACTGAAACCCTTGAGAAAGAACATGACCCTGACCCAGTTTCGAAGTATAACGAAGGTCGATTTGATGAGGAACTTAAAATAACAGGACAAAAAAACGCCCTTGAAATCGCTCAAATTGAGTGATTTCAAGGGTTTTAACATTCTCAACTCCCAAACTCAGGGACCGGATACGGGATTTTATGGTCCGAGCGGATTCTTCTTATTGGATGATGTTTGTCAAGTTGACCATCATCTGCAGGATGAAGAGACCTTCGGAGGAAGCGGTGGAGCAACCGGTTAATGCCTGAATCTTATTGAGCCGGTAGCGGAGGGTTTCGACGTGGATGTGCATGGCATCCGCCGTTTCTTTTTTATTGAGGTTGTGCTGGAAGTACTGGAGCAGAGTCTCCATCAGGACGCCGCCATTCTGATCATCGTAGGTCTCGATGCGGACCATAATGTCTGAGTACATCTTAAGGACATTGGGATCATCCTTCAGGGAATGCAGCAGGCGAATAATGCCCAGAGACTCATAGGTCAGGATCTTTCCCGGCTTATTGATCAGGGCTGCAAAAATGCATTCATCCTGCACTTTGGGCAATTCTGACAGACCGCAGAACGGAGCGGACACACTGATCGACACGGTAAGTGCTTTGTTTCGGACATTGGATTTCCGCTGGATCAGATCAATGAACTCATAAAGTTTGTTTTGCGTGAGGTTGTTTAAGTAGATCACGACGATCCCGTTGCTCTCACTGAGCAGGTAGGTGATCTTTTTTCCATAGCTGTTGAGGATCGTATTGAGCTCAGTTTGGATATACTGTCCTGGTACGGGCTGCCCGTCCGTCGGATAGAACTTGAGCGCGATGCCATAGGAGGGATGGGAGGAATCCCAGCCGATATTGGAGGCGACGTTCCGGATAAAGTCCTCGGTGAGATTCCGGTCCTGGAGGATGATGCTGGTGATCATCTGTTTATTACGAAGTTCATTATAGATGTCCTGGTCCGCTTTGGACAGATTCAACTGGATGCTTTTGGTGCTGTGTTCCAGCATATTTCGAATCAGGGGCAGGAATGGCGTCAGGGAAAAGACATGGAGACGCCCTGATTGACCATCTTCAAATCGGATGGGGAGCCTCAGGTGGGAATAAGCCGATCCGTCGAACATTACTGAGAGGTCGTCCTCTTCTACCGGGTGGCCGCTGATATCGTGGAACAGGAAACTAGTGCGGATCAGTTTTTCTGGACCGGTCAGGAACAGGGACAGGCGCCCTAAGTTGCCAAGGGCTTCCAGGATACCGGTATTATCCATCTTGTCAAAGACGAGATCCAAGAGTTCTTCATGGGTCTTTTTTGATTCCAGAAGATAAGCGTTGGATTTATAGAAGAGCGCTTCATAAAACGCGGAGACGATCTCGGTGTAGACCATCCGGCGCGGCAGGATGATAAGAGGAATGCCCAAGGCATCTGCCCGCTCCAGCATTCTGGGAGGAATCGCCTCCAAGAAGCGCTGCTCCTTGATGGCGATGCCGGCACAACCCCGCTCATGGATCTTATCGATGAGGCTGTCCAGCATGGCCGGATCATTTTTGAAGGCATAGCCGGCCGTGAGGATGAATTCCCCTCCTATAAGCCAGTCCAGGCCATCCGGTGTCTCCCAGACGACGATGGAGGTGCACTGCCGGCCTAGGCCTTTACTTCCGGCAATGAGCCGGGTGGACTGCATTGCTCCAAGGCCCAGGTATTCCCTGACGGTGATGGAGTTATTTTGGGGTGTCGTCAAAGGGCCATTGGCGGGCTCCTCAAAAAGCTTCTTATAGCGATCGGTGATGGATTCCATGGCGTCTCCCTGTTTTGGTCTTGATTTAAATCTGTTTCAATTCGTGCGGATTTTCTGAAAGTTTCATGCTGAATCGGCGCATATATTTGGCTGTCTTTTAAATTCTACTACAGGTCTTTATGGATTGCCATAAAAAGAAGCTCGTTCGTTTCATGAGTTAAGCGCATAGGAAAATGGATTTCATTCCACTATACTTAATAAAAATGCGAAGGGTAGTGAATATCGAAAAACAGATCGGTACGGTGAACGCACGAACAATCATTGAGGATAACCTACAGGATTCTACGAACATAACATATCATGAGGGGGAACTAAGAATGAAGAAAAAGATCTTGTCTCTGGTTGGAATGACCCTTGGCTTGAGTCTCAGCCTGTCAGCCTGCTCCACCACGACACCAGCCACTACGGCGGTGGGGACGAAGACAACGACCACAGCAGGCGCTACGGTGCCGGTGGGGGAACCAAAGGATGGAGGAACACTGACCGTCGCGCTGACGGCCTCGCCCAAGAACCTTGATCCGGTCACTTATACCGGCACCTATGAATCACAGATCATCCAGAATGTCGGCGACACGCTGGTGGCCTACAGCATGGACTTATCCAAGATCGTTCCGGCCATAGCCTCTTCCTGGACCGTGTCCAGCGACGCCAAGGCCTATACGTTTAAGCTCCGTCAGGATGTGTATTTCCATCCGGGAACTTACCAGAACGGCCGCCAGATGAAGGCAGAAGATGTTAAATATTCATTGGAACGCTCTGCCCAAAAATCAGCCATGAAACGGCTCGATATGATCACTTCGGTTGAAGTCGTCAACGATTTTGAGATCATCGTGCACTTACCGGAGCCCAGCGCAGTCTTCTTAACGGCGCTGACGAATTCCGGCAACATCATCGTGCCCAAGGAAGAAGTCGAAGGCTGGGGGGATGCCTTTGGCAATCACCTCATCGGAACAGGCCCCTTCATGATGAAGGACTTCAAGCTGGATCAGGCCACCACCCTGGTGCGCAACGAAAAATACTGGGCCGCCAAGCCCCACCTGGACAGTGTCGTCTTCAAAGTCATCACAGACATGAACCAGAATGCCAATGCCCTGCGCACCGGTGAAATCGACTTCGCCTCGAACCTGACCGGCGAATCCGTCAAGCTCATCCGCGACGACCAGTCCATCAAGCTCCTGGAAATGCCGGGACTGCACTTTGCCTATATCTACTTCAACATGGTCAAAGGTCCCACTGCGGACATCAAAGTCCGTGAAGCCCTGATCCGCGCCCTGGATACCAAGGAACTGGTAAAGGGAGTCTACCAGTACGGCGAAGCTCAGCCGGCCAGCCTCCCCCTGCCTCCCGGATCCTGGGGATACGATAAGACCCTGGAAGCCGATGTCCCGACGTATGACCCAGCCGCTGCCAAGGAATTGCTTGCCGAAGCCGGCTTCCCCAATGGTTTTAAAACCAAGCTTTATATTTCCAATACTCCGGCCCGGGTCCGTATGGCGACCATCGTCCAGCAGTACTGGAAAATGAACCTCAATATCGATGTGGAGATCATGACCTCCGAGTGGGGCACCTTCAGTGAAATCGCGTCCAAGAACAATGCCGATATCTTCGCCATGTCCTGGACCTGGTATCCCGATCCCTACTTCTTCCTTAATAAGATTTTCCATTCCACCGCCATCGGTTCATTAGGCAATGGCCAGGGATTCAATGATCCGGAAGTCGATCGCCTCCTCAACGAAGCGCTGGTGATCACGGATCAGGCCGCACGGGCCAAGCTGTACAGTCAGGCGGTGAAAGCGATCATTGCCAAGCGGCCGGGTGTTTTCTACTCCAATGAAAATGTGACCTGGGGTGTTTCACCGAAAGTCCAGGATCTGATACAGCGCGCCGATGGCAGCATTTTCCTCGTCAATGAAGAAGTAAACGTCTGGATCGCTCAGTAGTATTTGCAACGGTGAAAGGCCCCAAAAGTGTGCGGATGCCATTTTAAGGCCTTTCCTTTTTATATCGCATCCCTTGGACTGCAAAGGAGGAGACTATGTTAAAAACTGTTCTGCAGCGACTGCTACAGATCATCCCGACGCTGCTAATCGTCGTATCCATCACGTTTGTCCTGACGCGGATGATCCCCGGCGACCCGGCGGCGGCTATGCTCGGCCCGCAGGCTTCGCTGGATGAGATTACAAAACTGCGCACCGAGATGGGTTTAAATGCCAGCCTGGGTCAGCAGTATCTGAATTACCTGGGGGACATCGTCAGGGGAAACTTTGGCCATTCTTATTCCTACAGCGAATCGGTCTTGAACCTTATCCTGGAGAGGCTGCCCAATACCCTGGTCCTGTCCATCACCAGCCTGATCCTGTCGATCCTGGTATCCATTCCCCTGGGGATTGTGTCGGCCGTCAAGCAGTATTCCGTGTTTGACTACACGGCCATGGTCCTTGCCCTGGTGGGCGTATCCATGCCCATATTCTGGCTTGGACTCATGCTTGTCCTGATTTTCAGCGTCGGTCTGGGCTGGCTGCCCACCATGGGGATGGGGTCTATTAGCAACGGTCTGGGGGACGTGATCCGTCACATGATCCTGCCGGTGATCTGTCTGTCGACTATCCCGACGGCGACCTTTACCCGCATAACGCGCTCCAGCATGCTCGAGACCATCAACAGCGACTACATCAAAGCACTGCGCTCTCGGGGCTTAAGCGAACGGATCATCATCTTCCGGCATGCCCTTAAAAATGCCCTGCCCCCCATCGTGACGGTGGTGGGCATTCAGCTGGCCGGTGCCTTTACCGGAGCCATCCTCACCGAAACGATTTTCGCCTGGCCGGGTATGGGCACCCTGATCACCGGTGCGATTGAAAACCGGGATTACATGCTCGTCCAGGGCGCCGTCCTGATCACAGCCATGGCCTTCGTGTTTGTTAACCTATTTGTGGATCTCATCTTCATGGTCGTCAATCCCAAGGTCAGCTATGAAGGCAAAGGAGGGAAAAGCTGATGGAACAGAAAACTGATCTCCTGGGCAGTGAAGCACACAGCCGCATGCTGGAAAAGGAACGACGGGCCAACAGTGCCTGGAGCAAGATCAAGCGCAATAAAACCGCCATGGTTGGTCTGGTCATTGTCTCTTTCATGATGATCCTGGTCATTTTTGCCGGAGTCCTTGCGCCCTACGATCCCAATGCCCTGAAACTGGGTAGTGCCTTTTTAAAGCCCGGCAGCCCCGGGCACCTCTTTGGCACCGATGAGTTCGGCCGCGATCTCTTATCGCGGATCATCTTTGGCTCCCGCATCTCCCTGTTTGTCGCCGTAGGCGCCACCTTTGTCGGCGCGGCCATCGGGATCCTTTTGGGGCTCCTGTCGGGTTATGTCGGGGGGACCACTGACACCCTAATCATGCGCGTCATGGACGGCATGATGGCCTTTCCCTTCATCCTGTTGTCCATCATCCTCATGACCATCCTGGGTCCCGGGGTCTTCAACGTCATTCTTGCTGTCGGCATCGCCAACATCCCTAATTTTGCCCGAGTCGTGCGCGGCCAGGTCCACGTCGTCAAAAACGAAGAATACTGCAACGCCGTGAAGGGGATCGGCGCATCCCACGCCCGCATCGTCTTTTCACACATCCTGCCCAACATCGTTTCACCGATCATCGTGTATGCCACGCTCAATACGGCCGGATCCATCATCTCGGAGGCGGCGCTTAGCTTTCTGGGCTTGGGGATCATGCCGCCTGACGCCTCTTGGGGCAATATCCTGCGGGCCGGTAAGGAAACGCTCAATACGGCGCCCCACGTAGCCACGATCTCGGGGCTGTTCATCCTGTTCACTGTACTTGGCTTCAATCTTCTGGGGGACGGCATCCGTGATGTCCTGGACCCGAAAATGAAAAAGTAGGTAAATGCAATGGCTCAAATGGCTGATCAAAAGAAAATCCAAAAAACCGTCGATGCGCTCATGCCTGAGCTCATCGCACTCTCCGACTACATCTGGCAGCATCCGGAATATAACTTCAAGGAAGTCAAATCCAGCGCCGCTTTTGCCGGGATCCTGACCCGTCTGGGCTTCCAAGTGGAACAGGGCGTGGGCGGGCTTGACACAGCCGTCCGGGCGGTCTTTGATTCAGGCCGGCCGGGCCTCCACATCGGTTTTTTAGGCGAATATGACGCCGTTCCCGGAATGGGCCATGCCTGTGGCCACAATCTTATGGCCGCCATGGCGGTGGGGGCGGGTGCCGCTCTAAAAAGCGTGATTCAGGAGCTGGGCGGGAAGGTCAGCGTCATCGGAACACCGGGCGAGGAAGGCGGCGGCGGCAAAGTCATCATGCTGGAACACGGCGTCTTCGATGAGTACGACGCGTTATTGATCCTTCATCCGGCCAATGAAACGGTGGTAAATGACATCAGTTATTCCAAGACTGACCTCCTCGTTGACTTCTTTGGAAAAAAAGCACATGCAGCCACCTGGCCCGAGGAGGGGATCAGCGCTCTGACCCCGATCCTTGCGCTGTTTAACCTCATCGCAGCCCAACGGCTGGAAGTGGCCGACCGGGGCAAGATCCTGGGGGTCATCACCAAAGGGGGCGAGGAAGCCATCATGATCCCCGATCACTGTCAGGCGTCCTTCACCGTCCGTTCCTATGACAATCAGTATCGCATCCAGCTGGTAGACCAGCTCATTAAAATGGGCGAAGGCCTGGCGGCCTTGACGGGGACCCGCTTTGAATACCGGTTCACCGGACCGACCTATGAGGAGATCCGCAATAATCCCGTGCTGGAGAAGATACTTGAAGAGAAATTTACCGCCCTGGGCGAAGTCGTGGGACCCCGGCGCAAGGAGCTGGGCATTGGCACAACCGATGTGGGCAATGTGACCCATCGGGTGCCGGCTCTGCAGTCCTATATTCTGGTGGCCCAGGGGATGCGGGGACACACCCCAGAATTTGAAGAGACCGTGGGCGGTCCCCTGGGTCACCAGGTGATCCGGACCGGGGCTCAGGCTATGGCGCTGACAGCTCTGGAGCTGATGAGCGATCCCGGGTTGCAGACCGAATTAAAAGAGTCATTTCAACGCATGAAGACTCAGTACGGATGGGAGTGATCAAAATGGCAGAAGTGATTCTGGAAGCAAAAAATCTACAGACTTATTTATACCTGGCCAGCGGTGTCGTCAAGGCCGTCGATGGGGTCAGTTTTGATCTGAAGCGAGGGAAGACCTTAGGCGTTGTCGGTGAATCCGGCTCGGGAAAAAGCATGACGGCTTCGTCGATCCTGCGCCTGCTTCCCAAAAACACCGGAAAAATCGTCGGCGGCGAGATCCACTTTGAAGGCAGGGACATTTTAGGGTTTAACCAGGCCCAGCTCCTGGATTACCGCGGAAAAGACGTCGTCCTGATTTCACAGGATCCCATGACCTCGCTGGATCCGGTTTTCAAAGTGGGTTATCAGATGGTGGAAATGCTGCGGACCCACAGCTCGATGACGGCAGCCGAAGCCCGGGCGCTATCCATCGAATCGCTCAAAAAAGTCGGGATCCCCAACCCGGAAAGCCGCATGGAGTCCTACCCGTATGAATTATCGGGCGGCATGTGTCAGCGGGTGATCATCGCCATGGCCATCAGTGCCAAGCCCAAGCTCGTCATTGCCGATGAACCCACCACGGCCCTGGATGTCACCGTTCAGGCCCAGGTCCTGGATCTGTTAAAAGAAATGCAGAAAAAGTCCGAGACAGCGATCCTGCTCATCACCCATAATCTGGGCATCGTCTGGGATATGTGCGATGAAGTCATGGTCATGTATGCCGGGAAGACCGTGGAGCATTGTTCGGCAAAGACGCTTTACAGTGCAGCCCGGCATCCCTATACCTGGGGCCTTTTGGATTCCATGCCGAAACTGTCACAGGCCTCCAAATCTGAGCTCGTGACCATACCCGGCGCCCCGCCGGACCTCCGGCTGACGGGGGGCTGCTGTAATTTCTACAAGCGCTGCCCCTACGCCCTGCCCATCTGCTCCGAGGTCGTCCCAGAGCTCATGGAAGTGGGGGAGAATCACTTTGTCGCCTGCCATCGGCAGACGAAGACTGAAACACTGAAACGAAAGGAGGCGGCATCCCATGGCAGAACCGATTCTTAGAGTCGTCGGACTCAACAAAGAGTTTAAGCTTAGAAAATCAAAATTTCGGGAGCCGCATAAGATCCTGCATGCCGTCAACCAAGTGAACCTGGAACTCTATAAGGGGGAGACCCTGGGGATCATCGGCGAGTCCGGCTGTGGCAAGTCCACGCTGGGCCGCTGCCTGGTACGCCTTCATCAGGCGACTTCCGGTCAGATCCTCCTCCATGGTCAGGATATCAATGAATTGACCGGGAAGGATTTAAAGGGGCTGCGCCGGGAGATTCAAATGATCTTCCAGGATCCCTACTCCTCCCTGAACCCGCGAAAAACAGCGGGGGAGACCATCGAGGAGCCCATGATCGTGCACGGCCTCCTGTCCAAACCCGAACGCAAGGCCAGGGTCCGTTCGCTGATGAACGAAGTAGGCTTAAGTGAATCCCACATCCATCGCTTTCCTCATGAATTTTCCGGCGGTCAGCGGCAGCGCATCAATATCGCGCGGGCCCTGGCCCTGGATCCCGAGATCCTCGTCTGTGACGAGCCGGTGTCCGCTCTGGATGTATCGGTTCAAGCGCAGGTGCTGAACCTTCTCAACAGCCTACAGAAGCAGCATGAACTGACGATGATCTTCATCTCCCATGACTTAAGTGTCATCAAGCACGTCAGCGACCGCATCGCCATCATGTACCTTGGGCGGGTGGTGGAACAGTGCAATGCCGAGGAGATTTATACCGATGCCAGGCATCCCTATACGAAGGCCCTCTTGTCAGCCATCCCGCCGGAGAGCCCGTTTGAAAAAAACAGCCAGATCAAGCTGACCGGAGAGATCCCAAGTCCCATCGGCGAACAGATCGGCTGTCCCTTTGCCAGCCGCTGTCCCTATGTCATGGAGAAGTGCCGCAGGGTGACCCCGAAACTGACGGAAGTCGCCAAGGATCATCTGGTCGCCTGTTACCTCTATGACAGCCAGAGCGCCAGGGAAAGCGGATCCTAACGATTTAAGAATCAAACCAACTTTAACAGCTTGAATCACTCATCAAATAAACTCGAATGAAAATTCCAGGAAAAAATCTAGGAGGAACATCGTGAGTATAACTAAAACTGAAATCATGGAACAAGCCAGCCGAAGGAGCAGCGAACTCATCGAATTGACATCGCAGCTCATCCGGATCAACAGTGAGAACCCAACGGGATCTCAGCGGCCGGTCATTGACTTTGTCAAACAATATCTGGAAGACTCCGGCATCGCGGCCACCGAGATCGCTGCCAATGATGAATTCCCCTGTATCCTTGCGAAAATTGGTTCGGACGAGGGCTACAGCATTATTTTAAACGGTCATGTCGATGTGGTCCCCGCCGGGGATTTATCGAAGTGGGAGTTTGATCCCTTCGGCGGTGAAGTCACGGAGAAGCGGATCCTTGGCCGGGGGACGTCGGATATGAAAGCCGGGGTAGCCGGGATCCTCTTTGCCATGCGTCTCTTGAATGAATCGGGGGCCGAGCTGACCGGGAACGTCCGTCTGCACATCGTCTCCGATGAAGAGTCGGGCGGGCAGTATGGTACGAAATGGCTCCTGACCGAGGGTCATGCCGATGGCGCTGATGCCTGTATCGTGGCGGAGCCCACATCGAATTACACCATTGAGATCGGCCAGAAGGGATCCAATGAACTGATCTTAAAAGCTCACGGCACACCGGCCCACGGCAGCCTGGGCAACTATAAGGGGGACAATGCCATCCTGAAACTGGGGAAGGTTCTCTCTCACATCGGCGAACTCCATGAGATTCAGGGTAAATTCCCCCAGGAAGAAGCCCAGGCCCTCAAAAACTCGCGATTGATTGCCGCCGACAAACTGGAAACCCCGGGGATCGAAAATGTCATCGACCATGTCACAGCCAGTGTCGGCCTTATCAGCGGCGGCACTAAATTAAACGTCGTGCCGGATTACTGTGAAGCCCGGGTTGATATCCGGCTCCCCATCGGGGCCGATGAGGCCGAGGTCGAAGCGAAGATCCAAAGCATCATCGCCCAGAGCGGAGCGCTGGATGTGGAGTATGAGATCACCTGGAAGGCCACGGGCAACTATACGCCAATCAACGCCCCCATTGTCCAGACGGTCAAAAAACATGCCGAGGCACTCTGGCACATCGATGTTCTGCCAGCTTATCAGTGGGCGTCCAGTGATGCGCGCTATTATCGTGAAATGGGGATCCAGACCATCCAGTACGGACCGTCCAACACGGAAGGGATCCATTCCTACAACGAGACAGTGGATATCGAAGACGTTCTGAACGCCAGTCAAATCTACTTAATGTCCTTATGTGACCTGTTAGGTGTGAATTAATTTTTGAGAATAAAAATTTGTGAGGTTATCGATGATTATTAAGCAGATCATGGAAGTATATGAGCTGGTGGACACGGCAACGGCCAGCGGCAACGATTTAAAAAAATATCTGGAGAGTTACGGTGCGAAGAATGTGGTCGTTAAGACCATCACGGGGGATAAAGGCAAGACCGATTTTATCCGGGTGGCGATCCCCGGGAAAAACGGCCGGTCCAAGGGCGGCTCCGCCCCGACCTTAGGCGTACTGGGACGGCTAGGCGGCATCGGTGCCCGCCCGGAGCGCATCGGCATGGTCTCTGATGGTGACGGGGCCCTGGTTGCCCTGGCTGTTGCGGCAAAGCTCCTGGATATGCAGAATAAAGGGGATCACCTGGACGGGGATGTCGTGGTTTCAACCCACATTTGCCCGGATGCACCGACGCAGCCCCATAAACCGGTTGCGTTCATGGATTCTCCGGTGGATATGGCCACGGTAAACCAGGAAGAAGTCAACGGCGATCTGGATGCCATTCTGTCGGTGGATACGACCAAGGGCAACCGGGTCATCAATCACTGCGGCTTTGCCATCTCCCCCACGGTGAAAGAGGGGTATATCTTAAAAGTCAGTGACCAGCTCTTAGACATCATGCAGACGACGACGGGAAAGTTCCCGGTGGTTTTCCCGCTGAGCATCCAGGACATCACCCCCTACGGCAATGGGGTGTATCACCTGAACAGCATCCTCCAGCCGGCGACGGCGACCAAAGCCCCGGTAGTGGGGATCGCCATCACCACGGAATCGGCCGTGCCGGGATGTGCCACCGGTGCCAGCAATCCGTTTGACCTGGAGCAGGCCGGACGCTTTGTCCTGGAAGTCGCCAAAGAATTCGGCCGGCACAATTGCAATTTCTACGACGAGGCTGAGTTTGGCCATTTACTGGAACTGTACGGCGAATTGCACCAGTTTCAGACGCTAGGCCGGAGTCTCGTCCGGGCTTGAGCTTCCGGCTGGGCACCATTACCATCGGTCAGTCTCCCCGGCAGGACGTGATCCCGGAAATGCTTCCGTATCTCGGAACGTGGGTTGAAATCCTGGAGGCTGGCGCACTGGATGGGCTGTCCTATGAGGAAATTCAAACACTTAAGCCAGAACAGGGAGACTATGTGCTGGTGTCGACCCTGCGGGATGGACGTGAAGTCAAATTTGCGGAAAAGCATATTCTAGGACGGCTACAGGACTGTATCGATCGATTGGAAGAGAAAAAAGTCCAAGCCATTGCTTTTATCTGTACCGGGAAATTCCCGGATATCTTCCGGGCCAGCGTTCCCTTGATTTACCCCCAGGTGATCCTGCACCGGATCGTTCCGGAACTCTCCGGCACGAAAAAAATCGGGGTGGTGATTCCTGATCCCGAGCAGATCGAGCAGACCCGAATAAAATGGAAGGACGCAGGACTGGAAGCCCGTGTGATCCCCTGGTCACCCTACGATAAAAAAGTGACTGGCACTCTGCCGGATCTCACCGGGTTCAGTGATCCCTCCCTTGATCTCATCATCATGGACTGCATCGGCTATACAGCAGGGATGAAGCAACTGGTCTTACAGGAAACCCATAAACCAGTGATCCTGGCCAGGACACTGGTTGCCCGGATATTAGGTGAACTCGGGGATAGCTAAAGCCGGCTAGCGATTAATTTCTGAGCGATTAAACGTCGGATTGAATCATCAAATGGTCATTATGCAGGTAAATGATCGATCCAAGCAAAACTATCTACGCTGAAATAGCCAGGTTCGCCCATCGAACCTGGCTATTTCAGCGTAGATTTTAGTCGGTCCCAGAGAGAGAAATGAGTTTGGTCAGTTGTGATGTCTATCTTCAGCATCTGTCGCGTTTTATCAAAGACGACTCCGATCGATACACGATACCCCGGATAGTCCGCTTCCTCTCGGATCTCTTCAATCCCTTGAAATGAAAATACAGCATCGTCGTCAATCTGAGTTTTTAAGATGTTCTCAATGATCACCGTTAATTCTGTCTTAGATTGAGCCTGCCCTTTGATCGTTGCATCCATATCCATTGTGGTGCGCGCATCAATGCCAACCATCGCAGCGGCCTTAACATTCGATTGTCAGTAAGTTCATCAGGCAAAACATTAATCCCGGTAGTCACTCGTTCCAAATCGCCTGAGTGAGCAAGCAGGCGCAATCCTTCGTTTGAGACCCCGACTTCGTTTGCTTGGGCAGTAGTAACGATTCCGCCAGTTTGCTTCAGGACTGATTGAAGTTCATCGGGCATAGTCATGCTACCACCTTCAATTTGATTTCTGTGCTAATATCGTATGCCAAACTTGCACTGAAATCAAAATAATATGATTTCAGTGCACATCTCATCAGCGAAACCAGCATTATCATCAAATTTTCTTCAAGTCGTTTTTTTAAAGGAGTTCCTTCAAATGAAGAGACCTCTCTCCTATATCACCGCTTCCTGGGGCGTTGATCCAACTGAGAATACAGAGATTGCAACCAAATACAGCCGGAAGGTTTTCGACGCTGGCTACAATCCCATCTGTCCCATCCTGATGCTTTCAAACTTCATGGATGACGGCATCCCCCAGGAGCATAAGGACAGACAGGACATCGAGCTCGATTACCTCAGACGCTCCAACGTCCTCGTAGTCTGGGGCTCTCGGATCGACGAAGTCGTGAAAAACGACCTTGCCATCGCTGAACGCTATCGAATCCCGGCAACCACCTTAAGCGGTATCCTGACCGTTAAAACACCACGGTCAGAAAAACCCTACAAGATAACAGAAGAATCCATTCCTGATTTTGCGCGTAACATTGGGAAAAAGGAATGTTTCGTGCATATTTAAAAATGGACGTTTCTGAAATTGCACAAAACATTGGAAAAAAGGAATGTTTTGTGCAATAATAGAAACGGAGGTGTTGTAATGAAATATTTAGACAAACTAATTGAGTTGGGTTGTTTTTCACGGCAAGAAGTTGTTGACCTAATCGGAACCGAAAAAGCAGCACACTCAATACTAAACGATTATGTCAAAAACGGATATATTGATCGAATTCGAAGAGATCTATATACAGCAATCAGCCTTGAAACGAAGCAGCCTGTCGCAAACCGATTTTTAATAGCAACTCATATTGCTGAGGATGCTTATATTTCGCATCACAGTGCATTTGAATACTATGGTTATGCTAATCAAGTTTTTCATGAGGTCTATGTATCGACAACCAGCAGATTCACTGAGTTTTCTTTTGATGGTATTACCTTTACCAGGGTTTCTCCGAAAATTGATTCTGGAGTAATTACAACCAATACAGAAATCAGAGTCACGGATCTTGAAAGGACTGTCATCGATAGTATCTATTCTTTTCAGAAAATTGGCGGTTTGGAAGAACTACTCCGTTGTCTGTTGCTGGTCCCTGCACTACAAGCTGATAAGCTGATAACCTATCTTGATGAATATGGGCAGGTGAATTTGTATCAGAAATCCGGCTTCTTACTCAAGGAATTTGCTGAACAGTTGGGTCTTACAAAACTATTTTTTGATTACTGCAGGAGTAAAATCTCCAAATCAAAAAGTTATCTGTATTCAGAAAAAGATGCCCTTTCCAAGCACTTTGTCCTACATAAAGATTGGATGATTTTTGCCCCTGAGAATATTAAATCAATCCTCAGTAAGGGGGTTGATCTCAATGCCTGAGTGGAACAAGTTATTGTCGGGGAAACAAGCTAAGGAACTTGGTTTTGTGCGAGATACATATGAGAAAGTTTGCAGATTGACTGATATACTGAAGTTTTTCGAAAATGACGCTTTGCTAGGGAACTCTTTGGCTCTAAAGGGCGGAACGGCCATCAACCTGACAATTTTCAATTTGCCAAGGTTGTCTGTTGATATTGATCTGAATTTTTCAAAAAACGTCACTCGGGATGAAATGATGGCGACAAGATCAATCATCAATGACCGAATCGAAAAATTTATGAAAGCTAACGGCTATTTGTTAAGTCCCAAATCGAAGCAATATCATGCTCTTGATTCTTTTGTTTATGAATACTCAAATTCAGGAGGCATGAAGGATAACATTAAGGTTGAAATCAACTATATGCTTCGCTGTCATGTTCTTGAAACTGGACAAAGACATTTTGTATCTTCCTGGGAACCAACCGGCGTTTCTGTTTTTAGTGTGGCCCCCATTGAAATATTTGCAAGCAAAATCGTTGCTTTGATCAATCGAACGGCACCCCGAGATCTTTATGACATTTATAACCTGGTGAAATTTGGGTTGATTGATGAATCAGAGGAGCCCATGCTCAGAAAGTGTGTTGTTTTTTACAGCGCGATAGGCGCGGAATCTCCGCCTTTTGAGTTCCAATTTAACACGATCGATCAAGTCACTCAGAATCGTATCAAGACAGACCTTTATCCTGTATTACGAAACAAGGACAAATTTGATCTTAAGACTGCTCAGATGCAAGTCAAGGCCTGGCTTGAATCGCTTCTAAAGCTTGAGGACAACGAACAGGAATTCCTGGATGCCTTTAGGAATAAGACATATCAGCCGGAGCTGCTTTTTGAATCAACCGAAATCGTAGAACGTATTCGGAACCACCCTATGGCACTCTGGAAGTGCTCACAAAAATAAATACTGACTCAGGAATTCAAATATTGAAGCATCTTCATTCGAAGTTGCTGTGAAGAATGACATTGCCATCGCATCCCGGCAACCACCCTAAGCGGCATTCTTACCTTTAAGAGACACGGTCAAAATACCGCAAAATAGCTCTGCGTTTAGTCTTTGTGACATCTCCAGCTTGCCTGTCATGAGTCTATTTGTAACTATATTAACCTATACCTTAATGGGTGTAATATAATACTTATAAATACGGAAGAATATGTTGCCGTGAGGTGAACAAATTAGAAAGGAGCGCTGAAATATGAAAAAGAGATCGAAGCGAATAATTATTGGTGTTATTGGATTTCTTCTCCTAACGGTGCTTGCCTTTGCGCTCTATTTCTATATGACTTTTTCAGGTAACATCATTGAGCGATTCAGCCAGCAAAGAGCAATCATTAAGGCATATGAAACAAGTTATGATGAAGATTTTAAGATTGTAAGTTCAAGCTACGACTATAAGCGCAAGGAATTTTCATTCAGGATATCTTCGCAGAGTCAGCCTGAAATAATATTCACTTCGACTCTGGATGAAGCGGACCGTATCGATCGATATGCGGCTGCCCGCAGTATAGATTATTTTCGTAAAGTCATATCTGAAGCATTTGGTAATGACTTTGATGATCTGCAATACAAAGTCAACATCTTTGAGGAGTACAATTCACCGGATCTTCTCGAACGTGACATGACCACTCGCCTAAGCCAGAACCAATATGTTGTTGATTTATCATGGGATCCGCCTGTCCTTGATACTTTGCAGGTTGATACCATTTTTAATGATATGACGCAGCGGATCTCAGCGCGTCTGGATACATCCATTGGCGGGCTGAAAATCCGCGCTGGAGTGTATGACGGAAAAGATTACTATATCACTGAGGTTGATCTAAGGTAATCATCAATGATTAAGACGGAAGGGCTAATGCATCTTAAGGAACTGCCGCAAAGAGGCCGGCAGTTCTTTTTTATCCTGATACCCATCTTCTGAACAAAAAATATAAACAAAAAATCAAAAATGAATGAACCGTTTGGTGTCGGCATTCGTATATGTTAGTAAGGGAGGTGGTAAAGTGCTCGATGATTACATAGAAAAACATGGAAGGCGCCTTTATGGTCTATGTCGGACACTGTGCCAAAACCCTGATGATGCCGATGATTTGTACCAGGAGACCTGGCTGAAGGTCCATCAAAAATTTGACCACTACAACCCTGAGTATGAATTTGAAGGTTGGCTGACACGGATCTGCGTTAACACCTACAAGGATCAGTTGCGAAAGAAAAAGCTCAGCCTGATCTTCGACCTGTTTGACTCTCAGGAGGCGAAGGACGCAGTACTTGAAAAAGCTGCCACAGAAGAAAAAGAGGACTTAAGTGACCTTCATGCTGCGGTGAAAAGACTTCCTGAAAAACTTCGACTGACAGTAGTCTTGTACTATTTCAGAGAGCTCGACATCGGTGAAACCGCAGCGATTTTAAATATTCCCCCGGGTACCGTCAAGTCCAGATTGAGTAAGTCCAGACTGCTGTTGAAGGAGATGATCAACGATGAAATTGAGCTATGATTTTGAACAATACCAGCCACCAAGACTCACTGAACAGATGCTCAATGCTGTTTTTCAAAAACGCCGTGAAGTTCGGCGCATGTTCCTTTTTGCCGCGGCGTCCAATCTATTTCTGATCAGCCTTGCTCTTCTGGCGCTTGCGCTGGCCCCATACTCCATGCTAGCCAGTGTTATCTGTCTCGTATTCCTGGGAATTTACCTGTCGGTAAGTGGATTATTGACTGTCCTGCTTACCAGAAAACTCATTGACCGTTACGGCAAAGCCTCTGCCGTACCCTTTGCACTCAATGCCTAAATCAGAAAGGAAGATGGATAAATGGATGCAGCATATTTTTACCTAATTTTTGTCCTAGCACTGTTTCTGGTGCTCCCCATCCTCATCGGAGTCTATGTATATCGGGATGCTAACAGCCGTGGGATGAATGCAGCTCTTTGGACTTTGATTGCGGCTCTGGCCCCATCCGGTATTGGCTTGATCATCTACCTGGTGGTTAGATCAGATTATAATAGTTTGGAATGTCCCAATTGCAAGGCCCCAATCCTTGAAGAATACTCCTCTTGCCCTAAATGCGGAACGAGCTTAAAGGCTAAGTGTACTAATTGCGGTAAAGCGATCGCTTCCGGTTGGCAAAACTGTGCTCATTGCGGAGAACCCGTTCCTGCAGATGCAATGATCCCTACCCTCCCAAAGCGTAAAGACAATGGGCTGGGCAAGATATTGGTGGCCGTCATACTTATTCCCGTTCTAATCATATCCACTCTTGTTTTCGGGCTTGCCAGCTTCCGCAGCGGCCATCCGACCAGCGTTGGTTCAGTTGACGGGATGAGAGTCGAGGACTTCGGAAACAACAAAACAGTTTCGGATTGGTTTAAAAATTGCGATGCTTCCGGCAGAGGAATTTATGTTCTTGAATACCAGTATCCAAAAGATAATTTAAATAATCTCAATCGGTCGAACTATATCGTCTATCGAACCGGTCTGACGAAGGATGTCAGTGTGGCAGCTGTTGGATACCAAAATTTCTTTAAGGAATCTTTACGAATTGAGTACAATGATTCTGAAACCCCTGGAGTAAAAGACTATCATATTTATCAGGTAGACTACTCTACCACAGCAAAGGTTCAGCTTGAAGTCATTGTAAATGGCAAGAAAGCGGATTACAAATTGACCAGGTCCACTGAGCCCCTTATGTTCATCGAGTCGATCCCTTGGAGAAACGAAGCAGCGAATTTGTATAAGCTTCGCCTGGATTATCTTGGTGATAACTCAGGAGTTAGTCGACTGGTCAAAGAAACTGGGCTTGAATTCGCAGGGGACTATACCCTCGAGCTGAAAACTTCGGAAAAACCTTATGGTTTAAGAGTTATTTATACTGACGCGATCATGGATTTTGAAACGAATATCTACTCACCTTACGCCACAGAGCTACTTGGCTTAATCAAGAATCTGGACTATGTTGAAATCACCGACGGTGAAAGTACATTTCGGCTGACAGCAGATGAAGCTTCTCAAACTCTGGGTCATGATGTGAAGGACTTTGGAACAGATCCATCCAAGCTTGAAGCGTATCTTAAGTCAATCTACGGTGATAACCAGTTCGACCAGTAGGTCAAATGACAACAGCTAAGCTTCAATTAATTATCCACCATGAAAGCAGATTTTGGTTTTCAACCTTGAGTATTATTAGTGAATAAAGCTATCAGAAACATGACGTCTATTCCAAACCACCTGAAAAGGTGGTTTTTTCATTAAGTGGCATCCTGACCGTTAAAAGCGACGGTCAGAAAAACCCTACCAGACAACAGAAAAATCCATTCCTACTTTTGCACAAAACATTGGAAAAAAGGAATGTTTCGTGCAATTTCAAAAACAGAAAAGGAGAAGAAATCCATGGACGTATTGATTGTTGAACATGAAAAAGTGCCGCGTATGGCTAGTATCACCGGTGACCTGAACTCCCTGCAGCAGGTTGTCGGCGGCTACATCGAAGCCGTCTATCCCTATGATGACCCGGTTGCCATTGTCTGTCATGAGGAAGGCAAGCTCATCGGCCTCCCGCTTAACCGAAAACTTGAGGACTACGACATCATCGCCGGGACCTTCATCGTCTGAGGGCTTGGTGAAGAGGATTTTGATTCCTTGACGCCTGAGCTTGCCGAGAAGTATCGGGAGAAATTTGCTGATCCTGAGATCTTCATGAAGATGGGCAGCCGCATCGTCGCCATACCTATAAAGCCCAAGGGCGAACTGCATGTGGGCAAACCGAAACAGAAGTCCACAGAACCTGAGCTCTAAATCTCACAGAGCTTACGAGTTTACTTAATTCAAATGTGAGATACGTACTTTTGTAAATTGAATTCACCTAACCACGAAAGGAGGAATTTTTCATGCAGGAAGAAGTGGAAAACAGGACCGTCGCCCTGGCCGTCAGTACCACCCGAATGACCGGACGTGTTCTGAAGGCTGCGCTCATCAAGGTTTTGGCTGAAATGAAGAAGAGCCGGGACAGTCCGCCGCAGATCCCCCATGGCAAGCAGACCGTGAAGGAACTCATCGGTCAGAATGCTGGAGTCTCTAATATTGAGATCACAGATAAAAACATCAAATCCTTTGAGCAGGTCGCTAGAAAGTACGGTGTAGACTATGCCCTCAAGAAAGACACCACCGGAGAGAAACCCAAATATCTGGTCTTCTTCAAGGCCCGGGACGCTGATGCCCTCACCGCTGCCTTCACAGAATACACGGCGAAGGTCCTCAAAAAGGACAAGCAGCCTTCCATCCTGGAACAGCTTGCCAAATTCAAGCTCCTGGTTCATGCCAAGGTCATGGACAGGGTGAAAAACAAAGACAAGGAGCTGACGCGATGACAGGAAAAATCAAGGGGATGCTCCTTTTAAACCTTCCCTATGTTCTCATTGCTCTGGCTGCCACGAAGCTGGGTGAGGCCTGGCGATACTCTCCCGGACTGGATATCTCCCAAAAAATCCTACATCTCATCGACGGATTCACTTTAGCTTTCCAATCACAATGGCCAAGCCTGCTTCCACAGGATCTGATCCTGGGCATTGGGATCTCAGTCGCCATCAAGCTGGCAGTTTATGTCAAAGGCCGGAACGCCAAGAAATACCGTAAAAACATCGAATACGGCTCAGCTCGCTGGGGCAGATCTGAGGACATCAAGCCTTTTATCGATCAAACCTTTCGAAACAACGTCATCCTCACGGAGACGGAGCGCCTGACCATGAACAACCGGCCCAAGGACCCCAGGCTCGCACGCAACAAAAACGTCATGGTGGTGGGAGGTTCCGGATCTGGCAAGACGCGGTTTTGGCTCAAGCCAAATCTCATGCAGTGCCATTCCAGCTATGTGGTCACCGATCCCAAGGGTAGCGTCGTAGTGGAATGCGGACAGCTTCTCCTGAGGGAAGGCTACAGGATCAAGATCCTCAATACCATCAACTTCAACAAATCCATGCACTACAATCCCTTTGCCTACATCAAGAGCGAAAAGGACATCCTCAAGCTGGTGACGGCCCTCATCGCCAACACCAAGGGTGAAGGCAAAGCCGGAGATGATTTCTGGGTCAAGGCGGAGACCCTTCTTTATACCGCGCTCATGGGCTACATCCACTATGAGGCTCCAGAAAGCGAGCGAAACTTTACAACCCTTATCGAGCTCATCAATGCCTCAGAGGTCCGCGAGGATGACGAGGACTTTCAGAACCCGGTGGATTTGATGTTCGCCGCTCTGGAAGAGCGTGACTCGGAGCATTTTGCAGTCCGGCAGTATAAGAAATACAAACTGGCTGCCGGAAAGACCGCCAAATCAATCCTTATCAACTGCGGGGCCCGTCTGGCGCCCTTTGACATCAAGGAGCTCAGAGACCTGACGGCCTATGACGAAATGGAACTGGATGCCCTGGGTGATCGGAAAACGGCGCTGTTCATCATCATCAGCGACACCGACGACACCTTCAACTTCCTGGTTTCCATGGCCTACACGCAGCTCTTTAATCTGCTGTGCGACAAGGCAGATGACGTCTATGGCGGACGTCTGCCTGTGCATGTGCGCTGTCTCATTGATGAGGCGGCGAATATCGGTCAAATTCCCAAGTTGGAAAAGCTCGTAGCCACCATCCGAAGCCGGGAGATCTCGGCCTGTCTGGTGCTGCAGGCCCAATCCCAGCTGAAGGCTCTGTATAAAGATCACTGCGACACCATCATCGGCAATATGGACTGCACGATCTTTCTGGGCGGTAAGGAGCGCACCACATTAAAGGAGCTTTCAGAAACCCTTGGGAAAGAGACCATCGACACTTTCAACACCGGGGAAAGCCGAGGCCGTGAGGTTTCCCACAGTCTGAACTACCAGAAACTCGGAAAGAAGCTGATGAGCATCGACGAACTGGCCGTGCTGGATGGCGGCAAATGCATCCTCCAGCTGCGTGGGGTACGGCCTTTTCTCTCCAACAAGTATGACATCACCAAACACCCCAACTACAGTACCTCTCCGATGCGGACCCGCGAAACGCCTTCAATATTGAGAAGTACCTGTCCACCCGTCTTAAGTCCAAGCCGGATGACATCTATGAGGTCTACCACATGGATCTGTTTGCCGAACCCGAAGCCGCTGAATGAGCGGCTTTTTTCAACTCAAAATTTAAAATAATGGAGGTCAATCAATGGAATTCTTTAACAGTGCAGTAGATGTACTTCAAACCCTCGTCGTCGCTCTCGGTGCAGGCCTTGCCATCTGGGGCGTCATCAACCTTCTCGAAGGCTACGGCAATGACAACCCCGGTGCCAATGCTCATGTACGGTAAGGAAGCAAGCAACCGAAAACAAGAGATAGACCGCCAGCACTACACTATTCCGAACCAAAGACCAAAAGATAAGCATTGTGGGAAAATCTAAACTTTTGGATTTTCCTACAATGCCGACTACGGCGGAATCCTTCCCACTCCTTATATCTTTATTTCCGTATACATTGAATTTGTATTTAGTAAATGCTATAATGTCCCTATTCAAATTATAAATGTGTTGAATTAGTTACATGTACATATTTTTTGTGCCGCATAAATACCCTGTTGAGGTTGTCGTTCTTTGTCCAGATGTGGAAACAATAAAAGGAAGGGAACGATACAGGGAGAAAACAGGCTATTCCGGCTTTACGGTTGAAACCTTATACGATACATTTATGCAGACAACACCACGGATCGGCTTTTGGCTGGACAATTCCAACCAAACACCACAGCAGACAGCAGAAACCATTCTGAACGCCAGAAAGTCGGTATGATTGTTACATATAAGGGGAAGAAAAATTTCTTTTAGGTACTTTCTTTCCTAAAACTAATGTGATATAATAGCATCATTCCAAAAAAGGAGTAAAAAATATGCGGCAAGGTATTCTTAAATAAAACTATAATCAAATAGTGGGAACAAAGGATTATGATAGTCCCTTTTGTGGGGGCTTGGTTTTTTGTACCCAATTTAAGAATACTTTTGCCTTATCAATTTTGACATATCCGAAAAACAGCAATCACAAACAGGTGTATGCTGTATATGTGTATGTCCGCAAATTATAATCCCCAGTGGTAAAAGTATTTTACTGCTGGGGATTTTTATGCCCTTTTGGGGCTGTAAAAGGAGGACAATCACATGAAAATAATCAATATTGGAATTCTCGCCCATGTAGACGCAGGAAAAACAACATTGACGGAAAGCCTGCTGTACACCAGTGGAGCGATTGCGGAACAAGGAAACGTGGATAAAGGAACTACAAGAACAGACACTATGATTTTGGAACGGCAGCGCGGAATTACCATTCAGACAGCGGTTACTTCTTTTTGCTGGAATGATTATAAAATCAATATCGTGGACACTCCCGGTCATATGGATTTTTTAACCGAAGCATACCGCTCTTTATCTGTCCTTGACGGAGCTGTTTTAGTCATTTCGGCAAAAGACGGCGTACAGGCACAAACCCGTATATTATTCCATGCGCTTCAGAAAATGGACATTCCGACAATTATCTTTATAAATAAGATAGACCAAAATGGGATCGACCTGCGGCGTGTTTACCAAAGCATTAAAGATAAACTTACCAGTGATATGATTGTCATGCAGGAGGTTTCCCTGTCGCCAAAGATAACCATGACCGATATTTCTGATTTGGACAAATGGGATATGATTATTTCCGGAAGCGATGAACTATTAGAACGATATGTTGCAGAGGATTCTTTGGATATACAGGAATTACAATATGAAAAGTGCAAAAGAACCAGATGCTGCTCTTTGTTTCCTGTTTATCATGGGAGTGCAAAAGACAATTTAGGAACAGAAAAACTGATTGAAGCGATTACAGAAACTTTCATTACAGAAACAGACGATATTCAGTCTGAATTATGTGGATATGTTTTTAAGGTTGAGTATACAGAGCGGAAAAAACGGCTTTCTTATTTACGCCTGTATCATGGGACGCTCCATTTACGGGATACCCTGCTGCTGTCAAAAAAGGAAAAAATAAAGATTACAGAAATGTGTATTCCGTCAAATGGTGAAATCGTCCCGGTTGACCATGCCTGTCCGGGAGAAATTGTTATTTTAGCTGATGATACTTTGAAACTGAACGACATTCTGGGAAATGAAAAACTCCTGCCTCACAAAACACGGATTGATAATCCCATGCCATTACTTCGGACAACGGTAGAGCCGCAAAAGCCGGAGCAAAGGGAAGCCCTGTTAAATGCCCTCACAGAGATTGCTGATACAGACCCTCTTTTGCATTTTGACATTGATACTGTTACACATGAGATTATATTATCTTTTTTGGGAAAAGTACAGTTAGAAGTTATTTGTTCGCTATTAGAAGAAAAATATCATGTGGGCGTGGCTATGAAAGAGCCTTCGGTTATTTATCTGGAAAGACCGCAAAAAAAAGCGAGCTACACGATTCATATTGAAGTGCCGCCGAATCCGTTTTGGGCATCTATTGGTTTGACTGTAACACCGCTTCCTGTTGGAAGCGGAACACAATATAAAAGCGAGGTATCTCTCGGCTATTTAAACCAAAGTTTTCAAAATGCCGTCATGGAGGGTGTGCGTTATGGAATGGAGCAGGGCTTATATGGCTGGGGAGTGACAGACTGCCAAATTTGTTTTGATTATGGAGTTTATTACAGCCCGGTCAGCACCCCCGCTGATTTTCGTTTTCTTGCGCCTGTCGTGTTGGAGCAGGCATTGAAAAAAGCAGGAACACAACTGTTGGAACCATACCTTTCCTTTACCCTTTTTGCACCGCAGGAATATCTTTCACGGGCTTATAATGACGCACCAAAGTATTGCGCAATCATTGAATCAACCAGACTTGAAAAAGATGAAGTTATTTTTAAGGGGGAAATCCCTGCCCGTTGTATTGGTGAATATAGAAATGATTTGAATTTTTATACAAATGGAAGAAGTGTCTGCATTACAGAATTAAAAGGGTATCAGGAAACTTCCGGCGAGCCTGTGTTTCAGCCACGCCGCCCGAACAGCCGTTTAGACAAGATCCGGCATATGTTTCAGAAGATAATGTAACATCTTGCGCAATGCAAACGTTCATTGCTGGCTATTGCGAAATATCATTGATAAAATCAGCATCAGAGAGGAGGAACCATTTTGAACCAGAAACAGACGGATATTACAACAGGAAAGCAAATACGTCATCTGCGAACACAATCGGGAATGACACAGGAAGAACTGGCTGGGAAATTGAATGTTACCCGGCAGGCGCTATCGAATTGGGAGAGAGATGTTAATGAACCCGATTTAAATACGTTGAAAAAAATTTGTTTTCTTTTTGGAGTCCACATGGACGATTTTGCGAAGGAGGTAATAACAAAAATGGAAACATGTGAAAAAAAGAGAAACGACAATTTAATAAGTATGATATGGCAATTGGACTTTTTTATGGTGTCGGGATATTTCTTGGCATTGGTATTTTCTTTGTTGGCGGTTTTATGACAATGTCGGGTGCAGGGTGGGGAGCATCACTATTTGGCGGTGGCTGTTTTTCTCTTGTATTTGGCTTGATATGCCATGCAGTTATTACATTGAGAAGAAATGACAAATGATGACATATCCTGCTTTCTAGTCTTTTCGGTCATATCGCGTAAAAAAGCCGCTGCTTTTGGCTTTCCAATAGCGGCGGCAAAGGGAAATATCCTTTGAATACCTTACAGAAGAAAAGTTTTGCAGCATTATAAAAATAAAAGCCTATACCATTTTGGAAAGAAAAGATACATAATAGTCAAGACGGCAACAATCAGAAGTTATGGAGGGTAACAATGGAATATAGTAAGGAAGATTTAATGGAAGCAAAAAGGCAAATTTTGGGAGTGGGAGAGAACATGGGAACAGAGGAAAGCAAAAAGATCTGGGAGAAAAACGCACAATTTTGGGATGATGCAATGGGTGACGAATCCAATGAATTTCACAGAGAGGTAGTACGTCCCAAAGTAACGGAACTTCTCTCTCCTGATCCTTCGGATTACATTTTGGATATTGCGTGCGGCAATGGAAATTATTCTTCGTATCTTGCACAGAGAGGCGCTTCGGTCGTCGCTTTTGATTACAGCAAAAAAATGATAGAATTGGCTAAAAGACGGCGATCACAATATGCAAAACAAATTGAGTTTTGCGTAGCGGATGCGACCAATAGAGAAAGCTTATTAGGATTAAAAAGAAATCGAGCCTTTACGAAAGCAGTTTCTAATATGGCAATTATGGATATTACGGATATTGAACCGCTTTTTATGGCTGTTTATGAACTATTGGAGGAAAACGGGATTTTTGTCTTTGCAACGCAGCACCCTTGTTTTATCACATTGACTGAAAAATATATGACACCGCACAGTTACTATGATATAGCGATCGAAGGGCAGCCGGAGGAGCAGATTTATTATCATCGTTCCATACAAGATATTTTTAACCTTTGTTTCAGAGCTGGATTTGTCATTGATGGATTTTATGAAGAATGTTTCAAAAACAATAAAGAAATTCCTATGGTAATGATAGTAAGGCTTAAAAAGGTAAAACGTGATAGCTTAAAATAAATTCAAGTTTGCCGGATAAATAGCAAACCCGGCCGAGCCAGTCAACGGTCAAGATGAACGGGCTTCGCCCGCCGTTGACAGCCCCGCCCGGTTTTGCAGTTAGGCAGTCAAGGAGCGACAGCCTAAAGTGCTGCCGCCCCTTACTATCATAAAAAGCAACTACTAACCAGCCACAGCCCTTTTGGGAGGAAAGGGGGATTTTCCATGACCTGTACAGAAGAATATCGGGAACATATCGAGTACACTTTCCATGCCTTTTGCAAAGTCGTTATCCGAAATGCAACGATCAACGCAGCGAGGACACGGAGCAGGAAGCACAAAAGAGAAATATCCCTTGAATACCTCACAGACGAAAAGCACTACCCTTTAGGCACGACAGATGAATATTTCCAAGCCCCGGAGCCGGACGAGGAATACATACTTACCCTTTGCGGCGATACGGTCATTTTCAGCAGCGGTTTACTTGCGGAAGCCCTGTCACGGCTGGACGAACGGGAGCGGGAAATGATTTACCTGTCCTTTTTCAAGCGTATTCCACAGCACGAAATTGGCAGACAGTACGGGCGCAGCCGCAGCACAGCGGGCTACCATATCCGAAAAGCCCTACGGCAGCTCCAAGCGGAAATGGAGGGAATGGCATATGAGAAATAATAGGCTTCTCCCCTATGAAACAATCGTCCAAGCCGCCAGCGGGGAGCCGGAAGCGGTGGGAACTGTATTGCAGTATTACCGCCGCCGCATACAATGTGCCGCCCGTGTGAATGGACGGGTAGACCAAGATACAGAGGACTACATCACCCAGACGCTTCTCACAGCTATTTTCAAGTTCCGCTTTGGGAGATAGCCCTACCGCCTACAACTGAATAACCGCCGCTTCGCCGGCAACCAGAAAGCAGTAAATCTATTCAACAGATTTGCTGCTTTTTTTCGTTCCTGTTTGGCATTTTTGAAAATCCCCAGTATGAAAAAACAAAAGGGAAAATAGCCGCCGCAGTTGGCAAAATCCCTTACTTATCCGTAGAGGGTATCAAAGAAAAAAATACTGCCATTGTCCGCCTATTCCGGCTTGCGTGGTGTTGTAGGGAATAGAGGGGAAATTCTAAAAATCTCCGTCCATTTTGCTTTGCGTGGTGTTGTAGGTAGTGAAAGGAAAATTTTCAAGATAAGCCGGAATAGCGGGTAGCAAAGCCCTTTTGAAACGTTTTGTTAGCGGAAAGGACGGGAGCCGGGGAACGCCGGAGTTTTTCAGAGCAAGATTCTACCGAGGTGCCAAAATTCGCTCTCCGCTTATTTTTGCCCCTGCGGGAATCTTGTTGGGGAGTGCCTTCCCCAAACCCTGCTATGCGCCCTGTCGGGCGAGAAAGGAGGTCACAGACCATGCGAAAGAAATACAATACGCCCCACCGCCGTCATGTGGTAAAGACCCGCATGACCGATGAAGAATACGCCGACTTCACCGGGCGGCTGGCGGCTTATGAAATCAGCCAGTCCGAGTTTATCCGGCAAGCCATACGGAAAGCGACCATACGCCCCATTGTCACCGTTTCCCCGGTCAATGACGGGCTGCTTGCCGCCCTCTCCAAGCTCACGGCAGAGTACGGGAAAATCGGCGGCAACTTAAACCAGATTGCCCGGAGCCTGAACGAATACGGAAGCCCCTACCGGGGGCTGGAAAAGGAAGTGCGGGGAGCCGCCGCCGACCTTGCCGCCTTGAAGTTTGAAGTCTTGCAGAAAGTAGGTGAAGCCGTTGGCGATACTCAAACATATCAGCTCTAAAAATGCCAACTACGGGGACGCTGAAAAATACCTCACATTCGAGCATGACGAGTTTACCATGAAGCCCACCCTTGACGCAGACGGGCGGCTCATACCGAGGGTAGACTACCGCATATCCTCTCTGAATTGTGGCGGGGAGGATTTTGCCGTTGCCTGTATGCGCTCCAATCTCCGCTACGGCAAGAACCAGAAACGGGAGGACGTAAAGAGCCACCACTACATCATCAGCTTTGACCCACGGGACGGCCCGGACAACGGCTTGACCGTTGATCGGGCGCAGGAGCTGGGCGAGAAGTTCTGCGCCGAGCATTTCCCCGGACACCAGGCCCTTGTCTGCACCCACCCGGACGGACACAGCCACACCGAAAATATCCATGTGCATATCGTCATTAACAGTCTGCGGATTGCGGAGGTTCCCATGCTGCCCCACATGGACAGGCCAGCGGACAGGAAAGCAGGCTGCAAGCACCGCTGTACGGACGCAGCTATGAACTATCTGAAAGCCGAAGTCATGGAGATGTGCCACAGCGAGGGGCTTTACCAGATAGACCTTTTGAACGGCAGCAAAGAACGCATTACCGAGCGTGAGTATTGGGCGCAGAAGAAAGGACAGGCTGCCCTTGACAGAGCCAACGCCCCTATTGCTGCGGACGGTATCGCGCCCCGGCAGACCAAGTTTGAAACGGATAAGGCGAAGCTGCGCCGGACTATCCGGGAAGCCCTTGCCGCTGCTTCCGGCTTTGATGAGTTTGCCGCCCTGCTTCTCCGGCATGGTGTGACCGTCAAGGAGAGCCGGGGGCGGCTAAGTTACCTCACGCCGGACAGGACGAAGCCAATTACCGCCCGGAAGCTGGGGGACGATTTTGACCGGGCTGCTGTCCTCTCCGTTTTGGAGCAGAACGCCGCCAGAGCCGCCGAAAAACCCGCAGCCATAGCGGAATACCCCGGCAGTATCAAAGACCGCTTACGGACGAAAAAAGAAGCGAAAAACGCCCCGAACAATGACGCTGTACAGCGCATGGTAGACATAGCCGCCAAGCGAGCCGAGGGGAAAGGACGGGGCTATGAGAAGTGGGCGACCATGCACAACCTCAAACAGATGTCGGCTACCCTCATGCTCTACCAGCAGTATGGCTTTTCTTCCCCGGACGAGCTGGACGCTGCCATTTCCGCAGCCAACACCGCCACGCAGGAGAGCCTTGCCGGACTGAAAGGGCTGGAAGCCGCTATCCGGGAGAAAAAGGAATTGCAGCGCAACCTTTTGGGCTATATCGGCACGAAGCCCGCCCGTGACGGTCTGAAAGCGCAGAAATCGGAGAAAGCCCGGAGAGCCTACCGGGAACAGCACGAAAGCGATTTTATCATAGCGGACACAGCCGCCCGTTATTTCCGGGAGCATGGAATAACCAAGCTGCCAGCCAGCAAAGCCCTGCAAAGGGAGATTGAGCAGCTTACCGTCCAGAAGAACGCCGGATATAACGACTACCGGGAGAAACGCCAGCGGGCGCAGGAGCTTCAGACAGTCAGACGCAATATCGACCAGATTTTAAGGGGCGCACCGAGCCAGCAGAAAAAGCGTGAACAGGAGCGTTAAAGACCGCCCCGAAATGATACCGAAACCCTACAAAAATACAGGTATGATATGAACCCTTACCGCAATACTCCCCGACTTCCAAACGGGGCTTACAGGGCAGAAAAAGCCCGAAAATGATACCGAGAACATACAGAAAATGCCCCCTATCCCGCTACACCGATAGGAACGGCAGAAAGGAGCTTACCATTGCCGAGAATGAGCAAGAAGCGGCGGCTGGAATGGTCTTTCTTCCTCAACCACCGCAACCGTATCACTTACAACGACCTATGCCGGGGCTGCACCCGTGACTGCAAACAGAGCTTCCGGGCGGTTATCATACTATGCCCTCGCTATTATTCCAAACGCTGGAAAAAGGAGGACGCAGCCTATGGCAGATAACCGCAAATATTACTACCTCAAGCTGAAAGAGAGCTATTTTGACGATGATGCAATCGTTCTGCTGGAAAGTATGCAGGACGGCGTTATCTATTCCAACATTCTCTTGAAGCTGTACTTGAAATCGCTGAAAAACGGCGGGAAATTGCAGCTTGACGAGAATATCCCCTACACCGCCCAGATGATTGCGACCATTACCCGCCAGCAGGTAGGTACCGTAGAGAGAGCTTTGAAAATCTTTATGAAGCTGGGGCTTGTGGAGCCTTTGCCAAGCGGCGCACTCTACATGAGCAACATTGAGCTTTTAATCGGCCAGTCCTCTACCGAGGGGGAGCGCAAGCGCAGGGCGCGGCTGGCTTTGCAGGAACAAAAAGCCCTGCCGCAGACAGGGGCGGACAAATGTCCACCATATCGAGCGGACATTTGTCCACCAGAGATAGAGATAGAGAAAGAGATAGATATAGAAATAGAAAAAGAGAGAGAGTTAGAAACGGGACACCCCGCCCCCGCCGCCTATGGCAGATACCACAATGTCATTCTTTCCGATACGGAGCTTGACGGGCTGAAAACAGAGCTTCCCGGCAAGTGGGAGTATTACATTGACCGCCTATCCTGCCATATCGCTTCCAGCGGGAGGAAATACAAGAGCCATGCAGCCACGATTTTCAAGTGGGCGCAGGAGGACGCAGCCAAGAAAGCCCCGAAAAAGGGCATACCCGATTATACCTGTAAGGAGGGCGAGAGCTTATGACGAATGGATTTGATGAAATGATTTTGAATATGACCGACACCACGCCGGAGCCGGAGGACTACACCGGCGAGGACGGGCTTTTATACTGCGGGAAGTGCCACAAGCCCAAAGAGGGCTATTTCCCCAAAGAAACCGCCGCATGGCTGGGGCGTGACCGCCACCCGGCAGAATGTGACTGCCAGCGGGCAGAGCGTGAGGAACGGGAAGCCGCAGAGAAACAGCGCAGTCACCTTGAAACTGTCGAGCGGTTGAAGCGGCGGGGCTTTACAGACCCGGCTATGCAGGGCTGGACGTTTGAGAACGACAACGGCAAGTGCCCGCAAATGGAACACGCCCATTTCTATGTGGAGAACTGGGAAACCATGAAAGAGCGCAACATTGGCTATCTGCTATGGGGCGGCGTTGGCACAGGCAAGAGCTATTTTGCGGGCTGTATCGCAAATGCCCTTATGGAGCGTGAAATCCCCGTGTGCATGACAAACTTTGCATTGATATTGGGTGACCTTGCCGCCAGCTTTGAGGGCAGGAATGAATATATCTCCCGACTTTGCAGCTTCCCGCTGCTTATCCTTGACGATTTTGGAATGGAACGGGGAACGGAATACGGCTTAGAGCAGGTCTACAACGTGATTGACAGCCGTTACCGCAGCGGCAGGCCGCTGATCGTCACGACTAATCTCACGCTGGAGGACTTGCAGCACCCGGAGGACACCGCCCACGCCCGCATTTATGACCGTCTGATTGAAATGTGTTCTCCTGTCCGCTTTACCGGGAGCAACTTCCGAAAAGCCACGGCGCAGGAGAAAATGGGACAACTGAAAAAGCTGATGAACAGAAAGGAGAGCCGCCTATGACCAACACCCCAAAGAATGACCGCAGCACCCGCCGCCCGGATTGCGTGACGGAAATCCGCATAGGTAATTCTGTCCTTGTCGTTTCCGGCTATTTCAAGCAGGACACCACCGCCACCGCCGCCGATAAAATGCTGAAAGTGCTGGAAGCGGAAGCTGCTACACAAAAATCGGCAATTTGACGGGACGTAAAGAAGCAGAAAGGACTGTACAGCCAGCCCCGGCGTGTGGTATGATAGTCATACGGAATAGTGGGGCTGGCTGTCGGAAATGGAGGACACTATGTTAAGACAGACCACCCGAAACCTTATTACCGCCCTTTATCCGAGATTATCCCACGAGGACGAGCTGCAAGGTGAGAGCAATTCTATTTCAAACCAGAAGCGTATTCTTGAAACCTATGCGAAGCAGAACGGCTTTTCCAATCTGCAATGGTACACAGATGACGGTTATTCTGGGGCGAACTTCCAAAGACCCGGTTTTCAAGCCATGCTTGCGGACATTGAAGCCGGAAAAGTCGGCACCGTTATCGTCAAGGATATGTCACGGTTAGGGCGAAACTATCTGCAAGTGGGAATGTATACGGAAATGATTTTCCCACAGAAAGGCGTCCGCTTTATCGCTATCAATGACGGAGTGGACAGCGCACAGGGCGACAATGATTTTGCC
This sequence comes from Clostridiaceae bacterium HFYG-1003, assembly GCA_024579835.1. NCBI lineage: Bacteria > Bacillati > Bacillota > Clostridia > Eubacteriales > Clostridiaceae > Clostridiaceae bacterium HFYG-1003. Next base: position 3,414,322 of record CP102060.1, read on the forward strand.
CCTCTGCGGAACATTTTTAACGAATGGCTGGTGAGAGATACGAGCAAGAAAATCAAAGCAGTAAAACGGTCTAAGGGTATGAGCGGGAAGCCCGTCACGAGCAAACCCGTATACGGCTACTTTATGGACGAGGACGAAAATTTTATCATTGACGGGGAAGCCGCCCCTGTTGTGCGGCAGATTTACAGCTTGTGCCTTGCCGGGAACGGGCCGACCAAGATAGCCCGTATGCTCACAGAGCAGGAGATCCCCACGCCGGGAACGCTGGAATACCGTCGGACGGGAAGCACCCGCCGCTACCACCCCGGCTATGAGTGCAAGTGGGCGACCAATACCGTGGTACATATCCTTGAAAACAGGGAGTACACGGGCTGTCTGGTAAACTTCAAGACGGAGAAGCCGTCCTACAAGACCAAGCACAGCGTAGAGAACCCCATTGAGAAACAGGCGATTTTCGAGAACCACCATGAGCCTATCATTGACACCCAGATGTGGGAGCGTGTGCAGGAGTTACGCAAGCAGCGCAAACGCCCGAACCGCTATGATGAAGTGGGCTTATTCTCCGGCATACTCTTTTGTGCCGACTGCGGCAGCGTCCTTTACCAGCAGCGTTACCAGAACGCCACCCGCAAGCAGGATTGTTATATCTGCGGGAGCTACAAGAAGCGTACCCGTGACTGTACGGCGCACTTTATCCGCACCGACCTGTTGACCGCCGGAGTGACCGACAATCTGCGGAAAGTCACCAGCTATGCAGCGAAGCACGAAGCCCGGTTTATGAAGCTGCTGATCGAGCAGAACGAGGACGGGGGCAAGCGCAGGAACGCCGCAAGGAAAAAGGAGCTGGAAGCCGCCGAGAAGCGTATCAGCGAGTTATCCGCTATCTTCAAGCGGCTGTATGAGGACAGCGTGACCGGGCGCATTTCAGACGAGCGTTTCACGGAGCTGTCGGCAGACTATGAAGCCGAGCAGAAAGAACTGAAAGAGAGAGCCGCCGCTATCCGGGCAGAGCTTTCCAAAGCGCAGGAAGCCACGGTAAACGCAGAAAAGTTTATGAATGTTGTCCGCAAGTACACCAGCTTTGAAGAACTTACCCCTACCCTTTTGCGTGAGTTTGTGGAGAAAATCGTTGTGCATGAGTGCAGCTATGACGAGAACGGCACACGCAGACAGGACATTGATATTTATTACTCTTTCGTTGGCAAGGTAGACCTGCCCGAATGACCGCCCGACCTATCCGGCGCAATGCGCAAACGCCGGATAGGAACGGCAAAATTTTTTACACTTCTACTACTTCTTTATCACACATCAGCAAAGTCCCAGGGCATGAAGCAGCTCATGGCGGGCGGCGGTGTCGCACTGATCGGCATCGTACTGGTGCCGCTGCTTTCCGGTTTGTTTGGATAAATTATGAATTGAATTTAAAAGACGCCTGCTTTATTTAAGCTGGCGTCTTCAAAATTAGTTCATACTATCAACAAAATATTGTAGTTCACTTATTAGTTGTTTTTCCTTAGTATTATTCATGGGTCCTAGTGAATATCCAGTTATTTCATACAGATTATTACCACGTTGAAATGTTCCAATTACTCGAGTGTACTCACCTTCCGGATAGTTTTCACCTGGTTGAAAATCAGAATTAGCATTACTTACCGTCCACTTAACATCTTCATTCTTTTCATTAATCACTTTTGATGATGAAATAAATATTTGAAAAAATGAAGAATCCGATAGTTTCGTTGGTGTAATTACAATATTGTAACCATCCCAAGCGCCATATTGTTTACTTCTTTCTATTGATACACTCTCTTTTGAAGTGTGTAGATGTGGATTGTCTTTATTCGTTGAATAACTAGGTATAAGGATGCTGGAGTCTTTTAGAAATACATCAATCTCCTCAATCGTCGACAAATCTTTTGTATTTACGAGATATTCATTAAAAATAAATGGTCGAGCTAAGAAGATTAAACTTGCTAATATAGCTATACCAATAAGCAGCAAAATAATTTTATTTTTCAAGATATGTTGCCCCCTTTATTTAACATTAAGTTAAGCAAGAAATCCAATATGGTAATTTCAAATGATTGGTTAATTAAATCGCTACACACAAAATCAATAATAGTTATTTTATGTTACCATAATTTTCAGTTTTTGTGTATAAGCTTTAATTACATCTAAATATTGAATTTGTACATATAGGTTTCATAATTAGAGGGGACATAAATTTTTGGCATAATATATCCTGATGTGCTGTTAACAACACTAGAATACCAACCGGTATGTATAAGAAAATCATAAGACCCATCGCTGGAGTACTTATAACCATATACAGTCATCGTATGCCAGTCATACACGCCAGTAAATAGAGTTGTGGTTATCATACCAGGAATATTATTATCGATCTGATTCGTGATATAAGTTGGATTACTTCTGAATAATCGCCAGTCAACCGAAACAGTTGTGTTCGGTAAATGCTGAGATTTATATCTATTTACAGGGTTTCTTATGCCATCTGCATAGCTCATAGTCCCCATGCCGCAAGATATAAGGAGTAGGTGCAGTTTTTGTGCTTTTGCATAGGAGGTAGAAGAATAAGTTGTCCCAATGAGGTTTTCTGACATATATGTGCTATCTGGTACATACCAAGCTGAGCGAGTCCTATTAAGGTAAGTTAAAACAATACTCGTAGCGACGGCAGAGCAAGTCCCATTAACATTGTTACCGAATGCCTGCCGTTGGATGCTTAGTGGCGATGATACAGAGACCGTTCTTATTAGACTTGCAGCACTTGCGTAAACTTGATCAGTTTGATAATTTAAATTATTTTGTAAGACGCTCTCACCACTCGTTTCAGTAAGAATTACTCCTTTTATCTTTGGAGATTTAGTGTAATATTTATCTTCATTAATGCTAAAGTATTTATCTTCTGTTTTTATATAGTAGCAGAGAGGCCCTCCATAATAAGGTTTTTCGTCTTTAAAGTTTGAAAATGGAACAATACAATCAAAACCATATTCCATAACCTCCCCATTACTTATATCCAAGATGAGGTATGATGAACTATCAAAATACATGCGCCATTGGATTACTTCATTTTCGTTATAAAGATCCAGTGTTTGATATGTTCCATTGAAACCTTTGCTCTCAAGAACTGTATGATAAAAAGAATCAACATTGGGTGCAGCAAGAGGGGATTCATTGGCATTGTTCGCATATACCTGAATCGATGAAAATGCTAATAAAACTATCAACATGGTACAAATGGTTTGTTTTACAAAATTCATATTATCCTCCTAAGTCGCTACTCATATAATCACTAATTACTAACTACCTCCTTTGATCATAGGGTACTATTATTGCTTAATTATTTGTGAAGTTTGAGATAAACTTCACGCAACATTAACATGTCTGGTTAAATATTTATCTAAGTAAAGTTGGTCTTTGAGACAAGTGAGAAAATTGTTGTACCCTTCAACACCGGGGAAAGCCGAGGCCGTGAGGTTTCCCACAGTCTGAACTACCAGAAACTCGGAAAGGAGCTGATGAGCATCGATGAACTGGCCGTGCTGGACGGCGGAAAATGCATTTTGCAGCTGCGCGGGGTACGGCCTTTTCTCTCCAACAAGTATGACATCACGAAACACCCCAACTACAAGTACCTCTCCGATGCGGACCCGCGAAACGCCTTCAACATCGAGAAGTATCTGTCCACCCGTCTCAAGCCCAAGCCGGATGAAATCTATGAGGTCTACCACATGGATCTGTCCGCCGAACCCGAAGTCGCTGAATGAGCGGCTTTTTTCATCTCAAAATTTAAAATAATGGAGGTCAATCAATGGAATTCTTTAACAGTGCAGTAGATGTACTTCAAACCCTCGTCGTCGCTCTCGGTGCAGGCCTTGCCATCTGGGGCGTCATCAACCTTCTTGAAGGCTACGGTAACCATAACCCCGGTGCCAAGTCCCAGGGCATGAAGCAGCTCATGGCGGGCGGCGGTGTCGCCCTGATCGGCATCGTACTGGTGCCGCTGCTTTCCGGTCTGTTCGGTTAATCGGGTAGAAAGCGATGGAAAGCATACTCGACAAAATCACCGAATGGCTGAAGACGATGCTTGTAGAAGGCATCATCACAAATTTGTCGGGGATGTTTGATAACGTCAACCAGCAGGTTGGCGAAATCGCAGGTCAAGTGGGATTGACGCCGGCGGCATGGAATGCCGGCGTCTTTTCCATGATCCGCAGCCTCTCCGAAAGCGTCATCATCCCCATCGCGGGCGTGATCCTTGCCTTTGTGATGACCTACGAGCTCATCCAAATGGTCATCGACCGGAATAATCTTCATGACATCGATACCTGGATCTTTTTCAAATGGATCTTTATAACCTTTGTGGCCGTTCTTCTGGTTACCCATACCTTTGATATCGTCATGGGCATCTTCGATATGGCGCAATCGGTAGTCAACAGCGCTTCCGGCGTCATTTCAGCGGACGCATCGGTGGATCTGGCCACCACAGTGGCAGATCTTCAGACTCGTTTGACCTCCATGGAACTGGGTCCGCTCTTCGGACTCTGGTTTCAAAGCCTGTTTATCGGATTTACCATGCAAGCCCTGAGTATCTGTATCTTCCTGGTCATCTATGGCCGCATGATCGAGATCTATCTGGTCACGTCGGTGGGGCCCATCCCCATGGCCACCATGGTCAACCGGGAATGGGGCGGAATGGGACAGAATTATCTTCGCTCCCTTTTGGCCCTGGCATTCCAGGCCTTTCTCATTATGGTCTGTGTCGGCATTTATGCCGTCCTGGTGCAGAACATCGCCACGGAAACTGACATCATCAAGCTGTATGGACCACCCTGGGCTATACCGTTCTGCTCTGTTTCACCCTGTTCAAGACCGGAAGTCTTGCCAAATCCATCTTCAATGCCCATTAAGCGAAAAGAGGAATTCTGATAATTCCATCTTAAAATACGCACATGAAAAAACGGCCAATGTACTTTGGCCGCAATGCTTGTGTAGTTTAGTAGGGACTCTTGGACAAAATCTTGTGGGATTTACTCATTGAGAACGTAGAAAAATCCTTCCCAGTCCCAAAAAGCATAGATGTACTTGTCCTCTGTATCGCCCTTTACTGAATAGAGACGAACGGCTGATTCATTGTACTTTGCCTTGCCTAAATACTTACCCTTATCAGCAATTGTAAAGTCCAGGCCATTGATCTGCCGATATTCTGTTTCTCCGATTGTGAGGATGTTCCACTCTGCGCCGGTAATTTCACCGATGACTCGACTCTCCCTAGAAACGTACAAAGCTGTAACTAGAACTAGGATACCCAAAACAACTATAAGCACAGTCTTTTTTCTCAATGGCACACCTCCCAACCAAATTTATTAAATATCAGGATAAAAATCATGGAAAAATTCATTGATATCAAATCAATTATATCATTTGCGCATTGCTCATCGTGAGCAGTTTTTCTCGAATCTAAATCACTCGACAGAAGTGTATTCTCACCAAATCCATATTCAATGCCCACTTAGCGAAAGGAGAAAAGCCTGTGGCCTATGTCCCTGTACCCAAGGATCTGACCAAGATCAAGACCAAGGTGATGCTCAATCTCACCAAGCGTCAACTGATTTCATTTGGCAGCGGTGCTCTTCTGGGCGTTCCGCTGTTTTTTCTTGCCAAGCCCCACATGAGTGTCAGCACGGCAGCGCTACTCATGGTGCTGTCCATGCTGCCGTTTTTCCTGCTGGCCATGTATGAACGAAACGGTCAGCCCCTGGAAAAGATCCTCTATCAGCTCATTCAGAGCCGTTTCATCCGACCGAAGAAGCGGCCCTACCGGACCGACAACTTCTATGCCGCCGTAGAGCGGCAAACCAATCTGGACAAGGAGGTAAAAGCGATTGTCCACCAAGAAAACCATCCAACGAAACCTCAGCCGCGAGGAAAGAAATCGCATTGAAAGCGCCATCGCCAGAGCCAAGCGTGACAGCAAGGTTCCGGCAACGGCCCAGCAGACGATCCCTTACCTGCGCATGCATCCCGACGGCATCTGCCAGGCAACGGATGCCTTATATACCAAGACTATTCAGTTTCAGGACATCAACTACCAGCTGGCTCAGAACGAGGACAAGACGGCCATTTTTGACGGCTGGTGTGATTTCCTCAACTACTTTGACAGCTCCATCCGCTTTCAGTTCTCTTTCTTGAATCTTAGTGCCAGCATCGAGGAATTCGAGCAGTCCATCCTGATCCCGGATCAGAACGATGACTTTGATGACATCCGCGAAGAATATGCAAATATGCTCCGAGGTCAGCTGGCCAAAGGCAACAACGGCCTGTCCAAGACCAAGTTCATCACCTTCGGCATCGAAGCGGAGAATCTTCGTACGGCCAAGCCCCGGCTGGAACGTATCGAGAATGATCTGCTAAATAGCTTCAAGCGCCTTGGCGTCGCAGCAGATCCTTTGAGCGGCAAAGACCGCCTGAAGCTCCTGCACAGCATCTACCACCTGGATGGACAGGAGCGCTTTCTCTTTGACTGGGACTGGCTGCCCCTATCGGGCCTTTCCACCAAAGACTACATTGCACCTTCATCCTTTGATTTTTCCGAGAGCAGGAACTTTCGGATGGGCAGAAAGCATTGCTCCGTTTCCTTCCTGCAGATCCTGGCCCCCGAGCTCAACGACCGCATGCTGGCGGATTTTCTGTCCATGGACAACAGCCTGGTTGTGACGCTCCATATCCAGTCCATCGATCAAACCTCAGCCATCAAGACCATCAAGCGCAAGATCACGGATCTGGACCGGATGAAGATCGAAGAGCAGAAGAAGGCCGTCCGTTCCGGCTACGACATGGACATCATCCCGTCGGATCTAGCTACCTACGGCGGTGAAGCCAAGAAGCTGCTGCAGGATCTGCAGAGCCACAATGAGCGTATGTTCCTCATGACCTTTCTGATCATGAATACCGCCGATGGTAAACAGACGCTGGACAACAACATCTTTCAGGCCCAGGGCATTGCCCAGAAATACAACTGTCAGCTGGTCCGGCTGGACTTCCAGCAGGAATCCGGTCTCAACTCATCCCTGCCCCTTGGACACAATCAGATTGAGATCCAGCGTGGCCTGACCACATCCAGCACGGCCATCTTTGTGCCTTTCACCACCCAGGAACTGTTTCAGCGCGAAGGTGAACCTCTCTATTACGGGCTTAATTCATTGTCCAACAACCTGATCATGGTGGACCGGAAAGCCCTGAAGAATCCCAACGGACTGATCCTGGGCACCCCGGGCAGCGGCAAGTCCTTCTCCGCCAAGCGTGAGATCGCCAATGCCTTTCTCATCACCCAGGACGACATTACCATCTGCGATCCTGAGGGTGAGTATTACCCCCTGGTGGAGCGTCTGCAGGGCCAGGTCATCAAGATCTCACCCACCAGCGGACATTACATCAATCCCATGGACATCAACTTGAACTACTCCGAGGATGAGAGCCCGCTGTCCCTGAAATCCGACTTCATCCTGTCCCTGTGCGAGCTCATCGTCGGCGGCAGAGATGGCCTTCAGCCCATCGAAAAGACCGTCATTGATCGTTGTGTCCGCATGGTGTATCAGGCCTATCTCAATGAACCCAAGCCGGAGAATGTTCCCATTCTGGGAGATCTGCACCAAATCCTTCTGGAGCAGCCGGAAAAGGAAGCAAGGCTCATTGCGACAGCGCTGGAGATCTATGTCAGCGGCTCGCTCAATGTCTTTAACCACCGAACCAATGTGAATATCCAGAACCGCCTGGTCTGCTTTGACATCAAGGAACTGGGCAAGCAGCTGAAGAAGCTGGGCATGCTCATCGTCCAGGACCAGGTCTGGGGCCGCGTGACCACCAACCGGGCGGAAGGCCGAAGCACCCGTTACTACATTGATGAATTCCATCTGCTGCTTAAGGAGGAACAGACTGCTGCCTACTCCGTGGAGATCTGGAAGCGATTCAGAAAGTGGGGCGGCATTCCGACGGGCATCACCCAGAACGTCAAGGACCTGCTGTCTTCGCGCGAAATCGAAAACATCTTTGAAAACAGCGACTTCGTCTACATGCTGAACCAGGCAGGCGGTGACCGGCAGATCCTGGCCAAGCAGCTCAACATCTCTCCCCACCAGCTGTCCTATGTCACCCATTCCGGTGAAGGTGAAGGCCTGTTGTTCTACGGGAATGTGATCCTGCCCTTTGCAGACCGTTTCCCGAAGGATACCGAGCTTTACCGAATCATGACGACGAAGCCAGCTGAGGTCAAGGGGGTGTGACATGAGCGCCAGGAAAGCCAACCGCACCGTCACCCGGCTTCAGTTCACCGAGGAGGAACGCAGCAGCCCGGAGCTTCAAAAAGCCACTCAGAAGGTGGACAAGGCTGCGAATAAGCTGGAGAAAGCAGCAAAAAAAGGCAAGGCAGAATCGCTGGGAACCCACGAGACGAGCGTTTCCTTTAGCCCCATGAAAAAGCCTGTGAAGCTGCAGTTTGAAGAGCTTCAGGTGAAAAAAACACCCTCAACTTTGAAGTCTGCAGCGGCCGCCTTGCCCGCTGCGGAGATCCACCGGCAGATTACCAGATCCGAAGATGACAATGTCGGCGTGGAGGCTGCCCACCGCCTGGAAAGAACCGCTGAAGGCACCGTCCGGACTGCGCAGAATGCCCATCGTTCCCATGCACTGAAAGCGGCGCGTAAATCCCTGAAAGTGGAGAAGAATCTGGACCAGGCCAACGTCAGCCTGCTTCAAAAACAGGCAGCCAGGGAGCAGCCGCTTTTCTCGACCAATCCCTTATCCCGCTGGCAGCAAAGGCAGGCCATCAAGAAGGAATACGCTGCAGCCAAAGCCGGAAGAGGTGCGGAAACCGTTCAGAAGACTGCCCAAACCACCGTGAAGACCGCGAAGAAAGCGAAGGAGGCGCTGGAGAAGGCTGCCGCTTTCGTTGCCCGGCACAGCAAGGTTTTTCTGGGCATTATCGGCATCTTCTTTGTTGTCATGCTGATCCTCAATACCTTTGTCAGCTGCTCCCAGATGGCCGTGGGCGGACTCAATGCCTTTCTCACGACTTCCTACACCGCATCCGACGAGGACATCACTGCCGCTGATCTGGAGTACACCAGGCTGGAGGCAGAGCTGCAGTATGACCTGCTCAACATCGAACGGGATTATCCCGGCTTTGATGAATACCGCTACACCGTTGATCCCATCGGCCATGATCCTCATGAGCTGATCGCCTATCTGACGGCAAGATTCGAAGATTTCACCTACGCGGAGGTCGAAGCTGAGCTGCGATCTCTCTTTTCCTCCATGTACAATTTAAGCATCACAGAGACTGTCGAGGTGCGATACCGCACCGAAACCCGTTACCGGACCTATACCGTGACCGATCCGGAAACCGGAGATGTCCAGATCATTCGCGAAAGCTATGAGGTGGAGGTCCCCTATAGTTTCTACATCCTGAATATCAACTTAGGCAGCCAATCCTTGTACTCCGTCGTCTATCCGCGCATGAATGCGGATCAGCGGGAAATGTATCTCGTGTACATGGATACCAAGGGCAACAAGCAGTATTTCGGCAATCCCTTTAGCTTCAATTGGCCAAGCCATGTCACCAGCCTTTATGGCTGGCGTGTCCATCCCATCTCAGATCGGCTGCAGATCCACCGTGGATTGGATTTGGGCGTGGCTTTGGGAACTCCGATCCAGTCCATTCATGACGGCGAAGTGGTCCGAGTTGGCTACGATGCCAGCGGCTATGGCAACTATGTGGTCATCGAGGGCAAGGACGGCTACCGCAGCACCTATGCCCACTGCTTCAGCATTCTGGTAACAGAAGGACAGAGCGTTCTGCGGGGACAGGCCATCGCCAAGGCCGGAAGCACCGGTGCCAGTACGGGCAGCCATCTGCACCTGGAACTGACCTTAAACGGCCAGCATCTCAATCCTTATTTCTTTATCGAGGGGACTGACCCCTACACCCCGCCAGCCGTCGGCGGCACAAATGGCGCTTATACCGACTACGACATCCCGCCGGAAGCGCTGTCAGATCCCACCTTCGCTGCCCTGATCAAGGAAGCAGAAAAGTATCTGGGTTATCCCTATGTTTGGGGAGGCTCCACACCATCGACGTCCTTTGACTGCTCCGGCTTTGTCTGCTGGGTATTCAAAAATTCGGGCGTCTATCCATTATCAAGGACCACTGCCCAAGGGATCTTTGACCAGTGCGCCATCATCCAACCCTTGGAGGCCAAGCCAGGCGACATTGTGTTTTTCACCGGCACTTACGACAGTATCGGTCCGGTTTCCCATGTGGCCATCTACGTGGGCGACGGCATGATGATCCACGCCGGAAACCCCATCCAGTACGCCTCCATGAACACCTCATATTTCCAATCCCATTTTTACGCCTTCGGGCGTTTACCAAGGAGGTAATCATGAATCCAAAGATACAAAAACTGACGGAGGAGATCGACAAGATCACCCATCGAATCAAAAGCCTCGAGGCCAGACTCATCGAGCTTAAGGCACAGAAGGACGAGCTGGAGAAGACCGAGATCGTGGAAATGGTCCGCAGTGTCTCAGCAACTCCGGAAGAGCTGGCCGCATTCATCAAGGCGTTTCGCGAAACAGGCGGAGCGCCCGATTATTTCAAAACACAGGAGGATAACGTCAATGAAAATGAGTAAGAAATG